>JBBQMW010000010.1:0-51716 GCA_038329265.1 Bacteroidales bacterium | reverse complement strand
AGCGGATAATTATCGAGGCTCACCTCTACAATAACTTTGGCGTTCGAAATTTGGGACCAATTTACCGGAATTCCTACAAACCGATCGCGGCTTCCCCAGCGACCCGGACCAATCAACACATAATGCCGGTTGTTTTTGATCATCTGGTTATTCAATTTTTCAATCTCTGCGGCCATCTCAATGGTTTTCAGTTTGCTGAACGTTGTGTTATCCACAAAAATCACATCGCGGATATCATTGATTTCCCCATTTCCTAAACTTGATCGGGTGAATAATGCCATTTGCGACTGATCCAACTGATCGATCACAATATTTTGCAGGATCTGATTGCCAATCAATGGTTTTATCTGAAGCAGATAGAAGGTGGGCAAACCGTTTTTCGTGCGGTCGAGATCAACGGCATATTCGATTTCGACCGGCGACCCAAAAGCCTCTTTGATCGTGTTCAGCAAAATACTGATCGTTTCAGCCAACGGAATATAGTTGTATTGCAGAATATCGGCAAAGTTTACGATTCGGGGGCCATAGATACTCAGTCCCGGTTCAATACGGTCGTTGTTGGGGTTGTACACCGAAACGCAATGATTCAGCGTTCCATGTTTTTCGGCCTCGCTGATGTCCATTAGTTGCAGTGCGGCCAATTCGCCGTGTTCCAGAAAATCAAAATCCTTATCCCGGCAGTCGAGCGCATAAAACTGAACCTGCGAGTTGTTCAGTAAATCTTTGATGCTGTGAATGCTAACTTTGGGATATTTTGGCGAAAACCGGAACGATTTCCAGCCATCTACCACATATGTTCCCAATCCGACAGCGGCCACAGCAAAACCTTCCTCAGGTTTCATATTCGCAACCGGATAATAATTGTACGACTGAGCCACCCCGCTGATATGTGGATAATAAAAGTCGCCGTATTGGTTCCCAACCAACTCCTGAAGCACCACCGCCATCTTTTCTTCTTCAATTTTGTGATGGATAATCGAAAAATAGTTTCGGGCTTTTTCAGAAAAAGTGGATGCAAAAACCAGTTTGATCGCTGTTGAAAGCCGCTCGAGAATTAGCTTTTTGTTTGTGGCGTGGTTGGGAATAATGTAGGTATCGAAAACCCCTGCAAATGGCTGAGTGATGGAATCTTCGGATAAACTGGATGATCGGACGGCAATTGGTTTTTCGACCTGAGAAACAAAAACCAGCAGCTTTTTCAAGAGCGAAATCGATAAATGAGCATCGACAAAATGACGTCGCAAATCGGCATACGAAATGTCAGGATCAATGATTTTATCGAAAAGCTTATTTTTCGAAATGAAATGCTGAAATTCATTGGTGCCAATCACCACTGTAATGGGTGCAAGGATGTTGATTCGGTTGGCTAGCGTCGGAAAATCGAGGTTGTAAATCAGAGTGTGAATAAAGGCCAGACCTCGTCCTTTCCCGCCGAGTGAACCTCCGGAGAAAGAGACAATATTTTTTTCGTCGAGACTCGAAGTTTCATCAAAGCTCAAAATTTTCCCTTTTTTCTTTTCTTCCCGATAGTGTTTGATGGTATCAATGAAAAACTTTCGCATCTCGTCCATGTCTTTGAACGTGTTGGCCGATACCGGATTGAGTGTTCTGGCAAGTTGGATTTCACCCCGCGACATGAGCCACAACGACAATTGGTTTTCAGAGGCATGGAGAAATAGTGACTCATCGGGGACTTCCTGAAGCAATGTTTCGAACTCGCGCAACGACTTTGCCACACCAATTTTGTTTCCCTCTTTATCCCTGAAAACAAAATTTCCAAATCCCAAATAACTGGTCAGATATTGTTTGAGATCGTTCAAAAGGGTTTCCGAATTTTTATTGATGAAGGTCACTTCAAGATCTTTGGCCACTTGTTCATTACGAATTTCCGAAGATTGCAAAATAATCGGAAGCTTTGAAACGTGTGATTTGATGTATTTAATAAAGGTTAATCCGGCATGATTGTCCATTTTCCCTCCGCGGTCGAACTCCACATCCGAAATTACACAGAGTAAAAAATCTTTGTATTTATTGAAGATGGCAATGGCTTCTTCATAATTCCGGGCCAGAAGAATTTTGGGCCTTGAGCGCATTTTCGAGATTTTATCAAGCTCGTTTTTTTCAAATTCGGGCAACAATTGCTGTACTTGTCCAAAAACAATGTCGTATAGAAATTGGAGGTATTTGGAATAATAAAGCGGCGAATCTTCAATCAGCAGGATGACTCGTACCAGTCCGATCTTGGTGTCGTTTTCAACGTTCACTTTGTCTTCGGTCGACTTTACAATGGCAAACAGAATGAGCGAATCGCCGTTCCAAACGAATAATTTATCAACCGACCGGATGGTGGGAACCAGCTCTTCGAAGTACTTGATATCGCTTTTTTTATTCAGGAGCAGATAGATTGGCAGCGACTCGTTTTTGGCCTTAATTTGTTCACTCAATACGATAGGAGCTTCCCTATCCATGCCTGCCATCAGGATAACCAGATCAAAATGAGTAGTTTCGAGCAGACTGAGCGCTTCTTCGGCTGTTGATGCTCCGGTTATACGTGGAACTGAAAACAGGCTGTACTGGTAGGCTTCACCCATAAATTTCTCGAAAAATGAATCTTCACTCTCTAGTGTAAAAGCGTCGTACAAGGTGGCCACAAAAAGTATATGCCGGATTTTGTACTTCATCATGTCAAGATAAATGTACTTGTCGATGGCCTGCTGATTGAAATACAGTTGAAGCGGTTTTTTATCCTTGATGAGCGAGTTCCTGAATTCGTCGGAAGGATGAATGATCTGAGCCGAAACCCCTTTTCGGTGAATAATCTCGCGGCCTTTGTAATTGTTCAGGTAACCGCTGATCAGGCGGGCAATATTCATCAGCAAATTGCGCTCCTCGTGCAAAAAAGGCCCATCATCTTCTTTTGGAAATTGTTTCAGGTAAAATATTTCAATCGATCCTTTTTTATTGTCTATGGTTACAAAACTCTCGCTCTGGATCCAGTCTGTTTCTATGAAATTGGGGCTGAGGTAGGATTTCCCTTCGAACCTGATTCGCGAAACCGTATATTTCGGATATTGCCACGATTTTGGCAGAATCGAGCAAATTTCCATCAAGGTTTCGTCCACCGATTTCCCCTCGTCAATAATCAGCGAGGTTCGGTTGATGCCTTTTAACTCTTTCAGTCGCTCGGTATTTTTTAGTAATAATTCCTGAAGCGCTTTTTTCGAGGCGGTGCCGGAAATCAAGGCTGAAAGATTATCGATCAGGTTGCGTTCTTCCAGTAAAAATGGACCTTCGTCAGCCTCCGGAAATTCTTTCAGGTAATAAATTTCAATCGATCCTTTGATGGAGTTTGGCGCATCGAATTGTTTCTGTAGCCTCCAGCGGGTTTCGTGGAAGTTGGGGCTGGTAAAATTTTGGCCGCCATAAGTAATCCGGGCAACGGTTTGCTGCGTGAACTGCATGGCTTCGGGCAGAAAAGAGCAAATCTCCTGCAACACCTCTTTGAGCGAGGTGTTTTTTTTCAGGATTTCGGTGGTGCGATTGATGCTTTTTAGTTCTTTTTGTCGTTCACCCATGTCAAAAGTCAGTCGTTCAAGCTGAATTTTGGAGATCAGACCAACGAGCAACGACCCAATTAATTTCAGGCTCGATTCAGCTTCATCAATCAAGTTTGCTGAGGATTTATAGAAGATCTGATGCGAAAGAAACAACTCGATCAGTCCATCAGTCCTGTCGGGTAATTGAAAATTCTGTTTGACCACTGCCGAAGTTTCTTCGAACCCTCGACTTTGAAAAATTTTTCCACTGAATGAAATGCGCACTGCAACTGAATCTTCAGTCACCAAATTTCCGGTAATCGTTTCGCAAACCTGCTGTAACGACCTGCTCAAATCCTTTCCCTCGCCGAGAATTTCAATAATCCGGAAGGTCAGTTCATCTTGTTTAAAGAGATGGTTTCCGGTCGTTGAAGGATCCGTATTTTTAGGCATATTCTCCACTTTAGTCAGGTTTTTGCTGAATCCGGAAGTTAGGGCTCAGAAGCTTTTCGAAATTAGCACATAATTGGTTCAGTTGGTAACAAATGGCGGAAATCATCCAAAAATTCCTTCGGATTACCTCGCGCCATTCGTTCTGAATTCACGTTGCTGTTTAAACGGGAATGTTTGATTCGTTCGCTAAACTGGATTTGCAAGGTATTTCTTCATCGCGTCCAAACCGTCTAATCATTTCTTCCAGATTCGGATACCAGGCGTTGAAGTCATATCCATCGACACAAACAGCTCTGGAAGTACCTGAAACGGTTACCTTGTAAATACCATGCCCTGTTTTTGTTGTGGTTTTATTGATGTATAGAATGGCCTGTGTTGGAACATTGTATTTGATGGCATGTACACAGGTGTTTTTTATTGTGGTAGCCGAACCGACTACAAATACATGATCAATTTTGTTGGTTTTCAGGGTTTGCGTGAGCGTCTGGCAAAGCGAGCTTTTTTCGCCACTAATTTCGTTATTGGTAATTGCAATTACTTCATCCGAAACAGCTTTAATCTCGTTTTGGAGCAGGACGCCCTCCTGAGTTTGAGCCGAAAGAATAGTTATGATGCGGTTTCCGGCAGCATGAAGCGAAGCCAGAATTGGTAAAAGCATAACGATGCCACAGCCGCGGCTTACGCATAAAACAGTGCCGAATTTTTCGATGGGTAACGGATATCCAAAAGGACCATTGACCGCAAAAATATCACTTCCCTGATTCAGATCGGCCAATCGTTGGGAGTATTTATCGGCAACATGAACCAAAACAGTTATCGTTTCTTTTTCGGGGTTGGTTTTGACCACTGATACCGGAATTCCAGGTTCGTCTTTTTCAACAATAAGCAGAACATACCGACCGGGCTTTATTTCATTTATGGCGATTGGAGTCCTTATTTCAAATTTCACCAAATCTTCTGAAAGGCTCTTCTTTGCTATGATTTTGTTCATTGGGTTTCGAATTTTTTTAGAGGTTTTGAAGATATATTGATTCGACCTCAGAAAAAAAAACGCTGCCCGATTTACGCATTTCTACTACGTGGAAAACTGAAAAGGTAATATTTTTTGGAATTATTTAGTCGGAGTTGTCAAATACTTTCCGGAGATAAACCGGATGGGGTACCAGGCTGCGAGAAAACCAATACCGGTAACCAGCAGGAAAATGGACAGCAGATCTGTAACCCGGATTTCGACTGGATAACTTGAAAAGATAAACGAACCTTCGTTTCCGGGGATCTTCAGCAGTCCGAATTCTATCTGAATCCAGCAAATGAGAATTCCGAGGATTAGTCCAAAAACAGCTCCGGCCAGGGAAATCATCCAGCCTTCGAACAGGAAAATAGTACGGATCAGTTTTTGGTTGGCACCCATGCTTTGAAGAATCGCAATGTCGGCTTTTTTATCGATGATGAGCATCGAGAGGGAGCCCAGAATGTTGAAAGAGGCGATGACAAGTACAAAACCCAGAATGATAAAAATGGCCCACTTTTCCGATCGCATGACCTTGTAAAAAAGCTCGTGCTGCTCGAATTGTGTTTTAACCACAAACTTTTCGCCTAAAAGTCCGATAATTTCTGCTTTGGCCCGATCTTCAGAAATATTTGGTTTCAGGCCAATCTCAACAGCACTCACCCGGTTTCCCATCTGAAACAATTCCTGCGCAAATCCAAAAGGAACCAGTACATATTTGGAATCAATTTCCTGCTGATTCTGAAAAATTCCGGAGGCATAGATGGTGCTGTGATTGAATGCATTGGCCAGAGAAGGACGTCCGCTTGTGCCTTTTTTGAGCGTGTAGATATGAACCGGATCGGTAAAATTCAGGCCAACAGATAAATAGTAAGCCACACCCTGACCCACCACGGCAAATGGGACCCGGCCCGATTCGAGCATAAAACGTCCACTGGTAATGCATGTGGTATCGAGGCCTGAAGTTTCGCTGTAATTGGACGGAACTCCTTTGATGGTGGCAAAATACTGCCTGTCGTCATAACGGAGCAAAGCATCTTCCTCAACTACCGGCGTAACCGAGGCAATTCCGGTCAGATTCTTGATGGCTTCGAAGTTTCCTTCGTTCAGATCGAATGATTTTCCTTTTGCCGCCGATATTTTGATATCCGGATCGAACGATGAAAACAGTGATTTAATGGTAGTATCGAGCCCGTTGAAAACAGAAAGAATAACAATAAGTGCAAAGGTTCCAACAGTTACCCCGGCAACCGAAACACCTGAAATGATGTTGATTACATTGACTGACTTTTTTGAAATCAGGTAACGACGGGCGATATAGAAGGCGGTTTTCAATATTTAGTTATTAGTTACTTCCAGGCTTTTACAATCAAACCGGTTCCGCTTTTATGTTTAAATCCGAGGTCGATGAAATTCAGGATAATGGCAAATGGAAAAACGATGAGGTAATAAAACGGGAGAATGACAAAGAACAGTTTACTTACACCCAGCATCATAATCGGGTATTTCATGGAAAGTTTCCAGGAGATTTTCCCGGGAGTACCATACGAATAGCGGGCTTCAACTTTCGAAAAACCAACTGATTTCAATTTCCGTTTGATGTCGCCAATGTTGTATCCGTCGCGCACATGTTCGTCGATGAAACCGTGAACGCCTTCTTCGTGCTCGTGATCGTGCGAGTCGGAACCGCCCTGATCGGATGGTGTCGAAATCAGCAAAAGCCCTCCTTTTTTCATGGAGGCATGGAAGTTTTGGAAAACCAGAACATCTTCTTCAATGTGTTCCATCACATCTACCGAAAGCACCAAATCGTATTTGTCTTTTTCCTGAAAGCTAGTCAGGTCGGCCAGTTCAAATTTTACCCGACTGGATAAACCTGCTTTTTGTGTGAAGGTATTGCAATCGTCAATCTGCTCGGGTTTAATATCAACAGCCTTTATTTCAGCCTGCGAAAACCACCTGGCCATGCGGTAAGTATATTGACCGAATCCTGAACCTGCATCCAGAATAGTTTTTACTTCAGGAGCAATATGGCTTCGTTTGCGAAGCTCTTTTCGGATATGCCATGCCCGTAAAAGCAAGAGATCGAGCAGTGTGTAAAACAGTTTCCGTAGAATTGGGTTTTGGTTAAAAACTTTTCCCAGCGAACGTTTAATCGGATCGTATTGCATCGGTAAGTTTAAAGTTAAATTGTTAAAAGTTTAAAGCTAGAAATACAAAGTTAAGCAGTTGCCGAGCGCAACTTGAAACTTTGAACCTGTTACTTTGAACTATTCTTTGAGTAGCCGGTCGATGTTATCGATGTAATCGAGGCTGTCGTCGATGTGGAAATCAAGCTGAGGTACTATCCGAAGTTGTTTGCCGACTTTAAGTCCGAGCAGTCCTCTGATTTTGGAGGTATGTTTTTTTATTTCGAGCAATACCGCAGCACCTTTTTCAGAAGGGAAAATGCTCAGGTAAACCCGCGCAATCGAAAGATCGGGTGAAATCCGCACATTGGTTACACTGACCATTACACCTGGAAATATATCTCTTCCTTCTTTCTGAATAATTTCAGCGAGGTCTTTCTGCAATAAACGCGATATTTTATTTTGGCGCGTAGAATCCATGTTATTCGTATTTAATAGTGTGGCATCAAAGGTAGTTAAATTTGTTCGAACAACAGGAAGGGCAATTGGCTCAACAAATGACCGTCAGCTAAAGCAGACGGCACTGGATGGCGCTTCGATCTAGCTTTTATTTCATTCAACGAGCTATCCTTTGCCGTTCGCTTCCTATTTCTTTTCTACTTTTGCCAATATTATGACCGGACTTTTAGATTACAGCCTTTGGGGCTTATTTCTGGCCAGTTTTCTGGCGGCAACTGTTGTGCCGTTTAGTTCCGAAATTGTGCTTACAGCAGTTCTTACCAGTGGTACCGATGTTTACCTGGCTGTTATTATTGCTTCGTTGGGCAATTGGGTAGGTGGAATGACCAGCTATGCTCTTGGATATCTTGGAAAGTGGGAATGGATTGAAAAGTATCTTCGGATCAAACGCGAAACGATCGAAAAATGGCACAATCGGATGTATAAACGCGGAGCCATTTTTGCATTTTTAAGCTGGGTTCCCGGCGTAGGCGATATATTTGTTGTTGGGCTTGGACTCCTTCGTGCCAACGTTTGGCTGGTTGGAAGCGTTATGTTGGCCGGGAAATTTCTGCGATATGTGGTTTGGGCCTGGTTGACCGGGCTGATATTTTAAATAGCCAAAGCCCATAACCCCACCCAAACCCTTCCTGACGGGGAGGGCTTAAAAAGACTTCGATCAAAATTACCGATAACCTTATTCAATGCTTTTTGTTCCCCTCTTTCGGAGGGGGTAAGGGGGAGGCTTTAGGCTTTTTGGTGGGGCTTGGGCTTTTACCTCCTAAAATCAGTCATTTACCTACCGAAATGATCGTTCGATCTACCTTTCTTAATAGTTGAACAACTAAAAGATGAAACTTTGCACGATTAATTAATGAACAATTTACATACAGGAAACGTTTCATGTCTAAAATGTTTCCTTTCTTTGTGCCGAAATAAAAAGTAGAATCAAAAATGCAAGACCAATTTAATTTTGAAGATCCGAAATTACGGGCGATTTTGGAAAAAACGATCGAGTTGTTTTCTGAATTCGGTATCCGGAGTTTGAATATGGACGATATCAGCCGTAGTTTGGGGATTTCGAAAAAAACGCTTTATCAGTATGTGAAGAGTAAGGAAGATTTGATCGAGAAACTCTTCTACTACGATGATTATAAAATGAATATTCAATTCACGAGTATTGAAACCGGGAATTTAAACGCCATCGAGCTATTGATACAGGTAAGTTTAATCGTTTCTCAAGAAATGGGGAAACTTGACCCGAAGATCAAGTTTGAACTCAAAAAGTACTATGAGCCGATCTTTAATGAATTTATGGTTCGGAAACAGAATCATATTTTTAGTATGATCAGCAATAATCTTGAACAGGGGATTAAGGAAGGAGTGTACCGCATTGATTTGAGTGTTGAGCTGGTAGCTGGTCTGTATGTCCGGAATCTGGTTTTGATGCATAATAAGGATTTTTGTATGGTCGAAAATATCACCTTCGAAAAGGTGTTTGAGGTCATGTTCGAAAACCATATCCGCGCTATTTCGAACGCTGAAGGCCTTGCTTATTTTGAAAAACGCAAATCAGAAATAACAGAATTGAATAAAAATATACATAACCTATAAAGATTACAAAACATGTTTAGAAAACAAAAACAGATTGTCCTTCTAGTCGCATTATTCCTTTCGGGAATGATGTTTGCCGGGGCGCAGGAACCGCAGAAACTCTCTCTCAATGAAGCCGTTAATATGGCGATGCAGTTTAATACCAGCATGATGAATTCGAAACTGGATCTGGAAATTGCGCGCAAAAAGATCAGGGAAACCATAGCGATGGGCTTACCCCATGTTGACATTACTTCAGCTTATACTTTCCTTCCGAAAGTGCCGTCGATTCCGGCAAACGTTTTTGATCCGAATGCACCTGAAGGTCAAATGATGGAATTGGGCGTTAAAAACCAGATCACCGCAGACCTGACCGCTTCGCAGCTCATATTTAACGGAGCTTATATTGTTGGTTTGCAGGCTACAAAAGTCTATTTCGATCTGACCTTACAGAACAACGAGAAAATAAGACTTGATGTAATTGAATCGGTAATTAACACCTATCACATGATTCAGATTACCGAAGAAGGCCGGAAAATATTGGTGCAAAACCTCGAAAACATTGAAAAAACACTCTACGAAATCGGAGAAATGAACAAACAGGGTTTCGTTGAAAAGACGGATGTTGATCAGCTCGAAGTTACTGCAAATGGAGTCCGAAACGCGATCTCCCAGATAGACAGTAACCTTGAAATGGCCTACCGTTTACTGAAAATTCAATTGGGAATACAGGAAGCCGGGATCATTCAGTTAACCGATGAACTGGCATCGAACGATTCATTAACAGCATCAAGTCTTGCTTTAGTTGGTGAGCAGTTCAGTTTAGAAAGAAGCGTGGATTATCAGCTTATTGAGACGGCACAACGAGTGGCTAAACTCAATTACAAATTGGCGAAGTCGGAATATCTGCCTGTCCTGAATGGTTATTACAGGCACTCTGAAAAACTGAAAGCCCCTTTCTTCGATTTTGCTCCGAAAGATATGCTTGGAATCAATTTATCGTTACCGATTTTTAGCAGTGGCGAGCGCATGGCAAAGGTCGCACAGAAAAAGTATGAAGTTCAGAAATCGGAGAATACCAGAATTTTTGTTTCGAACAGTTTAATTATGCAGGCTAACCAATACCAGAGCGACCTGAAGATTAAACTTGAGAAATTACAGATTCAGAAAAAAACAAAGGAGTTGTCGGATCGGATTTATCAAACCACACTCGAAAAATACAAAGAAGGTTTGTCGTCAAGTACAGATCTTTTAGCTGCCCAGAACCAGTATTTATCCAACCTGACAGCTTATTACCAGAATATTGGTGATGTGCTGACAGCAAAATCAAAATTGGAGAAACTGTTCAACATCAATCAGGATTATTCGGCTAAATAAATATTAAAAACTACAAATACATAAGCAATGAAAAAGATTATTATTTACTCAGCTCTGATCGCCTTTTTGGTATCATGCAGTCAGAGTACCGACAAAAAAGCTGAGCTTGAAAAGCTGAAATTACAGCGTGAACAATTAGACACTCAAATTGCAACCTTAGAAGCTGTGGTCAATCCGAATGGAAATACTGCGGAAGTAAAAGCAGTTTCAGTAAAAGTTACACCAGCAGCCGATTGTGTTTTTAACCACTACATTCAGGTACAGGGTACCGTTGACGGCGATCAGAATATTGCTGTAAGCCCGCAAATGTCTGGTATAGTTACCGGCGTTTATGTTACCGAAGGTTCATTTGTAAAAAAGGGACAGGTGATGGTTGAACTCGATGCCATGGTTTTGAAACAATCTCTTGAAGAAGTGAATACGCAGATGGCTCTGGCAACGAGTATGTATGAAAAACAAAATGCACTTTGGGATAAGAAAATTGGCAGCGAAGTTCAATTTCTTCAGGCAAAAGCCAACAAAGAATCGATGGAAATGCGCGCAAACACCATTAAAGAGCAGCTGAAAATGGCCAAAATCTTATCCCCGATCAGCGGCACTGTCGAAAGTGTTCCATTGCGTGTTGGTCAAATGGCTTCGCCCGGAATGCCAACTTCAACCATTCGCGTGATTAATATGAATGTAGCCAAGATTACCGCGGATGTTGCCGAGACCTATGCCACTCGTATTAAAGATGGCAATATTGCTTTGGTGAGTTTCCCCGATTTAGGAAAAGACATCGAGACGAAACTGAATTTCACCAGCCGTTTTATCGATCCAACCAACCGGACATTCCGGATTGAATGTAAAATTTCGTCTAAGGAAGTTGAGTTGCGGGCCAATATGATCGCCTACATAAAAATTCAGGATTATACCAACGAAAAAGCATTCTGTCTTCCGGTCAATCAGGTGCAGAGCAACCGCGAAGGTAAATTTGTTTTCATCGCTAAATCCGAAGGCACTGGATTTGTGGCTGAGGCCAGACCTGTGAAAACCGGAATGGATTACGACGGAACGATTGAAATTCTGGAAGGAATTTCAGCCGGCGAAAAAATCATTACTTCCGGGTATCAAAGTTTGAATGCCGGCGAAAAAATCGTTTTCTAATATCAAATATGACCTATTATGTCGAAAGAAAACAAGTTTAAAGAATTTTTTGGGACAAGCTGGGCAATCGATAACCGGACAAGTGTATATGTACTTGCAACGATAATTTCGGTTCTTGGTTTGATGAATTACTATTTTATCCCGAAGGAACAATTTCCTCAGGTAATAATTCCCTATATTATAGTCACTACGCCCTATCCAGGAACCTCTCCCTCCGATATCGAGAATCTGGTTACCCGTCCGTTAGAGAAACAACTCAAATCGATTGCCGATGTTAAAAAGATTACCAGTAATTCGGTTCAGGATTTTGGATCGATCATCGTGGAGTTCGATCCCGATCTGAAAATCGAAACTGCCAAGCAGCGTGTTCGCGATGCGGTAGATAAAGCAAAAGCCGATTTGCCAACCGATTTGCCTGCCGATCCGCAGATTATGGACATCGACCTTTCGGCGATGCCTGTGATGTTCATCAATATCTCCGGAAATTATGATCTCGATAAACTGAAACGTTTTGCCGAAATCGCTCAGGATAAAATTGAAGGGCTGAAAGAGATAACCCGTGTGGATATAGTCGGAGCACTCGACCGCGAGATTCAAATCAATGCCGACATTTTCAAAATGCAGGCTGCCAAAGTAACTTTTGGGAATATTGAACAGGCCGTTTCGTTAGAGAATCTGACTATTTCGGGAGGTTCATTAACCAGCAACGGAACCCGCAACACCGTTCGTATCAAAGGTCAGTTCGAAAATGTTGAAACACTCCGTAATATTATAGTGCATTCGTCGAGCGGCGCTTTTGTCCGATTGGGCGACATCGCAGAAGTAAACGACAGTTTCGAAGAGCAAGAGAGTTTTGCCCGTTTGAACGGTGAAAATGTAATTACCCTGAATGTGATCAAAAAGAGTGGATCAAACCTACTCGATGCATCCGATCATATTAAAGTGATTATTGATGATTTGAAAAGTAATAATTACCCCAAAGGTTTGGATGTAACCATTACAGGTGATACCAGCCTTTTGACCCGTAACACCCTCGAAGAACTGAATAATACCATTATCATTGGGTTTATTCTGGTTACTATCGTTCTGATGTTCTTTATGGGGATTACCAACGCGTTCTTTGTTGGTTTGGCGGTTCCGCTTTCCATGTTCGTTGCCTATCTGATTCTTCCGAGTCTGGGTTACACTATGAATATGATCGTGATGTTCGCCTTCATTTTTGCCCTCGGAATTGTGGTTGACGATGCCATTGTGGTCATCGAAAATACACACCGTTTGCACAAATTCAATCCCGATATTAATATAGCGGCAAAAAAAGCTGCCGGAGAGGTCTTTCTTCCTATTTTATCAGGAACATTAACCACGCTGGCGCCATTCTTTCCGCTGGTTTTCTGGCCCGGAATTGTAGGGCAGTTTATGCATTATTTACCGGTAACCCTGATTATCACCTTGTTCGCTTCGCTTTTTGTGGCCTATATATTCAACCCGGTATTTGCGGTTTCGTTTATGAAACATGAATACGATACTGAATTTCAGAAGGGTAGTGGCTGGAAAAAAGCTAAAATCCTCATGATTGTAATGCTTGTAGTTGCTGGAATATTCTATGCCACCAAAGTCTATGGATTGGCTAACTTCCTGGTATTTGCCGTAATCATGATTCTTCTTTTCCATTATGTGATCAAGAAAATGATCACCACTTTTCAGGAAAAAACCTGGCCTTTTCTCATGCGGATATATGCAAGGCAGCTTCGCTATGTGTTGCAGGGAGCTCGTCCGATATGGATTTTATTCGGAATGGTCGGTTTGTTTTTTGCGACAATCTTTTTAACCGGACTCGCTAAGCCAACCGTTTTGTTTTTCCCTGAAAACGACCCCAATAACATTTATGTGTATGTAAAAATGCCATCGGGTACGCATCAGAATGTGACCGACAGTGTTACCAAAATAGCTGAAGAACGGGTATATAAAGCCATTGGACGGAATAATCCCGATGTTGAATCTATTATCTCGAACATTACTATTGGCGCCGAAGAAGAAGGTTTTACAACAACCGGAACTCCTTTTAACAGAGGAAAAGTATCGGTGAATTTTGTGGAGCACAAGCATCGTACTTCAGGAGTTTCGACCACCGAATACATGGAAATTATCCGAAAAGAGACCTCCAATATTAGTGGTGCAGAAATTACCGTGGGCAAAAACGGTAACGGACCACCAACCGGAAAGCCTATAAACATTGAGGTGACCAGTGAAAATCTGGAAGAACTGGTTGAGGATGCGAATTCGTTTAAGGCTTATCTCGACTCGATGAATATTCCGGGTGTGGAAGAGTTAAAAACCGATTTCGAGATGAACACGCCTGAAATTATTATTCAAATCGATCGCGATCGTGCTCAGCGTTTAGGAATCTCGACCGGACAGATTGGCATGGAAATTCGTACCGCGTTGTACGGAAAGGAAATTTCGAAACTGAAACAGGAAGAAGACGAGTACCCGATCATGCTTCGATATGGAAAAGTGACTCGTGACAATATCAACTCACTGGTTAACCTTGAAATCACCTACCGCGACATGAATACCGGGATGCTGCGAAGTATACCATTATCGACTGTTGCACGGATCGATTATACTTCATCATACGCCGGAATTAAACGATTGAATCAGAAGCGCATTATTACCGTTTATTCAAACTTGCTTTCGGGATATTCGGCCAACGATATTGTTCCGATCATCAAGAACGAGGCAAAAACTTTCGCACTTCACTCGGGTACTGAAATCAAATTAACCGGTGAACAGGAAGATCAGGATGAAACCACTGCGTTCTTTCTGAAAGCCATGATTATCGCACTCGGACTCATCTTCTTTATTCTGATCACCCAGTTTGGATCCATGAGCAAATCGCTCATCATCCTCAGTGAGGTAATATTTAGTATCATCGGCGTTTTGTTGGGTGTTATAATTTTCGATATGGAAATCGTAATCCTGATGACTGGTTTGGGTATAATTGCATTGGGCGGAATCGTCGTCCGAAACGGAATTCTGATTGTTGAATTCATCGATACCAAGAAGGCAGAGGGAATGCCAACGCGCCGTGCAATTATCGAAGGTGGAATTACCCGTATTACCCCGGTAATCCTGACAGCTACAGCAACCATGCTTGGTTTGGTTCCGCTGGCGGTGGGTATGAACATCAATTTTGCCACCATGTTTACCGAACTAAATCCGCACATCTATTTCGGTGGTGATAATGTGGCTTTCTGGGGTCCATTGGCCTGGTCAATTATCTTCGGATTAAGCTTTGCAACCTTCCTCACCCTGATGTTTGTGCCTGCTTTGTATGAGCTCGATTATACCATTAAATTGAAGATGGCTAAACGGAGAAATCTGAAACGGATAAAAGAACTGAAGAAATAGAAGTATCCGGAATTTGAAATAGGAAAGAGGCTGGCTCGTAAGAGTTCAGCCTCTTTTCATTTTTTGTCTGATCACTTTGCATTTTTAGTGATAGGCATTATACACAATAGCTTTAGACTGATTCCGCACTGAAAGTGCAGATTATTCTAGCCCAACGCAACGCGTTGGGTTAAAATTAGTCCATGAAACACATCGCACTGAAAGGGCAGGTAAGTTTTTTGAAAAAAACATCTTAATAATTTTTAAAAGCGATTTCCCTGAATTGAATGTGATACAAACTCATAAATTCGTATATTTCCGGCTCGCGCCCCAAGACCTACTTCTAAATGAAAAAAGAAAAAAAACCATTCTCCGATTCGGTTACAAAAAATCCAAAATCTGGTAAGGTTCAGATCCAAAAAGTGAATATCCCGGATGTGATGTTCAATGAAACTGAAATCCGAAAACTTCTGCAGGAATTAAAAGCGAGTCAGCTTGAACTTGAAATGCAGAACGATAATTTAAGGAGAGCAGAAGCATCATTAAGTAAAAGTGAAGCCAGGCAAAGGGCATTTATTGAGAATATCCCCAACCAGGTACTGGAAGTAAATAAGGCGGGATATATTACCTATTCAAACAGTTATTTTCCTGAATTTCAAAGTAATAATGTAGTTGGTAAAAATTTCATTGAACTGGCTGCACCACAATTTCAGGATGAAATGAGAAATGCCCTGGATTTAGTTTTCAGTGAAGAAACCAATCAAACTTATTTGTCTCGAGGCTTAGGCGAAAACGGCGAAATGAAGTGGTTTAAGTCCAATATCTCTCCAATGAAAGTTTTTGGATTGGTTGAAAGTGCTATTGTTATTGTGAATGACATTACCGATCTGATTCAGAATGCCGAACGACAAGAAACAATTATAAAGGCTGCAATGGATGGATTCTTATTACTGAATCATGAAGGCTTTCTGTTGGAAGTTAACGATGCATATTGCCAGTTTATTGGTTACAACCAACAGGAGCTTTTACAAATGCATATTTCGGATCTGGTACTTTCAGGAGATGGCGATAGCATCAATTTGAGACTGAAGAAGATCATTGAGCAGGGAGATGCTCGTTACGAATCCAGACACTTGCGCAAGAATGGGACTGTGATTGATCTTGAGGTGAGTATTCAGTATCATCCGGTTGATGGTGGACAGTTTGTTGCTTTCGTGCACGACATTACTAAACGTAAGCAGAACGAGAAGGAATTAAAAGAAAGCGAACAGCGGTTTCGTAATTACATTGAATTTGCTCCGCATGGAATTTTTGTAGCGAATCAACAAGGTCAGTATATTGATGTAAATTCAGCAGCAATAAAAATTACGGGATATAGTAAAGAAGAACTCCTCTCGATGAAGTTATTAGAACTTATTCCGGAAGAATCAATAGAACAAGCTTCCGATCATTTCGCACGTTTGGAGAAAAATGGTTATGCGGAGGGAGAATTTTCTTTCATTAGAAAAGACCAAACCAAAGGACATTGGTCAGTCGATGCAGTCAAACTTTCAGATGATCGTTTCATTGGATTCGTTGTTGATCTTACTGAGCACAAAAAGACAGAGGAATCTTTACAACAAAGTGAGGATTTGCTAAAAATAGTAATGAAGCTTTTGCCTGTGGGTGTTTGGATATTGAACGAAAAAGGCGAAATTATTTCAGGAAATGATACCGGACAAATGATATGGGCAGGAATTCGTTACATTGGAAAGGAAAATTTTGGCGAATACAAAGGTTGGTGGCTAAATTCCGGTAAACAGATTAAACCTCATGAATGGTCAGCTTCTAGAGCCATTGATAAAGGAGAAACATCGATTGACGAGGAAATCGAGATTGAATGTTTCGACGGAACCCACAAAATTATTTTATCCTCAACCGTTCCTTTGTATAACAACAATGGCAGCATCAGGGGGGCAATTGTCACAAATAATGATATAACATTTCGGAAGCAAGCTGAACAGAACCTGATAGAAATTAGTAAAAAGCTTGAAAAACGGGTCCTTGAACGAACAGCAGAATTATCGAAGATGAATGCTGGACTTCAAGATGCAGAGGAGAAATATCGGACTGTGGCTGACCATACCTATGGCTGGGAATATTGGACTGACCAAAATGGGAACTTCATTTATTGCTCACCATCCTGTGAACGAATCACAGGATATCCGGCGTCTGAATTCCTGAAAAATCCGGGACTACTCCCTGACATTATTCATCCGGCTGACTTTAAATTTTTTAAATGTCATAAACAAAATGAAGATAAGGCAAAGGGTGCAAGTCAGGAAATAAATTTCAGGATCATCAGGTCCGACGGATCGATCAGGTGGATGGGGCATGTTTGCCAGCCTCTTTTTGATGAAAATGGAAAACATACCGGTAACCGTGGTAGCAACCGGGATGTTACGCAAAGAATAAATACCCAACAACTGTTAAAAACCAGCAATGAGAAATATAAACTTCTATCTGAAAACGTTGCCGATGGAATTTTTATATGTCGGGATGGGATTATCGAATATGCCAACTCAGCAATGGTTCAAACTTTCGGATATGATGATAATGAACTGATTGGAATGAGACTGACGCAGTTGGTTGTACATGATTATTTGGATGAACTGGAGATTTTTAATCCAATAAAGGTTTCATCCGATCGAAATTTTAATGTGGAACTTGAATGTATCCGAAAGGATCTTTCACAAATTTCTGTTGAATTCTTTTTCAATTACCTTGGAAATGAGCGGGTAATTTATGCAGTTGCTCATGACATTTCAGAAAGAAAGCAAATTCAGAAAAACATTGTGAAAGCCATTATTCATACTGAAGAAAAGGAGCGCGCCTATTTTTCAAAGGAACTTCACGATGGTTTGGGTCCGCTACTCTCAGCAATAAAACTATACCTGCAATGGTCTTTGCGACCCAATACCAACATCTCGCGCGACGATATTATTCATAAAGCAGAAGATATTATTGAAGAAGCACTGACAGCTGTTCGTGAGATTTCGAATAAACTGAGTCCGCATCTGTTAACCAACCACGGATTAAGTTCTGCTATACATAGTTTTGTAAATAAATTAGGAGAATCTTCAGGACTCAAGATCACATTTAACAGCGATGTCACCAGGCGTTTGGGTGACGAAATAGAAGCGGCGCTCTACCGTGCGGTAATCGAGTGCCTGAACAATACGATAAAATATGCCCGTGCGAAAAATGTCAACATTTTGCTGAACGATGCCGACAGTCAACTCCTGTTGCATTACAAGGACGATGGGATTGGCTTTCATCTAGCAGATACTCTTTCCAAGAAAAAAGGACTCGGTTTGTTTAATCTGCAAAACCGGATTCAAACGATCGGGGGTAAAATCACAATGTATAGTGAACCTGGAATGGGAGTTGATTATCAGATTATAGTTAGTTTATAAGCGTGGTCTAACGATATAAATAAGTGGATGAAATAATGTCGTGTTTTAGGGTCTTCTATTTAGATTGACTCACCCCCCTTCGCATCTGGAAACGGGAAATAATCCCGTTTCTCCGTATCCGATGGACTATTGAATGACAACCAATGACAACCAAAAGCAATTTTAATTCGCCGATTCAAACTGCTTCAAAAATCGCACATCATTCTCGAAGAAATGGCGAATGTCTTTGATTCCGTATTTCAGCATGGTGATGCGCTCGATGCCCATTCCGAAGGCAAAACCGGTATATTTTTTACTGTCGATGTTGCAGGCTTCCAGAACGTTGGGGTCAACCATGCCGCAACCCAGAATTTCGAGCCAGCCGGTATATTTACATACATTGCAACCTTCGCCACCACAAATCGAACAGCTCACATCCATTTCGGCTGATGGTTCGGTGAATGGGAAATACGATGGGCGAAGACGGATCTGAGATTTTTCGCCAAAAAGTTCGCGGGCAAAATACAGCAGCGTTTGTTTCAGGTCGGCAAACGATACATTTTCGTCAACATACAAACCTTCAATCTGGTGAAAAATGCAATGTGATCGCGCCGAAATAGCTTCGTTGCGAAAAACGCGTCCAGGGAAAATAGCACGGATTGGCGGCTGGGTTTTTTCCATTACCCGGATTTGTACGCTCGAAGTGTGAGTCCGGAGCAAAACATCCGGATTTTTCTCGATGAAAAAAGTATCCTGCATATCTCGGGCCGGATGTTCCGGTGGAAAATTCAAAGCCGAAAAAACATGCCAGTCGTCTTCAATTTCAGGACCTTCAGCAATGGTGAAACCGAGGCGGGTAAAAATGTCAATCATTTCATTTTTGACAATCGAAAGCGGATGACGGCTTCCCAGTTTAATGGGTTCTCCAGGCATGGTCAGGTCGTTTCCTGATTCACCCTGTTCCGCCGATTCAAAAGCGTCTTTAAGCTCATTGATCTTGTTGACAGCCAGTTCTTTCAATTCATTGATGGCTTGCCCAACCTCTTTTTTAAGTTCGGTAGGTACATCTTTGAATTCGTTAAAAAGCTGTCCGAGCAGACCTTTTTTGCTGATATATTTAATACGTAGTTCTTCAACCTCTTCTTTGGCCGAAACCGAAGCCTGTTCAATTTCTGCTTTTAATTCCCTGATTTTATCTAACATCGGATTCATGATCTTGAATTGAGCGGCAAAGATAATGATTCAGTGATTAAAGCGAATCAAATCTTCAGGATTCGTGATTTTTTTGGTTCGAAAGCAGGAGTACAATTAATTGAGCAGAGTAATACTGAAATTGATATCCTTCACCGGACGGTTGGAAGAATCGGTTTGCTGTTTCGCAATTGTATCTACAACATCCATTCCTTCAGTAACTTCACCAAAAATAGTGTAGTTATTATCCAACGAAGGATACCCGCCAATGGTTGTATAGGCTTTCCGCTGTTCTTCAGAGAATTTGAGACGGGATAATTTCATTTCTTCACTGGCGACTTCAGCTTTTAGTCCATTGATTCTTGCCTTCAACTCGTCCTGTTTCCTTTCGGCATTAAGCTGATTGAGTTCGGGTTCAATGGTTTTTATGCGCATTTGCAGCATATTTACTTTGCGCGACTCGTTCATATTCTGTTCCAGGGTATCGAGTTCACCGGATCGAAATACTTTTCCCTGCATGATATAAAACTGTGTTGACGATGATCTTTTTTCCGGATTCATCTGGTCACCGGTGCGGGCAGCAGCCAAAACTCCTTTCCGGTGAAAAAAATTCGGAATAATTTCTGCCGGAATGGTATATTCCAGACTACCACTGCCAAGTTGTTTCCCCGGTTCAGCATTTTTCGAGTTCGGATCTCCACCTTGAATCATAAATCCCTGAATTACACGGTGAAATAGCAAATCGGTATAAAAACTATCTTTAGTCAGCTTGATGAAATTGTCGCGGTGAAGCGGAGTCTCGTTGTACAATTTAATCTTGATCGTACCGAATTCGGTTTCGATCTGTAATTTCGTTTCATTACTACTTTGGGCATGACCCAAAGATGGGATAACGAATAATCCTGATAAGAGTATCAGAATAGCTAGTTTCTTCATGGTGTTGTTATTTAAATACTTAACTTCAAATTAAATCATTTCTGAAAGGCAGCAAATATAATCAAATCAGCATCAGATTAAAAATTCACCTTTTTTTGTACTTTAGCTATTGTTTCCCACAAATTTTTAAACCAAATAAATACGGCATGGAAAAACTTACCATCGATGATCATCTGTTTCTGGAAAGGTTGAACCTTTCGCATGTTGATATGATTTTCAAAACCATTGACCAAAACCGAAAATTTCTGCGGAAATGGCTTCCCTTTGTTGATTTTACCCAAAAAGCTAAAGATACTGAGAAATTTGTCCGTTCAATTTTGGAGAAACCGATTTCGGTGCGCGATGAAGTCTATGTAATTTGGTACAAACATGAATTTGCAGGATTAATCGGTTTTAAAGATGCCGATCGGGTCAACGATAAAATTGAAATTGGTTATTGGCTGGCAGAAAAGATGACCGGAAAAGGAATTGCCACTGCCGCCGCCCGAAAAATGGTCAACCTTGCTTTCCGAAATATGGACATGAACCGCGTGCAGATTCGGTGCGGCGTTGGTAACGAAAAAAGCTCGGCTATTCCAAGGCGGCTTGGCTTCTCATTCGAAGGAGTGGAAAGGGCAGGAGAGAGGCACAATCATGATTACTTCGATCTGGAAGTCTATAGTTTACTGAAACGCGAATGGGCCGAAACTTTATTTTAATTTTTTCAGAACAAAAGTTGGGATTACCAATCTCATCTATGATGATGATATTAAAATTGATGTGGATAAAAATATCGACGGAATTATTGAAGCGAGTGGTCCCCGAGTCCAGTTTAAAGAGATGTTTGGCCTTGGATTAAGCCTGAAATTTTGATTTTTAGCGTTAGTTTTTATCAGGCAATTAACAGTTCATTTGCCCAATTGACCCTTTCGTGTCGATTATTGACCGTTTCATTTAATTTAGTTAGAATTACTTCATAGTTTGTTTTGAACTAACTATTTTTGGAAAGCAAATCAGAATCAGACAATTCGAAATTGTAAAGAAAGTTTGCTCAGATTCACCTCAAGAGCACAAAATTAAAAGTCAACCGTTTTGGTTGACTTTTTTCATTTACCTCAACTTTAACATCGGCTTCATTAAAACTTTTAATGTATTTTTGAAAAAAAATAATTGTATGCCAAAATTTAAACGAATTCTCTTAAAGCTGAGCGGCGAGTCACTGATGGGAAGTCAGCAATACGGAATCGATCATCAGCGCTTAGCCGATTATGCTGAGCAAATCAAAGAAATCTCAGAAATGGGTATTCAGATTGGAATTGTTATTGGAGGAGGTAATATTTTTCGTGGATTAAGTGGAGCTACCAAAGGATTCGACCGCGTAAAAGGAGATCAGATGGGAATGCTTGCTACAGTAATTAATAGCTTGGCTCTAAATTCGGCATTAACCAGTGTTGGGTGCAAGTCACGCGTTTTAACTGCTATCAGGATGGAACCAGTTGGAGAGTTTTTCTCGAAAGACCGGGCAATTGAAGTGATTGAAAAGGGCGAAGTTGCTATCTTTTCTGCAGGTACCGGAAATCCATATTTCACCACTGATACTGGCTCTTCATTACGGGGAATTGAAATTGAGGCTGATGTGATGTTAAAAGGTACACGCGTAGATGGCATCTATACCGCAGATCCGGAAAAGGATCCCACCGCTACCCGCTTCGACCGGATATCGTTTGACGAAATTTATCAGCGTGGTTTAACGGTCATGGATCTCACGGCTACAGCCATGTGTAAGGAAAATAATCTGCCTATCATCGTTTTTAACATGGATGTCATGGGAAACCTTAAAAAAGTTATGGAAGGTCAACCCATTGGAACATACGTTCATCGCTAGTAAATCGGATATTTTCAGGCAAATTTTTTTAATATTTTGATTTTCTTGAATTATTTCTATATTTGTTGTCAGCACTTTTAATAAACGAAAAGAGTTAGTTCATATGCACGAAGAGGTTCAAATGGTTTTAGATATTTGCAGGGAAAGAATGGAACACGCTCTTGCCCATCTCGATAAAGAATTGGTTCATTTGCGCGCCGGAAAAGCTTCTCCCAGGATGTTGGATACCGTGATGGTACTTTATTATGGAAATATAGTTCCAATCGCTCAAGTCTCAAACATTAATACTCCCGATGCACGAACAATTGCAATTCAACCATGGGAGAAAAATATGATTCATCCCATTGAGAAAGCAATTATAAACTCGAATTTGGGATTTAATCCTGATAATAACGGTGAATATATTCGGATTAATGTTCCTGCGCCAACCGAACAACGTCGTAAAGACATGGTGAAACAGGTTCATAAAGAAGGTGAAATTGCTAAAGTTAGTTTGCGAAGTGCACGTAAAGACGCCAACGACAATTTAAAGAAAATGTTGAAGGAAGGGCTTTCTGAAGATTTGGAAAAAGACGCTGAAGATAAAGTTCAAATCATGATTAACGACTTCAGCAAAAAAATTGACAAGATGCTTGATGACAAGAGTCAAGAGATTTTAACCATATAATTGTTTCTAGTTTTCTGTTTTCTGAATATTGTTTAATTGTTTTCATGGCTTTGAGGCGGCTTATTTAAGCCGTCTCAATTTTTTTTATACGGTTCGACTCTCCATTATTGCATGTTTTTTCTTATTCCCAATGCCTGATTCTGCCTATTGAAGATTTAAAAAAATCTCTATCACAAATATTGCCCATTTCGTTTTAAGTTAATACTTTCATGAGAATATTGTCAATAGGTATATTGATAGAATAGGTTGTATCAAAAGAATAATAAACTTCAGGAACTAAACCATACAAATTTATTTTAAATTTCAGATTATGAGAAGATTAATATTTTTATTCGCCTGCGTGGCAACTTTCTTGACGGTGACCGCGCAAGACAATTCAATGAATACCCTTTCAGAAATAGAAAAGAAAGATGGCTGGAAAATTCTTTTTAACGGGAAAAATCTGGATGGCTGGAAAACCTTTCAGGGAAAGGAAATTACAGGATGGAAGGTTGTGAATGGGATTTTAAATAATTCGGGACAAGGAAGCGATCATGGAGGGGATATTGTTACCAGGGAAAAGTTTCAAAACTTCGAACTTTCGGTTGAGTGGAAAATTGCTGCTAAAAGCAATAGCGGAATCTTCTTCCATGTGAACGAAAAAATTGGCAAAGCGATTTACGAATCAGGTTCTGAATATCAATTACTCGACGACAAAGGCTGGCCCGATATATTGCACGACGATCAGTACTCCGGCGCAAATTACGGGATGCAAGCCCCACAAAATGCACAGGTAAAAGGATTGGACGAATGGAATCAGACTCGCATCATTGTGGATGGAACCCATGTTCAACATTTCCTGAATGGTGTGCAAGTGGTTGACTATCAATTGTGGGATACCGACTGGAATACCAGAAAGGAGAATGGAAAGTGGAAGGACTATCCATACTATGGAATGGCAAAAAAAGGAAATATCGGGCTTCAAGATCATGGTGGATTGGCTCAGTTCAGGAATATTAAAATTAAAGTCATAAAATAACCGATGACTGGTCTCGTTGATTATCATATGCACACAGTTCTGTCGGACGGCAAAGATTCGCACGAAGACATGATTCTACAGGCCATAGCGAAAGGTTTGGATGAAATTGGTTTTAGCGATCATATTTGCCTTAAACCCGTGGATTGGGCCATGCGCGTCGAGGACATCCCGGTTATGACCCGGCAGATTCAGGATCTGAAGTCGAAATACAAAGACCAGATTCAGATCAGATATGGTGTTGAAATGGATTATTTACCCGAATATGTGGATGAAATACGCGGTATCATTGAAAGTATTCCGGTTGATTATGTGATTGGATCGGTGCATTTTATTGGCGACTGGAATTTTGACGCCGATCAGTCGTTGTATGGCAAATGGTCGAACGACAGGCTTTATGAAAAGTATTTCAAGCTGATTCAAAAAGCTGCACAATCTGATTTGTTTGATATTATTGGTCACATCGATATCATTAAAAAGTTCAGAATTTATCCTGAGACCAATCAGGATAAACTCTTCGATGAGACTGTAAAAATAATTAAAGCTCACAATTTGGTTGTTGAATTGAATACCGGGGGTTTCGATCGGCCTTGCCACGAATTTACTCCCGGACCCAGAATACTCGAGCTTTGTTACGAAAATCAGGTTCAGGTAACTTTGAGTTCTGATGCCCACAGTGCCGTTCAAATTGGCCGTCATTACAGCGAAGCAGCGGCATTACTCGCACAGGTTGGGTATACTGAAATTGTAGGCTTCAATCATCGTGTTCGAAGGCCAATCAAGCTTTAGTGCTATTTTTCAGCGGATTAGTTACTTTCCAAAATCCTGAATATTTCATCGAGACGCGGAGTCAGGATAATTTCAGTCCGACGGTTTTTTTGCCGGGCTTCAGGAGTTTTTGCTTCGTCAATCGGGAAAAATTCTCCCCGTCCGGCAGAAGTAATCCGTTTGGGTTCAATCGCTTTATTTTTTAATAAAATCCGGGTGACCGCGGTAGCACGCAAAACGCTCAAATCCCAGTTGTCTTTCACCGTTCCGACACCACGCATGGGAACATCATCGGTATGACCTTCGACCAAAACATTGATGTCAGGATTTTGTCCCAAAACTTCAGCCAGGTTCGAAAGTGCAAGCTGACCTTTCGGATCAACCTCCCACTGTCCGGTTTTGAAAAGCAGCTGTTCGTCAAGTGAGACATAAACTTTTCCATTTTTTTCCTGAATAGTTAAACCTTTATTGTTGAAGCCCATCAAGGCATCCATTACTTTCTGCCGGAGTTGTTTAACGGCTTCATCCTTTTGCTGAAGCGCAATTTCCAGCTCCTGCAGGCGTTTGGTACGTTGTTCTAATTCAGCTTGTGCAGTGTTTAGGATTTCTTCGCGCTTTTGCAAGTCGATTTGTGCCTGCTGAAGTTTTTCCATTAGTCGGGCAATTTCCGCGGAACTTCCGGTTTTCAGACTGCTTAACTGACTTTGAAGTACAATATAATCTGTTTGCTGTTTTTCAATTTGTTTCTCCAGTTCAGAGATATGAACCTTCAGAGCCTGATTCTGTTCTTTCAACGATTGAACAGTTTTTTCAGATTCCTGAAAATTCGCCGTGAGTGCTTTATACTTTTTGGGTGCAACACATGACGAACCAAGAGAAAGGATGAAAATAAAAATGAAAAAATTTTTCATGGCTTTTGTTTTTTAGTCGGGTAAATATAGAACTTTGCTGATTCTTTGGCAAGTCGGATTAATCGGACCCGCAAAAAAGTTTATTTTGAACGTTGAACCTGGAATAGTAGTATGTGTAGAGTTCAATAGTTGTATATTTGGATTCAAAATCGATGGTAGATGCTTGAAAATACGAAGGAATTATTGGATCAAATCAAAGATCCATCGGAGCTAAGGAAGTTAAAAGTGGATCAGCTACCCGAAGTTTGTAGCGAACTTAGGGATTTTATTATTGATGCGGTTTCTTCCAATCCTGGTCATCTGGGCGCCAGTCTTGGAGTTGTTGAGCTTACAGTGGCTCTCCATTATGTTTTTAAAACTCCTTATGATTTGTTGGTTTGGGACGTTGGTCATCAGGCCTATGGACATAAAATACTTACCGGGAGAAAAGATGTTTTTCATACGAACAGAAAATACAAAGGCATCAGCGGATTTCCAAAACCAGGTGAAAGCATTTACGATACGTTTGGAGTAGGACATTCAAGTACTTCGATTTCGGCAGCACTTGGAATGGCGGTTGCTGCAAATATGAAAGAAGAAAAAGACCGTAAAATTGTTGCCATTATTGGTGATGGTGCTATGAGTGGCGGAATGGCATTCGAAGGCTTAAATAATGCAGCGGTCAACAAGTCGGATCTGCTCGTTATCCTGAATGATAATAATATGGCCATTGACCCAAATGTGGGGGGTATGAATAATTACCTGCTGAAAATATCCAAATCACAAACTTACAACCGACTCAAACGCGACATTTGGGACGGACTCGGAAAACTTAACGGATTTGGACCGAAAGCACGCCGCCTGGTTCAAAAAACTGAAACTGCCTTAAAATCCATGCTACTCAAACAATCGAATCTGTTTGAAGGAATGGGATTTCGCTATTTTGGTCCGGTTGACGGGCACGATGTGGTTTATCTGACAGAGGTTCTTACTAGTCTACGAAATATTCCAGGCCCTAAACTATTGCATGTTGTAACCAAAAAAGGGAAAGGATTTAAACTCGCTGAACTTTTGCAAACCGAGTATCATGCACCCGGAAAGTTTGATAAATTAACCGGAGAATTGCTTGATTGTGAGTGTGCTGTAAATAAACCCCCCAAATTTCAGAATGTATTCGGTCAAACCATGATCGAGTTGGCCGAAAAGAACGAACGGATAGTGGCAATTACCCCGGCAATGCCTTCGGGATGTTCGCTCAATTTGATGATGGCAAAGATGCCTGAACGCGTTTTTGATGTCGGAATTGCCGAACAACATGCCGTAACTTTTTCTGCCGGACTAGCAATTCAGGGAATGATTCCGTATTGTAATATTTATTCAACCTTTATGCAACGGGCTTATGATCAGGTTATTCATGATGTAGCTTTGCAAAATTTGCAGGTTATTTTTTGCCTCGATCGTGGTGGATTAGTCGGAGCTGATGGCGCAACACATCATGGGGTTTTCGATCTGGCATACATGCGTTCTATTCCAAATATGATTGTGTCTGCCCCGATGGACGAACTTGAATTGCGCAATTTGCTGTTTACCGCTCAGAATGGAAATCATGGCCCTTTTTCGATTCGTTACCCACGTGGTTGCGGTTGTGTAATCGACTGGAGGCAACCAATGAAAGCCATTCCAGTAGGGCAAAGCAGACAAATTTCAGAAGGATCTGATCTGGCTGTTTTAACCATTGGAACCGTTGGAATTCAAACCAGCCGAGCAATTAAAATGCTTCTGAAAGATGGAATCAGCGCGGCTCATTACGATATGCGGTTTGTAAAACCTTTGGATGAAGAAACTCTTCATCTGGTATTCAAAAAGTTCAAACGTGTTGTGACCATTGAAGATGGCGTTCTGCAGGGAGGATTCGGAAGTGCGGTTTTGGAGTTCATGGCCGATCAGCATTATAAAATTAATCTGAAACGGATTGGCATACCTGACCAGTTTGTTGATCACGGGACAACCGATGAGCTTTACCGCGATTTTGGCCTCGATCAGCAAGGAATTTATAAAACGATCAAAGCGTTTATGTTTGACGAATAACAGCTTTGTATACTTTTTGAAAAGTTGGTGCGTTTATCAGGCATACATTTAAAATTATTTTGCCTTGGACTTCTATTTTAAGAAACGTCGCTGGAAAATCTTACTTCTTCTGCTGGCAGTTGGCATTGGAGTTGCATCATTTTTTTATACCAACTGGTTGGTCAAAAAAATGGCCGTTGAAGAACGTAAGAATGTTGAACTTTGGGCCGAAGCCACCCGTAAACTGGCCAGTCCTGAAATTAGTTCAAATCTCGATATTACGTTTCTGGTGGATATCATTAATCGGAATACCTCAATTCCGATCATCATTGCAGACAGCACCGATCAAATTCTGGGGGACAAGAATATTTCTTTTTCAGAAGACAGAAAGGACAAAGTGCTGCTTCGCGAATTGAAGAAAATGAAAGCTGAGAATGAACCGATTGTCATTGTAATATCCGAAACCGAAAAGCAATATTTATATTACCACGATTCTGTTTTGCTCGAGAACCTAAAGTACTATCCCGTTATCCAATTTGCCGTTGTATTTTTATTTATTCTGATTGCCTACCTGGCTTTCAATTCATCGCGTAACGCCGAGCAAAACCAAGTATGGGTGGGTATGTCGAAAGAAACTGCCCATCAGTTGGGTACACCTATTTCGTCGTTGATGGCTTGGGTTGAATTGCTTAAAATGCAGAAGATTGATCCTAACCTGATTCAGGAATTTGAAAAAGATACGCACCGGCTTCAAAAAATTACGGAACGTTTTTCAAAGATTGGTTCTATTCCTGAACTTATTTCTACCGATGTTTCCGAAACCATTCAGTCGACAGTTGAATACCTTCGAACCCGTTCGTCAGGCAAAGTGAAATTTGTACTCGATTTTGATCCGCTGAAAAGGTGTGACGTTCCGCTCAATGCATCGCTTTTTACCTGGGTGATCGAGAATCTCTGTAAAAATGCGATTGATGCCATGAATAACAGTGGAACTATTCAAATTACAATTGCTGAAAAAGCCGATCAGGTTTATATCGATGTTGCCGACACTGGCAAGGGGATTTCAAAAGCATATTTCAAAACTGTTTTTCAACCAGGGTTTACGACCAAAAAAAGAGGCTGGGGATTAGGGCTTTCGCTGGCTAAACGAATTGTTGAAAATTATCATAAAGGGAAAATATTCCTAAAGCAATCAGAAATCAACAAAGGAACAACTTTCAGGATCATACTCAACCGGAGATAACTTATTAACAATTCGTTGCTGAATTATAGTTCTGAATAGTAGTATGTTAGGGCTCGATTTGTTTTTTGGGACCAAAGGGTGTTAAAAAAATCAATATATTTTCGGTGTTTGTATATTTTTTATACTTTTGCAAAACTTTTTTCAGTCAATGAGCATATTATCATTTTATAACATCGCATTCAAAGGCCTTTCGCAAGGAAAGCACATTTTTGATTTCGAAATTGATGACAAGTTCTTTTCAGCATTTGAGGGCGGATTAGTTGAAAAAGGTCGGATAAACGTTCGGCTTACCATTGAAAAACAAAGTTCGCTGATGATCTTTTGGTTTGATATCCAAGGGACTGTGAATGTACAGTGTGATCGGTGTTTGGAAATGTTTGATCAGAGCATCAAAAGTCAGGATCGTATTTTTGTCAAATTTGGCGAAAAAGAGTATGTTGATGGTGATGATGTGATTTGGGTAGGAGCCAATGACTATCAACTCAATGTTTCTCAGTTGATTTACGAGTTTATTGGTTTAGCGATGCCGATTAAAAACAATCATCCTGACGATGAACATGGGAATTCGACCTGCGATCCGGAAATGATTGAAAAGCTGAATAGGTATGTGATTCGGGAAGAAGAAAAAAAGACGACAGTCTGGAACGATTTGAAGAAATTATTAGATAACGAATAAAGACAAGTTAAGATGGCACATCCAAAACACAGGGTATCAAAATCCCGCAGAGACAAGAGAAGAACACATTATAAAGCAATCCCAGCAACTCTGGCAGCTTGTTCTAATTGTGGTACAACCGTTAAATATCATACTGTATGTCCTGAATGTGGATATTACAGAGGTAAGTTGGCAATCGAAAAAGACGTTACAGTTTAATAACTACCCCAACAAGATCAGAAGAATGTTGAGTTCTTCTGATCTTTTTTTATACCCTCCTGATTTATTATTTAAGCAGTTAAGTGATTGTTTAATAGGTAGATATGCAATTTTATGACTATTCATACTTTGCGATTCAGTTTTTTCCTTCTATCTTGCGCCCCGATTTATATTTCCAAAGTTTTTAATACTGTTTTCACAATCCGAAACTTTTCGGAAGTGACCAAGAAAATTGATTTGATTTAAAATATTTAATATGAATAAAATTCGTGCTGCAATAACAGGAGTTGGAGCATTTTTGCCGGAGTACCGCTTAACAAACGATGAATTAAGCACTACGGTTGAAACTTCAGATGAATGGATTATGCAGCGAATCGGCATAAAAGAACGCCGAATTTTGAAGGAAGAGGGAATGGCGACCTCTGATATGGGGACCGCTGCAATTATGGAATTGCTTGAAAAGACCGGAACCAAACCCGAAGAAATTGAATTACTGATTTGCGCAACGATTACTCCTGATAGTCCACTGCCAGCTACTGCCAATATTATCAGCTTCAAAGCTGGGTTGGTTAATGCCTGGAGTTTTGACCTTACAGCAGCTTGTTCAGGATTTGTATATGCCCTAACAACCGGTGCTAAATTTATTGAAAGTGGTCAGTATAAAAAAGTGATTGTTTTGGGCGCTGATATGATGTCGTCGATTACCAATTATAAAGATCGTACCACATGTCCTCTATTTGGAGATGGTGCTGCTGCTGTTTTACTCGAACCCAATACCGAAAATTTAGGTGTATTTGATCACATAAATCATGTTGACGGAGGTGGAAGCCAGTACCTTCAGATAAAAAGTGGAGGCTCTTTAAGACCTGCAACCTACGAAACCATCGACAATGATGAGCATTTTGTATATCAGGAGGGACAAACTGTATTTAAATCAGCAGTTTCGAATATGGCCGATGTGGCTTTGGAATTGATGGAAAGAAACCAAATAACCGGCGAAAGCCTCACTTGGCTGGTTCCCCATCAGGCAAATATGAGAATTATTGATGCAGTCGGTCGTCGCATGAGTCTCGACAAAGAAAAAGTGATGGTCAATATTCAGAACTACGGAAACACTACTGCTGCAACGATTCCACTTTGTTTATACGATTACGAAAGCCGGTTGAAGAAAGGTGATAACATCGTTCTTGTTGCTTTTGGCGCAGGATTTACATGGGGTACTGTTTATCTGAAATGGGCATACGATCCGAAATAGACAGTATTTTTCAAGTTACTTTAATACGATACGGTCATGGAGAAACTGATTATCAGAAGTCACGCTGAATTTGAAATGAAAGTTGGTCAGGAATTGGGGACCTCATCATTCATGACTGTTTCTCAAGAACAAATTAATAAGTTCGCCGATGCCACTTTCGACCATCAGTGGATTCATGTGGATGAGGAAAGAGCCAAAAGAGAAGGCAAATTCGGAAGTACCATTGCACATGGCTACCTTACACTTTCGCTATTGCCATTTATGTGGGATGAGATTGTTCAGGTTGAAAACATCAAAATGCTGGTGAACTATGGTATTGATGAGTTTCGGTTTAATCAGCCTGTTCTCGTAAACAGCCGGATCAGAACCCGTGTGGTGCTGAAATCGGTTACCAACCTGAGAGGAATTACCAAAATTTTGTTGAATGTTTACATGGAAATTGAGGGCAATAAGAAACCTGCCTTCGAAGGTGTCATGACGTTCCTCTACCATTTCATTTAAAAACCTAAAAAGATGGCAAAAGAAACCAATGCAATAAATCCTCAGGTTATTAATCTGATTGCCAAGGGAACGCAAATTACAGGCGATCTGATTTCTGATGGTGACATCCGCATCGATGGTGAAGTTTTGGGAAATCTGGACACGAAAGGCCGTTTGGTAATTGGCGTTTCAGGCCGTTTGGTTGGCGAAATCAGATGTAAAAGCTGTGAAATTGCCGGGACACAAAAAGGCAGTCTGTTCATTACTGAAATGCTTTCATTAAAAGCTTCTTCCAATGTTTCCGGAGATATTCTCACCGGAAAATTGTCGATCGAACCTGGTGCCTATTTCGCCGGAAATTGTACCATGGGCAATGAATCAGACAATAATGAATCCAAATAAAATTCAGAAACCAAAAAAGAAGCTGGATGATTTTATCCGGTACTCAAGTCTGGCTTTTGAAATGATCTTTATTATGGGAATTGGGGTATTCGCAGGAATTAAAATTGATAAATGGCTCGGATTAAGTTTTCCTGCCTTCACTTTTATCCTGATGATTTTGGCTGTTATTGGAGCAATTTATTATGCCATCCGAAAATTTCTGTAGAAAATAACACGAAACATAATTTGCCCATGAAGCAGTTTTTAATAAAATCTACCGTTCTGACAGTCATTGTATTCCTGCTGGGATTACTTTTTTATTCGACTTTTTTAAAGTCTTTTTATATCGATGTTTTGCCAGTTGCCCTCCTGTTTTTTTATTTTATCACAAACCTTGTTCATGCTTATTTGTTAAATATTTCCGACAAATCAGGAGCCCGGTTTACCTCCCAATACATGGCGGTTAGTTTTTTAAAAATGTTCTTTTATTTGGCGGTTGCCATTGTGTATGTAATATTCGATCGGGAACATGCTAAACCATTCATGGCTGCGTTTTTAGCACTTTACGTCATTTACACTGTATTTGAGGTCAAAGAGTTTTTGAAATATATAAAACAAAAGAATTAGAATTTTACTTTATGGATTTATTTTTAAAATAAATCGGTTTAAAAAATTATTTTTGTAGAAGCCAGAAATCAAAGTGAGATAAAATGACGCGAATTAGATTATCCTTCTTATTGATCATTTTTGCAGTTTTTCTGAACCCAGGAATTACCCGGGCAAATGAAGCTGATACGACTACCGTAGAAGGTAAAAATGCTGAAAGATTTAATCCCGGAAAGTTTGTAATTGAGCACGTTTCTGATGCTTATGAATGGCACATCGCAACAATTGGCGAAACCCACATAAGTGTTCCGCTGCCAATTATTCTCTACAGCTCAAAAAAAGGATGGAATTTTTTCATGTCATCTAAATTTCACCACGGACGCGAACCCTATACTGATTTCAGGATTGAACACGAAGGCAAGAATGAAGGAAAAATTGTTGAAATCAATGAAGCCGGCGAAGTTACTGACTTACCAATTGATTTGTCGATTACCAAGACAGTTGCAGGAATTTTCGTCAGCGTAATCGTGTTGCTCTTCATTTTTCTGTCGATTGCAAAAACAGCCAAACGAAGAGGCAATAAGGCTCCTACCGGAATGCAAAATCTTTTTGAACCAATAATCATTTTTGTTCGCGATGATATTGCAAAACCTGCCATTGGCGAAAAGAAGTTCGAAAAGTTTATGCCCTATCTATTGACCGTTTTCTTCTTCATCCTGATTAATAATATACTGGGACTGATTCCTGTTTTCCCATTCGGTGCCAATGTTACCGGAAACATTAGTGTGACACTGGTTCTGGCATTATTTACGTTTTTTGTAACAACCTTCAACACCAATCATCATTATTGGAAAGAAATATACAATCCTGACGTTCCATGGTGGCTCAAATATCCAATTCCATTGATGCCCATTGTTGAACTGACCGGAGTGATTACAAAACCTTTTGTTTTGATGATTCGTCTCTTTGCAAATATACTGGCCGGACATTTAATTATCACTGTATTTGTCAGCCTGATTTTCATTTTTGCCAACTTAATGGGCATCGAAGCCAGCTTGGGAGTATCAGTAATTTCAGTGGCGTTTTCGGTATTTATGTTGTTGCTCGAGGTGCTTGTTTGTTTTATTCAGGCCTATGTATTTACTTTGTTATCAGCGCTGTACTTCGGTATGGCTTCACCGGAACATCATTAGTTTTCAATATATCTAAAAATCAATTTTATGACTGCATTATTCATCATTTTAGCAGAATTGGCTCTCGGGAAAATGGGAGCTGCATTGGGTGCTGGTTTAGCTGCAATTGGCGCAGGTATTGGTATTGGCCGGATTGGAGCCAGTGCAATGGAGGCCATTGCCCGTCAACCTGAAGCTGTTGGAGACATTCGTTCGAATATGATTGTTTCTGCCGCTTTGATTGAAGGCGTTGCGTTCTTCGCCGTGATCATCTGTGCATTGGTAATTTTCATTTAAGAAATTTAAGTTTTGTGACTCGCTCCCGGGGTTGCCGGGAGTATGAGTCGCTAATTAACTAACAATCACAACACCATGGGATTTGTAACTCCGGATTACGGTACAATATTTTGGATGCTCATCATTTTCGGGATCGTTCTTTTTATCCTGAAAAAGTTTGCTTGGGGACCCATTTTGAAAGCATTGAAAGATCGGGAAAAGTCGATATCTGATGCCCTGAATTCAGCCGAAAAAGCGCGAAAGGATGTTGCCGGATTAAAAGCCAGTAACGATCAGATTATTACCGAAGCCCGAAAAGAAAAAGATTTGATCCTGAAAGAAGCCCGCGACATTAAAGATAAAATTGTGGCAGAAGCTAAAAATCAGGCAAACGCTGAAGCGCAAAAAAGCATCGAATACGCCCGGCAACAAATCGATGCCGAAAAAACTGCAGCTATCAACGACATTAAGAAACAGGTAGCCGAACTTTCAATAATGATTGCCGAGAAAGTGATTAAAAAAGAGCTTGAAAACCCAAAAGATCAGCAAATACTGGTTGAAGGTCTGTTAAAAGACCTGAAGTTGAAATAATCGTATGGATCAAAGTAAAATCAACGTTCGATACTCCAAGGCATTCTTTTCGCTGGCCAAAGAAAAAGGTCTGACTGCTGAACTCCGCAAAGATGCCGGATTAATTGCTGATGTTTGCGCGAAAAGCGAAGATTTTAATGCGCTGCTTAATAGTCCTGTCGTAAAAACTTCAGGAAAAGTAAAAGCAATAAAAAGCATTTTCGAAGGAAAAGTAAATGTTTTGTCGCTTAATTTTCTGGTTTTAATTACTGAAAATAAGCGCGAAAAATATATGCCCGGAATTTTCAGAAACCTGGAAGATTTATACCGCCAGGAAGAAGGAATAAGAACTGCAGTGATTACGAGTTCTCAGTTGTTGAGTGATTCCATCGTACTTCAAGTTAAGCAAATCCTTGAAAAAGAATTCAAGTCGAAAGTTGAACTGAGTCAAAAGGTTAATCCCGAAATCATTGGAGGTTTTGTTCTTCGCATAGGCGATCAGCAATACGACGCAAGTATATTGAATCAATTGAAGAAAATAAAAGAACAATTGCTTCAAACAGAATTGAATTAGAAAAACGCTAGATAAAATCAAAATAAGATGGCAAATATAAAACCTGCTGAAGTTTCAGAAATTCTCAGGCAACAACTGGAAGGCTTAAAGAGTCAGGCCGAATTGGAAGAAGTAGGAACTGTACTTCAGGTCGGTGACGGAATTGCCCGTATTTACGGCCTTTCGAACGTGGAATCGAACGAGATGATCGAATTCGACTCGGGCGTAAAAGGAATCGTTTTAAATCTTGAAGAAGATAATGTTGGAGCGGTAGTTCTCGGTCTCACCAAAGAAATTAAAGAAGGTGATACAGTGAAACGCCTGCGGCGTATGGCTTCTATAGAAGTTGGAGAAGGTCTGCTCGGCAGGGTAATCAACACACTCGGCGAAGCGATTGACGGAAAAGGAATGATTACCGGACAGAAATATGTGATGCCGCTGGAGCGCAAAGCTCCCGGAGTAATCTTCAGACAGCCAGTAACTCAGCCTCTGCAAACCGGATTAAAAGCCATCGATGCCATGATTCCGATTGGTCGTGGACAACGCGAGCTGATTATTGGTGACCGCCAGACCGGTAAAACTGCTGTGGCCATTGATACCATAATCAATCAGCGCGAAAATTTTGAAATTGGAAAACCCGTATATTGTATTTATGTAGCCATTGGACAAAAAGGTTCAACCGTTGCCAACCTGGCCCATATCCTCGAGAAACATGGCGCAATGGCATATACCGTCATTGTATCGGCAACCGCTTCCGATCCGGCTGCACTTCAGTATTATGCACCTTATGCAGGCGCTGCTATTGGTGAGTTTTTCAGGGATACCGGCCGCGATGCGCTGATTATTTTTGACGACCTTTCGAAACAGGCTGTTTCGTACCGCGAAGTTTCCCTTTTGCTGCGCCGCCCGCCAGGCCGCGAAGCTTATCCGGGTGACGTTTTCTATTTGCACTCCCGTTTGCTCGAACGCGCCGCGAAGATCATCAATTCGGACGAGATGGCTGCTAAAATGAACGATTTGCCTGAATGCCTGAGAGGGATGGTTAAAGGTGGAGGTTCGTTAACTGCACTTCCGATTGTTGAAACCCAGGCAGGCGACGTTTCGGCCTATATTCCAACCAATGTAATTTCGATTACCGATGGTCAGATTTTCCTCGAAACCAACCTCTTCAATTCCGGTATTCGTCCGGCAATTAACGTTGGTATTTCAGTTTCGCGGGTGGGAGGAAATGCACAGATTAAAGGAATGAAGAGAATTGCCGGAACCCTGAAATTGGATCAGGCTCAATTCCGCGAACTCGAGGCATTCTCGAAATTCGGTTCCGATCTGGATTCTGCAACCATGCGTGTGCTGGACAAAGGACGCAAGAATGTTGAAATCCTGAAGCAAAAGCAATATGCTCCGTTTAAAATTGAGCATCAGATTGCAATTATTTATTGCGGAGTTAAAGAGTTGTTGCGCAACGTTCCGGTAGCTAAAATCGGCTTATTCGAAAGCGACTTCCTTGAATTGATGGAAATGCAGTATCGGGATGTTCTCGATCAGCTCAAAGCTGGTGTATTAACAGAAAAGGAAACTAAGACGATTGAAAAGGTTGCAGCTGAAGTAGCAGAACGGTATTCAGCCTAAGTCGCGACAACGGATAATTCACTCATTCATTTGAAATGGCCAACTTAAAAGAAATACGAACCCGAATAACCTCGGTGAAAACCACCCGTCAGGTAACCAGTGCCATGAAGATGGTGTCGGCTGCCAAATTAAAGAAGGCGCAGGATGCTATTATGCAGATTCGTCCTTACGCCGGAAAACTGTCGGAGCTTCTTTCATCGTTAAGTTCTGCCCTTGAAAGTTCTGAAGGTTCGGTGTTTACCGTTCAACGGAATCCTGAAAAAGTTCTGATTGTGCTGATTAGTTCCAACCGTGGTTTGTGCGGTGGATTCAATTCGTACATTGCAAAAAAGGCCATTCATTTGGCTAAAACAAGCTATACTAAACAGCTCAACGCGGGCAAACTCGATTTTTTGGTCATTGGTAAACAAGGTGAAAAAGTGCTTCGATCGTATCAATTGCATTCGGTGGCGGATAAAAACTACTTGTACGATGATCTTACTTTCGGGCCGGTTTCTGAGGTAGCCACTTCATTGATGTCCGATTTTTTGAGTGGAAAATACGATCGAATTGAATTGGTTTACAACAAATTCATCAATGCCGCTTCACAAGAATTAGTATGTGAACAATTTTTGCCGGTGTTGCCTGCTGTTTCTGATCAAAAAAAACAGAATAATGTCAATTATATTTTCGAACCTTCGCTCGAATACATCGTCGAAGTTTTAATTCCACGGTCGTTGAGGATTCAGATTTATAAAGCATTGCTCGATTCAAATGCTGCCGAACACGGCGCCCGCATGACTGCCATGCACAAGGCTACCGATAACGCGACTGATTTAATTAATGAATTGACGCTTACATTTAATAAAGCCCGTCAGGCAGCCATTACCGGTGCAATTCTGGAGGTTACCAACGGCTCAGAAGCTTTAAGCGGATAATATTCCCTTGATTTTACAGAAAGTATTGCATAACTTTGAAAGGATAACTAAAAAAATTAAGCAATATGAAAAATTTAAAACTTATCCGGCTTTCTGTTTTTTTGATGTTTTGCACCTTTCTTTCCTGCGATTTGATTGAAAAGGCTGATGATGTAACTTTCTCAGCAACGGCTCCAATATCTTTCGTAGTGAGCGAAACAGCTACCAGTTCAGGTGGGCAATTTTATTCAGACACCAAACTTCTTAACCTGGTTTCTGATCCCGAAGTTGCCAAATATTCGAGTAAAATAAAGGAATTTAAGGTGAATAAGATAACCTATACCATTTCGGGGGCAACTCCAACATCGGTTACATTTAGTAACGGAATTATTAAGATTGCTTCAAATGGAACAACGATTGCCACCACCGGAACGGTTAGTTTATCGAATACTTCGGAAACAGAACTTTCAACCGACGCCAATGGAATGAAGGAATTAGCTGATTTATTACTGGATAATAAGCAAGAGCAGATTCAATTGCAGGGAACACTATCTCAAACACCTGTTTATTTTACCGTTAATTTCAAGTTTTATTTAACAATTACTGCCAATGCTTTATAAATATTGAGTACTATCCGGAACTTTCCATTGTTTTAAAAAAGTCCCTCGGTTTGTAAATTACAAACCGAGGGACTTTTTTCATTTTTAATCACACTCCGGTCCGTTCAAAAATCTACGATCTTACCATTTTATTGAGTATTATGATGCGCATTTTCGCGCAACTATGCGATTTTCAAGGTAATTATAGATCCTTCTTCATAATCATTTCGGCGACAGTCCTTTTTGTTGAACTGTTCTGTCTGTTTATTGTATTTATTATCAGAATCTTGTAGGATCACATAAAAACAACATCTTTTTTCGGCATATACTTTGGCATAGGACTCAATGCCGTTAATAATTAATGTTGGAATTTATATGTTTTTCAAAATGAAACAATTTCTATTGGTGATTTGGTCAATACTGCTGATTGTAGTATTGAATGGTTGCAATTTGGACAACCTTGATTTTAGTAATCTCTCAGATGAGGTAAATCTAAGTCCTTCTCTGGTAGCTCCTTTAGGGAATGCTTCGATTACGGGTTGGGATTTGTTTCGGACAGGGAATAAGGAAAAAGGTCCGGGTGGATTGATAAGCCTGGTATACCGGCAGGAAAATCTGATAAATTATAAGCTTAGCGATTTGGTTAATTTGCCTAATGAGCAGCGATTTTCTTCATTAGAGAAGGCAGTAGGCGATATTTCACCCGGAACTATTTCCAGGAAGAAGGATATTACGCTTTCGGAATTAATAAGCACATTGGATGGTGAGCTTGAAAGCATTCGGCTATACAGCGGAATGTCTTTTCCATTTCCGGCATATTCCTATCCTGGCCCTGACGTTCTTTTTGACCTTGGACAAATTAGCGATTTTACTTTTGTTTCGGTTAATGAAGGAACATTGGACTTTAGTCTGGAGAATAAATTTAAAGTCCCGGTCACAATAACCGGTAGCTTATTTGATTCTGGCAATAAGCAGGAAATTACTGACTTTACTTTTGCGAATGTTGCTCCCGGTGTAATTTCAAAAAAATCGGTTAGTCTTGCCGGACACAAAATTTCAAATAAGATTGAATTTCGCATGAAGACCTTTGAAACAGCCGGATCAATTATACCAGTAAACATTAATATGGACGATTATCTTAGGATCACTTTTGATCTGAAAGGTCTGAAAATTTCAAGCGGAAATGTGAAAATTCAATCTCAGGTTGTTGATGGTTCAACTGGTGCATTAAGTTTTGTATTTCCTGAACCTAATATGAAAGCTTTTTCAGCCATACTGAAAAAGGGAACTTTAAAACTGACAGCAAAGAATACAACGAAACTGACAGGGAATGTCAATTTATCACTGACTGAAATCAAAAAAAGTGGATCGTCTATATTGGCAAATATCCCCTTGAGTGGGAATGTCACTTCCATAGATCTTTCAGGTGCTGAAATCAATTTTGCTTCGGATGCTGCAATCCCTTTTAACCAAATTCCATACTCTTATTCGGTGCAGTTGGAAAACTCGGCTGGGTACGTTGATTTTACCTCAACTGATGCTTTGAAGATGGATATTTCAATCAGTGATCTTGAATTTCAATCGGTTGTTGGTGATTTCGGTAAAACTATAATTCAAATCGATCCCGGCAACTTTGAATTGGAAGTTCTCAACAAACTGGGGGAAGATTTCAAAGTTGCTAATCCAACATTGTCACTTTTGCTGCATAACTCAATTGGTATTCCTGCAGAAGTTAATCTGAACATGACTGCAAATGGCATTCCAGCAGAAGTAAATCAAAACATGACTACAAAAAGTAAACAGGGGCATTTTGAGGCCCTAGAAAGAAATCCTTCAGCCTTTATTATTCCTGTTCCGAATGATATTTTCTCAGGAATTGCAAACGGGACGATTGAATACAACAAGCAAAATTCCAATATTGTCAATTTCATTGCAATGCCGCCAAACACTAAAATTTCGTACAGTGGTGAAATTGCTTTTAATAAAGGGAATGTGGTTACTTCACTTAATCCCAACTTTATTAATGCGGAGTCAGCTTTTTCTGTTGATATTGCTATGGACTTACCAATGGAACTGCAAATCAACTCACTGTCGTTTAGCGATACTTCAGGCATTTCAGGCAAAAATTTTGATAAGGTTGAGAGTGCCAAATTACTGATCAATTCCAAAAACGGGATTCCGTTGGATCTTGATATGCAGATGTTTTTTATTGATACCATTTCGAAACAACAATACGGAACATCGAAAAAAACCCGGATGCTTTCGGCAGCAAAGAAGGATGCATCGGGTAATTACATCCCTTTGGAGTCGCAGCACTCCTTCATTCTTGATAAGAGTGAAATAGAGAATCTCCGGAAAGCAAACGCGGTGGTTTTCTCCGGAACTGTAATTTCCCCTTTGGGAGAAAATGAGGTGGTAAGAATATTCTCTACCAGCAAAATAGAATTGAATTTGGTAATGAAGTCAACATTAAATCTGTAATCGGGCTGATATGAAAAATGCACATATTAAGACAGTCATTGCCAGCTTGATTTTGATGTCTTCAATTTCTAATTTATGGGCTCAGGAAAGCACAACAACTTATTTTATTAAAGGAATGCCGCAATCTAATTTTATGAACCCGGCATTGCACAACGATTCGAGTAAACTGGTAATTGGTATTCCGGGAATGTCTGGCGCGTACTACGATTTTAATGCAGGATTTACTGTCGACGATCTGATGCACAAAGGAACTGGTATGTTGACCGATTCATTGGTCTTGGATCCGGTTAAATTTCGGGGTGCGCTGAGTTCTACGAATACCGTTCAGCAACATTTTAGTTTGCCAATTTTGTATGTGGGATTTCGCAACAAAAATTCGTTCTTTAGCTTTGGGGTGGCAGAAAAGGCGATGGCCCTGTTCTCGTTCGATAAAGGTATCGTAGATTTCCTGATAGAGGGAAATGCTGACTACATGGGTAAAACCCAGGATCTGGGAAATTTGAATTTGGATGCGTTTCAGTATCGTGAATATGCCTTTGGTTATTCGCACCAATTGCTGAATAATAAACTTACCATCGGATTAAAAGCGAAGATGCTTTTCGGGAAGTTTGCCCTTCAAACAGAACAAATGCATCTAACCGTTGAAACAGCCGCTGACGGTTCGTACCTGAATTTGAATTCAGCCATGAAGATTAACCTTTCGGCACCGCTAAATGTGGAGTATGATTCGGAAGGATATTTTTTTGGAATGAAAAGCGATGATTCGAGTACCAAAGATTACCTGATGGAAAGCAACAATAAAGGTCTCGCTATTGATTTAGGCGCTGTATACAAACTCACTCCAAAACTCACTTTTTCTGCTAGTGTCATTGACCTTGGGAAAATTACTTTCGAGAATAAAACAGTTAATCTGAGCCATGTTTCAAGCAAAAAATGGGAAGGTGTCGATTTTTCGAATTCTATTGACAAAGGCAGTGATGAATATGTAAAGCCTTCTGATTTATTTGAAAGTGAAATCAATAAGGTTAAGGATAGCTTTCGCCCGGCAAAAAGCGAATTTAGTTCCGAAGCATTTGATGTGACAATTCCTACCAAAATTTACCTTGGAGGAACATATGATCTGAATAAACAATTCAATTTCGGCATTCTCGACCGGGTTTTTATGTACGACGGATATCGCCAGAATACCTTAACCTTATCGGCAAATGCGATGTTCCTGAACTTTTTGAGCCTTACCGGAAGCTATTCGTTTGTTGGCAATACAAGCAATAACCTTGGACTGGGATTGGGAATTCGGGCTGGTTTTTTGCAAATCTATGCGGTGAGCGACAATGTGATTGCCTATCATGATCCTTCAAAAGCCGAATTTGCGAATACCCGTGTTGGCGTCAGCTTCCTGTTTGGTCGGAAAAAGGTGCTTAAGGCGAAAGAAGAATCTGTACAATAGGATTAGCTACCTTCAGTTTAAAACGAAACCTGTGAATATTCAACTACTGTTTAATAATTTTCAAACTTGAAGTTTGTCCATCAGTATTAATGATGCAGAAATACAATCCGTTCGGCAGGGCAGAGATATCCATATCAATGTGACCAATCCCTTCAAATTCACCTACATTTGAAATGGTTTTTCCATTAAGATCTAAAATCCTGATAGTTTTTCGGTGCGATATATTTTCATTAAAAACTATTCTGAAAAGGCCTTTCGTAGGGTTTGGATAGGTTGAGATTGTTGGTGCATAACTTTTATCAATATTGGCAAGCACGTTTTTAAATGAATCGCAGGTAATACCATAGAAATTCACAAAATTGTACACGGTAACCCCATTTTGAGACGAACATATCAGTTTTTGACCGTCCCGAACTTCATTATCTGGAGTAAACGGAGATGTGATATTTCCTACCCCTTCAATCCAAATTATTTCATGACTTTCTTTATTCTTAAAAACAAATCTCTTTCTTAAGCCATCAGGACCCTCTATTGAATCAATTGTAGTAAGCTGATAATTTGAGTCTTGAGGCTGGGATGCCCCAACTTCAAGTCCAAAATCATAGACAAGCACATCGCCTTTCCCCCTGAAGTATCGATAAATTCTTTTATTTGGAACATCCTCCCTCACAAAATATTCCCCAATCTTCCCGTTCAAGGTGCAATACATGTTATTATTAACACCTTTTAGTGGCACACAGCTTTCAATGATCTTGGCGTAGGTTATACCATTAATAATGGTATCTCCTTCTGTAAGAAATGCGCTGTTATCGTATCCTTCAAACCCCTGCGAAACAGAAAACCATTCGGAATTATTTAGGAATGGATGGTAGGTTTCGGCAAGTGCTTTATTCTTTAAGCTTGCAGATTTTAGCGATTGATCGTTAATGATGGTATAAAACCCACCATCAGAGCTGGTTACATTTTTCTTTAAAATGTTGAATCTCCAATTCCCATGCCCGATAAGAAGGATTGATTAAAGTTTGGCGCTTCAACATAAGTTTGTGCTGTAACATTCCATGATAACACTAAAAGCATCAATCCAACAAAGGTAAATTTGTACATAGTCGATTTATTAGTTGATTATTCACACTAGTTTTTTCTATTTAAATATTCTCAACCGGGTCTTTTTCTCCGGCAGAATCGCTGGTCAAACGGTAATGAGAATCTCCCAAATTTGCAACCAATTGAACTCGGACCGGATTATTGTAAATGTAATCATTTTTTTTTGTTCAGAAAAGCGGCGATACATATTTATTTTGTTCTGCCATCAGATATAAATGGTTGCTTGGTTACTACCGATGAGTTAGATAATTGTTACATTATTTCAGTCTTGGTCATGGCTGAGCAGGCTATTCAGAGGGTGGAATTTGAAGTAATAAGGATGCACAAAGTTGCATATGTGGAATCAATTAGACTCCCTTACTATTAATAAAGCACTTCAGGAAGACATGAATGGATAACTAATATTTTTTAAAGCAAAAATCCCGTTCATTTTTTGATCGGGATTTTTGTTTATTGTAGATATTAAAAATCACTGCTATCATGTATCGATTGCAAAACGTCACCAGCTGGTTAAAGGTTAAGAAATGGTAATGTTCACCGAATCAGTTTTTGAGTGTTCATTTAATCGTGGACATTTCCCAATTAATTACTAATTTTAGCCGCTCAAATTTCTGAATGGTTATGAAGATTTTATTTGTCATTCTTACGATTACAAGCTTTTTACGAACTGTCGGGATCATCGTAATCATCTATTACGGATTAAAGTTTCTCGGACGGTTGCTTTTCCCGATTGTGGTTAAAAAGGCTGTCAATAATATGCAGGCACGGCAGAATCAGTATCAACGTCCGCAACAAAAGCAGGAAGGTGAAGTCACCATCGAAAAAGACCGGCAACGAAAAACCGGAAATTTAAATTCGGAAGGTGAATATGTTGATTTCGAGGAAGTCGACTAACAAAGTTCCAAATTCCAATTTTCAAGTTCCAAGTTTTGCCTGAAATTTGGAACTTGAAACTTGGAACGACCAACATCAAATATAAATTATCAAACATAGAATTATGGCTCAGGAAGATGTTTTTAAAAAGCTCGTTGCACATTGTAAAGAGTATGGTTTTGTATTTCAGTCGAGTGAAATTTACGATGGGCTGGGAGCTGTATACGATTACGGACAAAACGGTGTTGAACTAAAAAACAACATCAAAAAATACTGGTGGGATTCGATGGTTTTGCTGCACGAAAATGTGGTTGGAATTGATTCGGCAATCTTTATGCACCCTACCATCTGGAAGGCTTCAGGCCATGTCGATGCTTTCAACGATCCATTGATCGACAATAAAGATTCAAAAAAAAGATACCGTGCCGATGTTTTGATTGAAGAACAATTGGCCAAATTCGAAGATAAAATTGAAAAGGAAGTTGAAAAAGCGAAAAAACGCTTTGGAGATTCGTTCGACGAAAAACAATTCTGCGAAACCAATGCCCGTGTGTTAGAGAATCAGCAAAAATGGGATGAACTGAAAGCCCGTTTTGTAAAAGCTCTGAACGACAGTAATCTGGACGAAGTGAAACAAATCATTATCGATCAGGAAATTGTATGCCCTGTTTCCGGAACCCGCAACTGGACCGATGTTCGTCAGTTTAACCTGATGTTCTCGACCGAAATGGGCTCGACCGCCGATGGCGCACTGAAAATTTACCTTCGTCCGGAAACTGCCCAGGGAATTTTTGTGAATTACCTGAACGTGCAGAAAACCGGTCGCATGAAGATTCCGTTTGGTATCGCTCAGATCGGAAAAGCTTTCCGTAACGAGATTGTGGCCCGTCAGTTTATTTTCCGTATGCGCGAATTCGAACAGATGGAATTGCAGTTTTTTGTCCGTCCGGGAAGCGAATTGGAATGGTTTCAGAAATGGAAACAGACTCGCATGAACTGGCATCAGGCACTTGGATTTGGTCAGGAAAACTACCGTTTCCACGAACACGATAAGTTGGCTCATTATGCCAATGCCGCGGTTGACGTAGAATACCGTTTCCCATTCGGGTTTAAGGAAGTGGAAGGAATTCATTCGCGTACCGATTTCGACTTGTCTCAACATCAGAAATTCTCCGGAAAAAAGATCACCTATTTTGATCCTGAACTGAACGAATCGTATGTTCCTTTCGTGGTTGAAACTTCGATTGGGGTCGACCGCATGTTCCTGCAAATAATGGCTGCTTCGTATGCCGAAGAAGAAATGGTTAGTGAAGACGGCAAAAAAGATATTCGTGTGGTACTGCGCATTCCGGTGCCATTGGCTCCGGTAAAACTGGCCGTTCTGCCATTGATGAAAAAGGACGGTCTGGCCGAAAAAGCCCGCGAAATTATCGACGATCTGAAATTTGATTTCAATTGCCAGTACGACGAAAAAGACTCGATCGGTAAACGATACCGCCGTCAGGATGCCATCGGTACTCCGTTCTGTGTGACGGTTGATCATGTCACCCTCGAAGACGAAACTGTTACCATTCGTTACCGCGACACCATGCTTCAGGACCGTGTTAAAATCAGCGATCTGAAAAGCCTCATTTCAGGAGAAGTGAGCATGAAAAAACTGTTTGCAATGCTGTAGTATTATCCCATGGATCTACTTCCAAACCTTCTAATAGTTGATGACATAAAGGAAAATCTATCTCTGTTAGAGGCTATTACCCGCCAGGTTAAGGTTAATCTGATTAAGGCTCTTTCGGGTGTCGAAGCTCTGGAAAAAACCCGGGGGGTTGAACTGGCTTTGGCAATTATTGATGTTAGGATGCCTGAAATGGATGGCTATGAACTAGCTATGAAGCTAAATGAAGAAAGAACGGGAGATAAAGTGCCGGTTATTTTTCTGACAGCTGAATATTTCAACGAAGCTGATGTTTCCAAAGGGTATGATTCCGGAGCAGTAGATTATATCTTTAAACCATTGAACCGTCAAATTTTGCTCAGTAAAATCAGGGTATTTATCGATCTTTTTGATCAGAAACAAACCATTTTCAGGAATGCATTAGAACTTGGAAAATACACCGATGATTTGACAGAAAGCAATATTTCACTGAGAATGAGTGAGGAAAAGTATCGAAATTATATTGATCATGCTCCGGATGGTGTTTTTGTTACGAATGAAAGTGGCCATTTTTTGGAAGTTAATGACGCTGGATGCAGGATAACAGGCTATTCAAAAAATGAGCTATTACGAATGTCGGTTCTTGATATACTCCATGTAGAATCGCAGGAAGAAATGAAAATACAATTTGAAAAATCCCCGCTAGGCGGCATTTTTAAAGCTGATTTATCATACATTCATAAGAACGGATCTACTCGATGGTGGTCATTAAATGCTGTCGTATTGGATGAAAATCGGATCCTTGCTTTCATCAAAGACATTACCTCCCGAAAAAAAATAGAAGAGGATTTAAAAAGTTCGCTTAATCAATTGCAGCAACTCTCTAAATATGTGGAGAAGTCCAGAGAAAGCGAACGGAAAGCAATGGCCAGAGAGCTTCATGATGATTTAGGACAGGCTCTTACCGCGGTTAAAATGGATCTGGGAATTATCAAACAACGTGTTGCAGATCATGATCTAACATTAAGAATATTAAAGGCTTCAGATCTTGTCGGCGAAACTATTAAGACGGTTCAGCGGCTCACTTCTCAGCTTAGACCAGATATTATTGATGATTTGGGTCTTGAGGCTGCAATCAAATGGTATACCAAAGAATTTTCGCAACGAAGCGGAATCGAGATATACCTTGATATGGATTCTGAGATTCAATTATCTCCGGATGATTCTCTGACTGTTTTCAGAATTTTGCAGGAATCACTTACCAATATTGCACGACATTCACAAGCAAACCGGGTTGAGATCAGTTTTAGTAACGACAACGGGATTATTCAGTTTAAGATTTCTGATAACGGCGTTGGAATTAAAGAAGAAGGTTTGAATTCTAAAAAGTCATTTGGTATAATTGGGATGAAAGAACGGGCAATTTCGTTGGCCGGATCATGCAATATTTATAGCACGAATGGTGAAGGTACAATAATTCACCTTACATTTCCTTTAGATAAAAAATGGACTTATGAAGGTTTTAATTTGTGATGATCATAAGATTGTCAGAGAAGGTCTCCGGCAGATTCTTCAACAACTTGAGGATTTGCTCATAATCCGTGAAGCAGGAGATGGTGCGGAAGCTATAAAACTGTTACATAGTGAAGTTTTCGATATTCTTTTACTCGACATTTCGCTTCCAGATAAGAACGGACTTGAAGTGCTTCAATTGGTCAAAACTAAATGGCCTTTAGTAAATGTATTGATGCTAAGTATGCTTCCTCAGGAACAATATGCCATTCGTGCTCTAAAGCTTGGTGCATCGGGTTATCTGACTAAAAATACAGCTTCTGAAGAACTATTGGCTGCCGTAAAGAAAGTATCTGCTGGCGGTAAATATATTTCGCATTCGCTTGCCGAAAGTCTGGCAATTAATCTTGACAAAGATCCGTACCAGCGAAAACACGATATTCTTTCGGGGCGTGAATTTGAAATTATGATCCAACTTGCAAACGGAAAATCACTTCAGGAAATTGGAAATGAACTCTGCATCTCGGTTAAAACAGTTAGTACTTACCGAAGCAGAATCATGGAAAAAATGGAATTAAGCAGAAATACCGAGCTTGCCAGATACTGTTTGGAAAATAAGCTAATCTAGGTATTGTTGCAAATTTTCAGGATTCATTTGTACCTTTTGCCCAAGGGGTATTGCTTTCATTTACAATTATCGCAACTGTTTATTGTAGGAAAATTCCTACATCAATTTCAGCGTCTTCCTACAATTATGTTCTTGTTTGTTTCATATTTTTATTGTGTTAATTAATCACTGAATAGTGATTTGAAATAAAAGATAAAAATAGAGGTATGAACCGACTTATTCTTTCATGTTTGCTGAGTTGCATCTTTTGGACAATAAGCCAGAATTCAAGTATGGCAATAGCAATTGAACCAGCAAATAAGGTTGATAGTAAAGGCATAAACACTGTGGATGGTGACAGTTATTTTGTTGAGATATTTAATGATATATCATTGAATACCAATACGGCTGAAGCGCAAGCCTCGATTATTGACCTTTCGGGAGATAACATTCCTTTTAAGAATAAATTTTCTCAAATAAAGGTAGAGCCTTCGTCTGGAAGTTATCTGGGTGCCTGCGAGGATGATGAATACTATGTTCAAATTAGCGGAGCACGTTTTGGTGACGGCTGGGATATTAGCAGTGTAACAATTTGTGGTTTCGAAGTATGCCAAATCTTGATGCAATCGTCAAATGTCGTTATTGTATACCCAAATTCAGGAACGTCGGGAACCGGGGATATCGTAATCACTTCAAAAAGTATGGGTAAAACAACCATTGAAAATGCTTTTACCTATAAAGTTCCGGTACCGAATGAATAGTCTAAAAATATTCAGTTGTCAAAAGTAGGCGATATCTCACGCGATATTATTACAAAGTGAATTATTAGATAAGATAAAAATTTCAAAGATTCTGAATCCGTGCCTGAAAAGTGCCGGATTTTTTGTGTCCTAAAATTTGGATCGGACTAAAACCTGATAGCAAACACCAAAAAGCATTTTGAATGGAATCCATTGTATTTATGTAATACCGATTGAAGAAATGTAACAGTCCAATCTTCGCTCACTCGATTGGCCTTAACATTGCTATTCATCGGCATTATACCACAATGGCTTTGGACTGATTTGAAATTGCATTTGGTATAATTTGTATGGCATCCGTAACAATGTTTGGAGTATTTGGATATACGCCTTTTATGGCAGGCGGTAAAATCATTGGCAATCGTTCCATGAGTTCCTGTCAGAGCAAAAATTTGGCAGGTTGCTCAAAACCGTTTGATCAGATTGATATAAATACTGTTGTATTTGTTGGAATGGTCGAAAGTACCATCATAATTGGCTGAAAGGGAGAATTTTCTGGAGATCTGCCAGGATAGTTCAAGTTCGGCCATGTGCTGTAACCCGGAACTGGAAGCTGAGTTAAGGTATTTGTAATCAACAAGGCGGTAAAAAATTCCACTGCTTAATTTGGCCGGAATGATATCCCGGTACACCCTTATTCCGTAAATCAAGCCGTCGACATAACTGGTATTCATCCAATTGGTTGATAGGCTTACCGATGCATTTATTCCGGGAACTTGTGGAAATGTGACATAACCATTGGCGCTTAGCATGGGCTTAGGATCGTTTTTCTGAAACCGATATCCTCCGTTAACACCTGCACTCACAATTCTGGAGGGATTGTAATTGACCCGGAACTGATAACCCTGCCGGGTGGCAACATCGATAAGCTGGTCGAGATAGGTTTTAAAAGTTTCGTAATAAATCACGTTTTTTCGGGCATCATACGAAACGTAAGCAGAAAGCTTTCTTGAAAACCGGTAATGCAACGACAGATAAAGGCTGGTCAGACTGATTTCACTCGTTGGAACACTATCTTTCAATGCATATAAATCTAATTCGCAGGAGGCAAATAAGTTGAGGTTTTTTAGCAATGAGTTTTCATGCTGAAAATAGGCGAAACGACGGTCGGTATTCCCATTGTTGGTCTGTTGCATGAAAGCAAAGGAATTAACCATTTGACCGGTCGTATTTTTAGATTCGTGTGAAACATAGACCCCGTACTCAAAAAGTTTAGGATTGAAACTGTAATCCATATAATCAGGATTGGAGCCAACAACAGCCCCAAAGGTGAAATCTTTAACCGAAGTTTCTGCCTGCAATCCATCGATAGCGCCAACACTTGCCATACGAGGGTTGATGTTGCGTCCAATCAAAAAGCGAGTTTTGGGATTCAAATCATACTTGACCGACAAACTGTAAATTTTCAGCGCACTATAAATATTATCCTGAACATCGGACCAATGATCAAGTTTATGGGTAAACATGATGTAAGTATCCGTCGAAAATTTACTGTCTGAAATATGATTGGCATTCAATGAAAAGGTATATCTAAACCGTTGGTTGAGATCTGATGAATTTGAAAAGCTTGAATAAGATGATGCCGACAAGCGTCCACTAATTTTTTGTTCACTTTCAGGTTTTTGCTGAGGTTTTGCAACAACGCCGGATTCCAGCGACTTTAATGAATCCTGATAGGTAATTCCTATTGCAACGGCTCCGAGTTCGTTGACTTTCTGATTGGTGGATTTTTCAGGTTTGTTGCTTTTCGCGAAGACAATATCCGAAATTTTTAAGTCAAAAAGTTGCAAAGGTTTTCCTACACTGGATGTTGAAGAAGCCGATTCTGTGATGAATAATGGAATTAACTTTTCCTCTTTCCGGATAAAAATAGTGTCACCAGCCTTAACTATTCCTGTCTGTTCAAATTTCACATAAATATTTTGACTGGTGATATAGGAGATCTTCCCCTCAACTAGGGTTTTTACTCCCTGTCCAAAGAGTTGTAAAATGAGTAAAAGAAATAATATCAGTACACTGTATTTTTTCATCTATTCTTGTTGGTTGACTTCATCATTCATTTTTTAATCTCCTTTTCCTGTTGGATGGCAGCGATAACAACCTGCACTTCCCTGGTTTCGGTTATGGGCATTGGTATGACATGCGGACGTTACACAGGTAAATATGCTGTAATTGGTTGGCGTAGTATGACAAATACCACAGCTAACGTTATGTCTGCCACTACTTATCGGGAAATAGTTGGTATGGTTAAAGGTTGATGGCGTCCATGCATTTACCGTGTGACAGGATTTACAATCAGTAGAAAATTGAGCTGCGCTATGCACAGGGTTTTTTGTGTTGTTATAATCCGTGGTGTGACAGTTGTAACAAGTTCTGGGTGAATTCGAATAAACGCCTTTATGACATGCAGCACAGTCTTTGGCAATTGTAGCATGTGCTCCGGTCAATGCAAAGTATGTCCTGTGATTGGGAAATAATGCAGGTTGCCAGCCAGGTGCTGTCGTGTGGCAATCGGTACAAGTAGTTGACAAGCCCAAAGTTTTATGATTTGGATTTGTAGCCTGATTGTAGTTCGTCAAATGACAACTATTACAGGCAGTTGAGGTTCCCATATATCCTGAAGTATGGCAACTCACACAATCAGTCGTAGTATGTGCTCCGGTCAATGGGAACTTGGTTGTGGAATGGTTGAATGTGGATTGAAGCCAGTTAACAGAATTGTGGCAAATCTTACAATCAGTCGG
>JBBQMW010000009.1:0-52012 GCA_038329265.1 Bacteroidales bacterium | reverse complement strand
GCTGGATTGCGAACCATCCGAACCAAAAATAATATTCCGAATAAAGATCAGATCGAACTAGCCATCATGGCAGGCGACAAAGGTTTTGCTCCGGAATTCAATTCCGTATTGGTGAAAATGGGTAACCTTTCAGCCTTAAATATGATTACCGAAGAAGTAAAAGCTGCTGCTTCGTTTTTGGTAAAATCAACTACTTTCTTTGTCCCAATGGGCGGAACGATTGATGTGGAAGAAGAGCTGAAAAAACTTCAGGCAGAACTGGATTATACCAAGGGCTTCCTGAATTCAGTAATGAAGAAATTAAGCAACGAACGATTTGTAAGCAGCGCTCCCGAAGCCGTGGTTGCCATCGAACGTGCCAAGCAAACCGATGCCGAAGCCAAAATCAAAGTTTTGGAAGAACAGATTGCAAGTTTAAAATAAGCTACCATTGACGGGGAGAATCGCAGTCAAACCGTCAATTAGCTGCTGAAGCTGCAAAATAGAGCGGAATAAACGAAATCTTCTGTTCCGGAATTTTGCCATAATTGGAATCAGAGAAAACATAAGCTTCATCTACATTCGGATAGGTTTCCAATAGGAGGTGCAGACTTTTTAAACTGCCACCCTTTCCACTTTTCACTTCAATGGGAATGATTTTATCCTGTTTTTCTATCAGATAATCCGTTTCAGCATTGCTGCTTTTTGCATCCCGAGCCCAATAAAAAAGATCACTATTGGTTGATGCCAGCATTTCCTGGCCAACAAACTGTTCAGCCATAGTACCTTGAAATACGGATAAAAGACCTGACTTTTGGTATTCTATTGACCTTGAAACGCCCAAAAGGCTACCCAACAATCCAACATCAAGCATGATGGCTTTGAATTTCTTATCGGAAGCACTTGCTCCTAATGGGATTCCGGCTGGCGAGGCAGTCCTGACTTTTTTGAAAAGCCGGGCAGTTTCAAGTAATTCAAATGCCTTTTTGATGGTTGGATTTGAATAGCCATCGGCCAAGGTTGAATACTTAATTTGCTGACCGATTTTTTGTGGGATAGCTGCAAGAACTGAATTCAGACAACTTGTGTCCATTCTGGGTGTGTATTTCAAAAAATCATGTCTAAAAGTTGATAACAAATCAGCCTGAATATCGAAAACTTCCTTCAAACTCTGTGTTTCAATATATGTATTCACGCATTCAGGCATTCCACCTACGAAGAAATAATTTTTTAATTCGCCAGTTAGCATATTATGAATATTTTCTGATAATTCCTTTGGAGATTCCCGGATGAGTTTCGCTGCAGGTTCGTTTCCTGATGCCATTAAAAATTCGTAAAAGCTCATCGGATACATATTCATCAGTTGCACCCTTCCTACCGGAAAAGGAATATTTCCCAAAGCAAACTCAAGCAATGAACCGGCAGCAATGACATGCAAATCGGGCATTTGTTCGTAAAAATAGCGCAGAGAAACAATAGCATTAGGGCATTCCTGAATTTCGTCGAAAAACAACAAGTCCTTGCCAGGGATTATTCTTCTACCTGTAAGGATTTCCAGTTCACCCACAATTCTCGTTACATCGAAATTAAGGTCAAATACTGAATGCCAGTCGATCCTTTTTTCAAAATTGATGACATGAATGGTTCCTTCGAAATATTTAGTTCCAAATTCTGTAATCGTATATGATTTTCCTGTTTGGCGCGCTCCCCTTACAATCAATGGTTTTTGCCCGGGACTACCTTTCCAGTTCAGGAGTTTTTCTGTTATTAGACGTTCCATATTATCTGAATTTATGATTCAGACAAAAGTAAGTAATTTAATAATAGGGTTGTATTATTAAAATACTAATTTAAAAACACAATCGTAAAATTTGAGAATTGACTTAATATCCCAATATTAGCGTGCATTGAATTTGAAGAAGAACTGAAAAAACTACAGGCTGAATTGGATTTCACTAAAGGCTTCCTGAAATCCGTAGTAAAAAAACTGAGCAACGAACGTTTTATAAGCAGTAATCGGATTGCTCACATCGAAAACAGCCAGACTGTTGTTGTCGGCATTGGCGATGTACAACGTTTTTTCATCACAGGCTGGTTAGCTTTGAATTGTTCAAAGGTTAACTTATTTTACAATTTCTTTTTGAAGAGCTTCGAGCGATTTACCTTTGGTTTCGACATACATGAACTTTACTACAAAAAATTGAAGGAGCATCATCGCTGCAAAAAACAGAAATGGATAGCCTCCCGATTTTTCGGCCATTACCGGGAAGATCCAAGAAACAATAGCCGCCATCACCCAGTGTGTAAAGCTTCCAAGTGCCTGTCCTTTTGATCGGATGCTATTCGGGAAAACTTCACTAATATAAACCCAAATTACCGCGCCCTGGGAAAATCCGAAGAATGCGATGTAACTAACCAACAACCAAACCAGCAAATTTTGGTGGCTATTGGTAAAAAAGATAAAGGCAACTCCGGAAAGTGAAACTGCTGTACCGATAGAACCAATCAGCAAGAGAATTTTTCGTCCAACTTTATCGATGATCGACATGGCTAGCATGGTAAACAGCAGGTTGGTGGCGCCTATAGCCACACTTTGCAAATCGCCAGAAACTTTACTGAATCCTGCCTGCGCGAATATATCATTCAGGTAATAAAGCAATCCGTTTATTCCTGAAAGTTGGTTAAACATCGCAATCGATACTGCGAGAAAAATCGGATAACCAAATTTCTTACTGAAGAGTACTTCCTTGCCGGTCTTCTTTTCCGATTCAACTGATTCGAGTATTTCTGAAATTTCTTTTTCAATAAATTCTTCGCCAGTCAAATTCAAAACCGTGCGGGCTTCATCAATCAGTCCCATTTTTACCAGCCAACGAGGACTTCGGGGAATAAAGAATAAAGTGATGAAAAACAATATAGATGGCACTGCCATAATGCCCAGCTTCCAGCGCCATTCCACTTCTCCCAATCCGAATAAACCAACGAGGTAATTTGAGAAATAGGCCATCAGAATGCCAAGAACCACATTAAGCTGAAACATTCCAACTAATCGGCCTCGATATTTGGCCGGAGCAATCTCAGCAATATACATTGGTCCGACCACCGATACCCCACCCACGGCAATCCCACCCAGGAAACGAAAGAAGAGCAGCGAAATCCAACTGAAGGAAAAGGCGCATCCCAGAGCTGATAAAGCGTAAAAAACAGCGAGGTAAAATAAAACTTTCCTGCGGCCAAAAAGATCAGCAGGTTTTCCAACCACAATGGTCCCGACGATTGTTCCGATCAGGGCAATGGAGACCGTAAAGCCTAACCAAAATTTATCAAGACTGAATAGTTTTTCGAGGGCTGAAGTGGCGCCGGCGATCACAGCCGTATCGAACCCGAACAGAAAACCGCCCAATGCTGCTGTCAGAGTAATAAAAATTAACCGGTTATTTAGTCGCATAATGGTGAAATCAGTTAAATTGCACAAATATACCTTGAAAATTAATACCTGCACTTATTCTTTTTCCTTTCGGCATTCCTTTTAAACTCTATATATTTGTATCAAAGTTTCCATTGTGGTTTACTTAATTGTATATCGAAAATTAGAAAATTGTAAATTTTATATACTATGACTTTAATTAAATCAATATCAGGAATTCGCGGAACAATTGGAGGAAAGCCCGGCGAAGGTTTAAGTCCGCTCGATGTCGTAAAGTATACCGCTGCTTATGCAGAGTGGGCTAAACTTCAGCATCCCGGACAAACCATCACCATTGTGGTTGGCCGTGATGCACGGATTTCAGGACCAATGGTTCAATCGCTGGTGGTGGCAACACTCTCAGGAATGGGCTGCATGGTGGTCGACTTGGGAATGGCAACTACACCAACCACCGAAGTTGCTGTTAAAGAGGAATCGGCACAAGGAGGAATTATTTTGACGGCCAGCCACAATCCAAAACAATGGAATGCACTGAAATTACTGAATCATGATGGTGAATTTCTGAACGCTTCGGAAGGTGCTTTAGTGCTTGAAATTGCTGAAGAAGAACGATATAGTTTCGCCGGAGTGGATGATCTGGGTGAGGTTTTTGCTAAAAATTATACTGATATTCACATTCAACAAGTTCTTGACCTGGAATTGGTTGATGTGGAAGCTATCCGGAAAGCTAATTTTAAAGTGGCTATCGACGCCGTGAATTCGGTTGGTGGAATTGTAATTCCCATTTTGCTGAAAGCTTTGGGAGTTGATGAAATTGTAGAAATTAACTGCGATGCAACCGGAAATTTCGCACATATTCCTGAACCACTGCCTGAAAATTTGATTGAGACCGCCGAAATCATTCGGGATAATTCAGTCGATGTTGGTTTTGTCGTCGATCCGGATGTGGATCGCCTGGCCATTATCAGCGAAGATGGATCGATGTTTAACGAGGAATATTCACTGGTTTCGATTGCCGATTATGTATTGAGCCAAACTCCCGGAAATACAGTATCCAACTTGTCATCATCTCGTGCTTTGCGCGATATTACGGAGAAACATGGTGGAACTTATTCGGCTGCTGCAGTTGGCGAAGTGAATGTGGTAGCCAAAATGAAAGCAACACATGCGGTGATAGGAGGCGAAGGAAACGGTGGAATTATCTATCCTGCTTCGCATTATGGCCGCGATTCGCTGGTTGGTATTGCCTTGTTTTTAACATTGCTGGCCAAATCGGGCATGAAATGTTCGGAGTTGCGTAAAACTTATCCTGATTATTTCATTTCGAAAAACAAAATCGAACTCACTCCTGAAATTGATGTGGATGGCATACTGGTAAAAATGAAGGTTAAATACCAACACGAACAGGTAACCGATATCGACGGGGTGAAAATTGATTTTGCCGATCGCTGGGTTCATTTGCGGAAGTCGAATACCGAGGCCATTATCCGGATTTATGCTGAAGCTCCTTCGATGGCAGAAGCCGAACAACTAGCTCAAAATATCATTCAGGATATACGTTCCCTGATTGACTAAAACAAAAGATCCGACCTTTCTAAAAAGTCGGATCTTTTGTTTCCTTTTTTCCCTTTTATATTTTCTAATTCCCCTTTTCCGTTTTTACCAAATGGTAATGCGAAGTCATTTCTTTGATTTGCCGCTTCTGCTCCCGCTTGATGACATTGGCAGTTTTCTTTCCAAATGGAATCTTGAAAGTTGGTCCGAAATAGGGGCTGAATCCTTTATTGTGTGATCCACTTGCGTCGACAAAATATTCCAAGGTCGATTTCTCATCATATCCGGTAAGTTTCTCCTTTGGAGCAAGTTCTTTGACCGAAACCATCGTACTGTCAAGGTATTTTTTCTCCAGTTTACTTTTATCCAGAACGTCAACCTGCATCAATTCAAACACTTCTGGTTCGAGTACAAATTTATTTCGGCTATCATTACTATTCACAAATTGTTTTTTGTAGGCAATGTGATAAAACAATACCGAATCCCTCAGCGAAAATTCAGTTTGAAAAAATCCCGTTTTGTCCGTTCTGTTAATTTTTCCGGTCTTTACATTAATAATCGCAACGCCTTGTATCGGAAACGAATCGGTATCCGTTATGATGCCTGACACCGTAACTTTACCAGCTGATTGTGCAAAGCTTAAAAGCACAAGAAAAACACAAGCTATGGTGAATAGTATTCGCATCACGTGGCGTTTTTGTTTTGTTAAAGTTACTACTTTTTGATTGCAAGCAATCAAAAAGAACTTTAAGATTTGTTAAATCCTTGAAATCATTGTTTGCTAATTGTAATAAAACATATAATTTGATTACTTATATTTCATGAATGTTCAACATTTGCTGTATAATTAATCATATCCGTTAAACTTTGATGTTAAAAATTGTGAATTATGTTGAAAGAGAAGTTAGAAAGACCTATTTTTACAAGAGTTTAATGCAGTCATAACCAACTGAACATACAAGTAACCAACAACCATGAGCAACAAAAAGATTCTATTGGCAGTATTTGCCGTTATTTTAATTCTTATCCTGTATTTTTCGTTTCGAAAAGCTGAAGTTGACTACAGTCAGATTACGACCGAAGTGAAGCGTGGCACTTTTAATGCCTATGTATTTTCATCGGGGCAATTGGAATCTGAAAAGTCGGAGTCCATCAATATCCCTGAAAAATTAAAAGACCGTGACTTGCGCATCTGGGAACTTACCATTACCCACATGATCGAAGAGGGAACTCAGGTTGATTCGGGCGATTATGTGGCCACACTCGATCATACAGCTGTTGAGGAACAGATTAAACTAGCCAAAGATGAAATTGATAAAACTCTGTCAGAATACGAAGACAGTAAAATCGATTCAAACCTGAATCTGAGTAATCAGCGCGATGTAATTGTCAATTCACGGCTCGATCTGGAAGAGCGAAAAATCATCTTCGACGAATCGGTTTATGAGTCACCTTCCATTCAGAAAAAAGCCAGCATGGACATGGATAAAGCCAAAAGACATCTGGAGCAGGAGCAAAAAGCATATACTCTGAAGAAACAACAGGAAGAAAACAAAGTTAATCGAACGTTTATCAATTACCGGCAGATTTCGGAGCGGGTGCAAGGCTTGCAGAATCTCTTTGAACAGCTCGAAATAACGGCGCCAAAGGCAGGTATTCTTACCTATTTTAAATTTCCCTGGGGCGAAATAATTAAAACAGGGTCAAAGGTCGGTCCATATAATTCAACCATTGCCACCATTCCTGAAATGACCAACCTGATTTCGAGAACTTTCATCAACGAAATCGATATTTCGAAAGTAAAGGTTGGTCAGAACGTGTCTTTAGGAATCGACGCTTTTCCGGATAAGAAACTCACAGGGAAAGTCGTTACTGTGGCAAACATCGGGCAGGCAATGCCTAACAGCGATGCGAAAGTATTTGAGGTAAAGATTAAAATATTCGGGAAGGATCGGGAGTTGAAACCATCGATGACCACAAGTAATGCCATTGAGGCGGGAACTTTCAATGATACCTTGATGGTTGCCACTGATGCGGTTTTTGAAAATGATTCGTTGAAATTTATTTATGTTGGAAAAGAAAAACCGGTGAAGCAAATTGTATGGTTGGGCGACGAGAATGAAAATAATATACTCATCAGAAAAGGATTGAAGCTTGGCGATGTTGTATGGCTTACAGAACCAGAAGATGCTGCTGAATTGAAATTCACAGGTCAGGAGATTTATCAGGAAATGAAAAAGGAAAAGGAGAATGCCCGTATTCTGGCAGAAAAAGAACGGGAAGAATTATTGAAAAAACAATCCGTGACAACGCCTGCTGGAGGTCCAGGAATGATGATGCCCGGAACGAAACAAATCAAGTAAACCTGATAAACCTAAAACAACTGAAATGATTTTTAAAAAATATTTTCATGACATCGTAATTGGTTTCGAAGCCATTATCGACAATAAGCTTAAATCGATTCTGACTGCTTTGGGGATTATTTTCGGAGTGGCAGCAGTAATTAGTATGATGGCTATCGGGAATGGAGCAGAGCAGGAAATACTCGAGCAGATAAAAATGGTTGGGGTCAATAACATTATTATCACCCCGATTGAATCTGCCAGTAGCGAGAATACAGCGGATAGTCAGGATGAAAAGGCCGGCGCCAAGAAATTTTCGAGGGGATTAACCTTACTCGATTTGCAGGCCATCGAAGAAGTAGTGCCAACAGTGAAGATGCTCAGTCCCGTAATTTCTTACAATTATTCAGCTATTATCGACGGTAAAAGTAGACCGATAGTTCTGGAAGGAGTCAATTCCAACTACTTCGAACTCTTCAATATCCGGCTTCAGTCGGGCGAAATTTTTAACCGGATGCAATCGGAAGCCGGATTGCCAGTTTGTGTAATTGGCGACAACATCAGAACGGTATTCTTTAATCAGGCAAATCCAATTGGTAAACACATTAAATGCGGACAGATCTGGTTGAAAATTATTGGGGTGGTCGAACGGCGCGATTTTACTGCATCTGCTTCTGACGAAATGGGAATCAGCAGTTCTGACAATAAAATTTTTATTCCGGCTCAAACCATCCTGTTGCGGTTTAAAAACCGCGCATTAATCCGTGCCGATGAAGTGGAGAAGTCTAGTGCCCGTCGCAGATTCGTTGAAGCAACATCAACAAAATCCTCGGCTGACGACAAAAATCCGAATCAGCTCGATAAAATAATCCTTCAGGTAAAAGAAACCGAACAATTGGGTACAACAGCCAACGTGGTAAAACGCATTCTTTTGCGCCGTCATTCCGGACTTTACGATTTTGAGGTTACTATTCCCGAATTATTGCTGAAACAACAACAGCGTACGAAGAAGATTTTCAACGTTGTATTGGGGGCGATCGCAGGTATTTCGCTCATTGTTGGAGGAATTGGCATCATGAATATCATGCTGGCTTCTGTGATGGAACGGATTCGGGAAATTGGAACACGCCAGGCTATTGGTGCCTCGCGGAAAGACATTGTTGCACAGTTTTTAGCCGAATCAACGCTGATCAGCATTTCGGGGGGAATCATTGGTATCATACTGGGTGTAGCTCTTTCAAAAATAATTACGGTAGTTTTCGATATCAAAACCATTGTTTCATTCTTCAGTATTTTTATTGCATTTGGAGTTTCGGCATTGGTTGGTATTCTCTTCGGATACATGCCTGCCAAACGCGCTGCTGATAAGGATCCGGTTGAATCGTTACGCGCTTAATAACATCACGTTAAAATTTCAATAAATTGACAGAAATGAAGAAAATAATTGTATTCCTGATCATCTTGTTTTCAGGAGTTTTCCAGAATCTTAAAGCTCAAAACGAATCAATTACCCTGAGTTTGGACGATGCAGTAAGAATTGCAGCACAGAAATCGTTGGATGCGTTCAGATTCAAAAATATGTTCCTGTCGAGTTACTGGGAATACCGGTACTTCAAAGCGGATAAGCTGCCAACTATAAGCCTGAATACCACGCCATTCGACTACAATCATTATCGCAAAAGGGAATACAACTTTACAACAAATCAGGATGAATATGTACTGCGCGATTACTTTAATTCGGATTTGGCACTTCAGGTAGACCAAAAAGTTGGCCTGACCGGAGGAAGTTTCTTTGTAAATTCAGGGATTGGAATGGTCAAGAATTTAGGTGGCGATGTGAATACATCCTATCAATCTGTTCCAATTAACATTGGTTATTCACAGGAATTGAATGGCTATAATGAGTTGAAATGGCAGTCGAAAATTGAACCCGTTAAATTTGAAAAAGCTAAAAAAGAGTTTATTCAGTCACAGGAAAATCTGGCCATGAAAAGCAATTCGATGTTTTTTGACCTGGTTGAGGCACAAATTCAATTGAAGATTGCACAGAACAATATGTCGAACGCCGATACGCTCTACAAAATTGGAAAAGGTCGCTTTCAGGTGGGAACAGTAACGCAAGACGAACTTTTAAATCTGGAGTTGGGCCAACTGAACGCTCAACAGGCTCTGAATAAGGCAAAACTTGAAGTTCAACGATCTCAGGCAGGTTTAAATTCTTACCTTGTGATGGGAAAAGAAACACAAGTAACTTGTTTGGTTCCATCGGAAATACCAGCTCTGCAAATTCTGGCTGATGAAGCTTTGGCACGTGCACTGAAAAATAATCCGGATATTTTAGATCAGGAGCAGCAAATGCTCGAACAGGATCAGGCTGTTGCACAGTCCAGATCTGAAACAGGATTAAATACAAGCGTTTATGCTGCATTTGGGTTAAACCAGTCATCTGAGAATTTTGATATGGTTTATGACAACCCGGATCAGAGCCAGCGTCTCAGGGTTGGCTTGAGGGTGCCAATTGTTGACTGGGGTCGTCGCAAAGGTCGTTTAATGATGGCCGAATCGACGCGTGAGGTAGCCAATGCACGAATCCGACAAGCTAGAATCGACTTCGAACAGAATATATATCAATCGGTTATGGAATTTAATCTGCAGGCCGAGCAAGTACGGAATGCTGCAAAAGCTGATACGGTGGCGCAGAAAGGTTACGAAGTTACATTTCAGCGATTTTTAATTGGAAAGGTTGATGTGATTAAACTAAATCAGGCCCGAAACGACCGGGAATCGGCACGGCGGGCGTACATTGGAGCGGTAAATACTTACTGGGGTTATTATTACCGGTTACGCATGTTGACACTTTACGATTTTGTGAAAGCTGAAGACTTGGTTGCTGAATACGACAAAATTATTAAAAACTAATCCTGGATGCTAACTAAAAAGAAATACCTGATAGGTGCTGCAATAATTGTTGTTATCGGAATAGTAATTTCTTTAACATTCCTTGTAAAACCTGACATTGAGAAAACTCAAAAAATTAAAAAGGGGAATTTGGAAGTTCTGGTCAATTGCAAAGGTGAGGTGAAGGGAGAAAAATATGTTGAGATCAATATGCCCGATGCCATTTGCGATCAGGAACTGCATGTGTATCAGTACAAAATCGCTGATGTGGTACTTGAAGGGAAAGCAGTTAAAAAAGGCGATTACATTGCCAAAATCGATGATAGTCAGTTGGCAACCAATATGCGGCAGGTGATGCAGGAGAAAGAAAAGATGGATGCCGACATGCGAAATGTTATTCTTGACAGTACGGTTAACCTTTCGCAAAAACGCGAAGCTATTGATAATGCGAAACTCGATCTGGAATACCTGAAAATTGATCTCGAACAATCGAAATATGAATCGGAAGCTTATCAGCGGAAAACTCAGATGAGTTACAGAAAGGCTGAACTGGAAGTTGACCGGATCAGAAGGACTTATTTGTTGGAGCGGAACAGGGCGAAAATTCAGGTCTCCCGGTTTCAGGACTGGGTGGCCCAACGGCAGAAACACCTTGACAAATATCAGGCTGCTATCGCTGCTACGACAATTACCACTCCGGAAGATGGAATCGTAATGTTTGCCAAAGATTGGTCAGGAAAAGCTTATGGAAAAGACTCGCAAATCAATATTTGGCGACCTATGATTGCTACATTGCCTGATATGTCGGTTGCAATTACCGAAACCTTTGTCAGGGAGATTGATATTTCGAAGATCGAACAGGGTGACAGTGTCCGGATCAAAATTGATGCAATTCCCGAAAAAATCTTCTGGGGAAAAGTGATCAAAATTGCCAATATCGGCGAAGATCATAAGGATTTTGACATGAAGGTTTTCAGGGTAGTTATTCGTTTCGAGCGGTCGGACAAGGATATGAAACCCGGGATGAATGCGAACAGCGACATTATTGTCGCATCTTATCGTAACCAACTTTTAGTACCCCGGAAAGCCATATTTGTAAAAGCAGAGAAACAGGTTGTTTACCTCAAAAAGGGAGGAAATATAGCTGAACTGGCGATTAAAGTTGTGGCCGAAAACGATCAGTTCTGTGTGGTTGAAAGAGATATTCAGGAAGGTGATGTTGTTTTGATGTATCAGCCTGATAAATATAAAGTTGAAACGATTGAAGTGGCCGAAAAATAATATTCAAAAATAAAACTGTATTAGTTTTTTGGTCATTAACAATTGTTTTGAAATCATAGGTTTGTTGAGTGAAGGGTTTTTGTACTTTTGACAAGCTAAACACAACCGAACCTAAATCAATTGCATGAAGCTAACATTGCTCTGTCTGTTTATTTTCCTGAATTTTTTTTCATACCCAGCAAATAATCATTTCCCCGACAACAAAGGAATCCAGAATGATTCGGTTGTCCAAAAGAATAACGAAAACTACATCCTTCACGTCAAAAAAGCCACCGGTCCGATAAAAATTGATGGTCTGATCAGCGAACCCGATTGGGAAACTGCCGAAAAGGCAAAAGATTTTCGTCTGGTTTTACCGGTCGATACCGGTTTTGCCAAGTCTCCTTCCGAAGTAGTTATGACTTACGACAAAAAAGCTTTTTATCTCGGAATCACTTTTTTTGATACCATTCCGGGAAAACGGATCATGGAATCGTTTCGCCACGATTTCGTCTTCGGAAATAACGACAATGTACTGGTGTTTTTTGATACGTTTTTGGATCAAACCAATGGTTTTTCGTTTGGGGCTTCGGCTTCAGGAGCAAAATGGGATGGTACTATGGCTGGAGGCGGAATCAACCTGAACTGGGAATGCAAATGGGACTCAAAAACTACCCAGTACAAAGATCGCTGGGTAACCGAGATGAAGATTCCTTTCCGCTCAATCCGCTTCAAATCGGGTGCCGACAAATGGTACGTTAACTTTAGCCGGCTCGATCTGAAAACGAATGAGAAATCAGCCTGGGCGCCTGTTCCGCGCCAGTTTCCAACGTCCAGTCTGGCTTATACCGGTGTGCTGCAATGGGACGAGCCTTTGCCAAAATCAAAAATGATGTTTTCGCTGATTCCATATCTTTATGGCAGTGCCGCCAATGATTTTGAGGCTGACGGAAATACCACTTACCGGAAGGATTTTGGTTTCGATGCCAAGCTCGGAATCAGCACTTCCATGAATCTTGACCTGACTTACAATCCGAATTATTCGCAGGCAGAGGTCGATCAGCAGGTGACCAACATCGATCGTTTTGAGTTGTATTATCCTGAGAAACGACAGTTTTTCCTCGAAAACAGTGACCTTTTTGCAAACTATGGATTTGGTTCGGTAACTCCGTTCTTTTCCAGAAGGATTGGACTCGACGCGCCTGTTTTAGGAGGCGCTCGGTTAAGCGGAAAACTTAATGACAATTGGCGGCTGGGGCTTTTGGATATGCAAACCGAAAAAACAGAAGACCAGTTGTCGCGTAATTTTATGGTTGCTTCGCTGCAACGAAAAATGTTTTCGCGTTCTACCATCGGGATGATTCTGGTCAATAAGGAATACATGGACGAACCCGGGGAACAGAATTTTAACAGGATTGCCGGGATGGATTACAATTTGGCAAGCAACAACAGTGAATGGACCGGGAAACTTTTTTATCACCAGTCTTTCAGTCCTGAAAATCCCGGAAAACAATATACTGAAGGAGCAAGACTTTCTTATAATTCAAAGAGGGTTCATGCTGGTATAACCCAAACAAGTGTTGGTGAGAATTTTAAAGCAGAAACAGGCTTTGTTCCGCGAACCGGATACAATCATTTTTCTCCGGAATTTAGCTATTTGTGGATTCCTAATAAGAACTTAGTCAGTCATGGAATCGTTCTGGATGCCGATTATTATTTTGACCCGTCGTTTGGGAAGACCGACCATGAATTTACACTTGAATATAAGTTCGAATTTAGTGATCGCAGCATTGCTGATGCAGGTATGAAAGATTTTTATGTGTTGCTTGATGAGGATTTTGATCCAACGCACATTAGTGATACGACACTGTTGGCAGGAACTGAATACAACACGAAGGTCGGGTTTATCGATTATTTCTCGGATACCCGGAAGCTTTTTAATTATTCGGCTACTGTTGCAAAAGGTGGATTTTATAGCGGTGAAATTGGACTGATTCAAGGCCATCTGACTTATCGGTTTCAGCCCTACCTAAATCTTTCGGTTAATTTTTCATATACCGATATCAACCTTCCCGAACAATTTGAACGGGCTAAATTCTGGCTGATTGGACCAAAAGTTGATCTCACGTTGAGCGATAAAGTTTTCTTTTCAACATTTGTTCAGTATAATGAGCAAATCGAGAATATGAACATCAATATGCGGTTTCAGTGGCGTTACAAGCCGGTCTCCGATTTGTTTGTAGTTTATACCGGCAATTATTTCACCGGAGATTGGGGTCCCCGCAACCGTGCGTTAGTAGTGAAACTGAGTTATTGGTTTAACTAATTGGGTGCCGCGAATTTCGATTCGCGAAAAAAATGGCGATTCGGAAATCGCGTCACCCGATATTTAGAATTTCTCAAAAGCTCCCAGGCCAAACAAAGCAAAGTCATATTTGATGGGGTCTTTCGGATCAAATTCGCGAAGTCTTGCCGTGATTTCTTCCACCGTGCGCCAGTCGTTTTGAGTACGATTGAGTAAGCCAAGTTTGCGTGATACATTTCCGGTATGCACATCCAGAGGGAGCATCAACGCCGAAGCTGGTATTTGCTTCCAGATGCCAAAATCAACGCTGGAATGGTCGTTTCTGATCATCCACCTTAAATACATATTCAACCGTTTTCCAGCTGCGCCTTTCTGAACATCCGAAACATGTTTTTCTGTTCGGCACTCGTGTTCCAACTCGAAAAATATTTTTCTGAAATAGATCAATGCGCTGTAAACAGTCTGGTCTTTTTGAAAACCTTGGTTAAAAACCTGCTCCAATCCGCCGTGATTCAGGTAAATATTCCGGAGCGCTTTCAGGAAATAGATGCAGTCTGTGCCATTGAAGGTACGGTGTTTGAAATTCAGGAAAACGTTCCATTCATCTTCCGGAGTGGAGAGCAAAAATTCGATGGGATCGTTGCGCATGAGTTCAACGAGCTTCAACCCATTGCGGATAATGGTTGGTCGCTGTCCCCAGGCGAGTGTAGCTGCCAGGAATCCGGCTATTTCAATGTTTTCTTTGGTTGTAAAAAGTTTGGGAATCCGGATCGGATCGGTTTCGATAAATGAATCGCGATTGAATGAGATGACCTTCTGATCAAGAAACGATTGAATATTTTCAGGAGAGTCAATCATAGCAATAAGTTAAAAGGGGAAAGGCAAAGGGCAAAAGTAAATTCAAATACTGATCACTGCGACTGACCACTATATTAGCCTTCGATCAAGCCGTCTTTCATGCGGATGATGCAATCGCTTTGGGTCGCAAAACTCTCGTCGTGGGTAACAATTACGAGCGTTTGTTTGAACTGGTCGCGGAGGGTGAAAAAAAGTTGATGAAGATCTTCGCGGTTTTTTGTGTCCAGGTTTCCTGAAGGTTCATCGGCCAGAATGATCGATGGATTGTTGATCAATGCCCTGGCAACTGCAACACGCTGGCGTTCGCCGCCCGAAAGTTCGCCGGGTTTATGGTTAAGCCTGTGCGTTAGTCCTAGGAAATCGAGGTATTCGCGGGCTTTTTGCTCCGCTTCTTTTTTAGGTGTTTTGGCTATAAATGCCGGAATGCAAACATTCTCGAGGGCTGAAAATTCGGGCAATAAATAGTGAAACTGGAAGACAAAACCAATTTGCCGGTTTCTGAAATCGGCCAGTTGGCGTTCGTTCATCGCCGAAATATTTTGTTGGTTGATGAAAATCTTTCCGGAAGCAGGTTGGCTCAATGTGCCAATAATCTGGAGCAGGGTTGTTTTTCCGGCTCCGCTGGGTCCCACAATCGAATAGAGTTTTCCGGCTGGCACATTCAAGTCAATTCCCTTCAATACCTGAAGTTCGCCAAACGATTTTGTTATTTTTTCTACTCTGATCAATCTTTATTTATGGTATTGGTCATGTTTGTTGTTCCGGTAGTAACATCAGTTTTTACTTCATTGATTTCTTTTTCAATCCCTTGCGTTTGTTCTTTTACAACTTCCTGAATGTCGCCGGTGTGTTTGCGAACTCCTTCCTGAATATCGCTTTTTATGTTTTGAACCGTTGATTTGATGTCTTTTATATCATCACCAAGACCGCCGCCGCTTTCATTGATTTCGCGTTTAATTTCGTTGGTAGCCTTCTGAAATTCGCGCATGGCCTTACCGAGTGTTTTGGCAATATCCGGAATGGCTTTTGCCCCAAAAAGTAAAAGAAAAACTAAAATGATCAATACTATTTCACCGCCACCCATAACTGATAAATAAATTAGTTGGTCTGAAAAAATCTTCGCAAATATACAAACTTGTTCAGGACAATGGTAAAAAAATTAACTAAAATGAAGCAGGGACTTCTGCCGCTTATTTACGGTCGAAATCCCTGCTTTGGTATTTTTTTAGAGCTGAAAGCTTAAAGCCTGGCAACTCCTTTTGTTTTCCGGATTGTATCGTAAACAATTGGTGCAGCATTAAATACCGATGAATAAGCTCCAACACAGATACCGATCAAAAGGGCAAACGTAAATCCTTTGATAGAAGTACCGCCAAACATGAAGATCGCGAACAATACAATCAATACAGTTAACGTAGTACTGAATGTGCGGCGAAGTGTGGAGTTCATTGCGTGATCCATTGTTTCGGCCAACTGACGTTTTGGATATAAGTGGCGATATTCACGGATACGGTCATAGATGATAACCGTGTCGTTGATCGAATATCCGATCACGGTAAGTATCGCCGCGATAAATGCCTGATCGATTTCGAGTGAGAATGGCAGAAATCCGTACAGTAATGAGAAAACTCCCATGGTAATAATAGCATCGTGTGCCAGCGAAATAATTCCGCCCAATCCATATTGCCAGCTATCGAACCGAACCAGAATATACAGGAAGATCAGTACCAATGAGAAAAATACGGCCATAATCGCGTCTCTGGTCAGTTTATCCGAAATAGTTGGCCCAACTTTTTGGGTACTTTTTAGGTTTACTTTGCTGAAAGTATCTGCAGACACATCTCCAATAAAATTACCCTTTTTAAGTCCCTGAAACAACATTTCTTCAACTTTGTCATCAACTTCCGAGTTATTTTCTTCAATCATGTAGCCCGTAGTGATACGAACCTGATTGGCATTTCCAAAAGTTTTTACATCTGGAGTTGAATTGAAAATTGGAGCTAAAGCATTCTTCACATCGTCTACTTTAACATCCTTGTCGAAACGAACCACATAAGTGCGTCCTCCTTTAAAATCGATTCCTTTGTCAAACCCGCGAACGAAGAATGAAATCATCGAAAGAACAATTAACGCTCCTGAAATCGAATAGAAAATTTTCCTTTTTTCGATGAACGGGAAATTTACATGACGTAACCAGTTTTTGTTAAATCCTGAGGTGAAGGTGACTTTCTGGTTTTTAGCTAACTGACGTTCGAAGATCAGACGTGTGATAAAGATAGAGGTAAACAGCGAAGTAAGAATACCGATAATCAAGGTAGTAGCGAAACCTCTGATTGGACCTGAACCAAAAATGTAAAGTACAATACCGGTTAAAAGCGTGGTAACCTGTCCGTCGATAATGGCCGAATAAGCTGCATGATATCCATCGGTAACAGCAAGCCGAACTGATTTTCCGGAAATTATTTCATCCTCAATGCGTTCATAAATCAATACGTTGGCATCAACTGCCATACCCATGGTCAATACGATACCGGCAATACCAGGCAAGGTTAAAACCGAACCGATTGATGCGAGAATTCCAATCAGGAAGAATACGTTTACAATCAATGCAACGTTTGCTGCCATACCTGCTTTTTTACTGTAAAAGAATAACATATATCCCAATACCAGTAAAAATGCGATACCAAACGACCAGAAACCGCTGTTAATAGCTTCTTGTCCCAATGAAGGACCAACCACATCTTCAGCAATAATTATAGCAGGAGCAGGCATTTTTCCTGATTTCAGAATGTTCGCCAAATCCTTTGCTTCTTCAAGGCTTTCCATTCCGGTAATCGATGAACGGCCACCAGTGATTTCGCCGTTTACATTTGGATACGAACGAACATATCCGTCCAAAACAATTGCGATTGATTTTCCAACATTTTCCTTGGTCAAACGGGCCCATGTTTTTGCGCCTTCACCGTTCATGCTCATGGTCACTTCCGGACGACTTCCACCATCAGAATAATCCTGACGGGCATCAGTAATCACATCTCCTTCGAGCGGAGCACGTCCATCGCGGCTGGTTACTCTAATGGCGATCAGTCGGAAGAATTTTTCTTCTTTATCAACTGATTTTGCAGTCCAGCGAAACTGAAGATTACGTGGCATTAAAGCTTTAACCTGATCCATTTTCAGGTATTTATTAACCATTACCGTATCTTTAAAATGCGAGGTACCTACGGCAGCGCCTGGAAACAATTGACCTTGCTGAGTTGCACTTGGCTGAAGAATAGAGAACAATGGGAATTGCTTATTGGCATCAGCATTTTTATCCAAAGAGCTTGCCTCAGTGGTAGCCTTTTTATCCAATTCGCTCAGCAAAGAATTTGAGCTGTCAGTTGGGGCTGTTTTTGCTGTTGTGTCGACTGTGGCTACAGGAGCCTGAGTTTTTAATGCAAGAATTTCAACCAATTTTTGGTTAGCCTGTGCCAGATAAGGGTAAACTTCGCTATTGTCGTAAGTTTCCCAGAATTCGAGATTGGCAGTTCCCTGCAACAGTTTGCGGACACGTTTTGGATCGTCGACACCCGGCAATTCAACCAGGATACGGCCAGCAGTTTGCAAAGGCTGAATGTTTGGCTGAGCTACTCCAAAGCGGTCGATACGGGTACGAATGATCTCGAACGAATTGTCGATGGCAATTTTGGTTTCTTTACGCAAGACATCCAATACTTCAGCGTTGGTCGAATTGTATTTGACCCGATCTTTCAGTTCAAGGGTGTTGAATATGGATGCGAGTTTGCCGCTGGGCGAAATTTCTTCGAAAGATTTTCCGAATGCGGTAACAAAATCATCCTGACCTTTTTTCTGTTTATCGACGGCCAGTTTGAGCGCTGCATTAAATGTCGAATCCTTGCTATAGTTTGCCAAAGATTTGACCAGATCAATTACTGAAACCTCCAGTGTTACGTTCATCCCGCCCTGAAGGTCAAGACCCAAACCCAGTTCGAGTTCTTTTACTTCTTTGAACGTGTATTTTTTGAGACCCAACAAGTTGTAAGCTACTTCGCTCGACATGGAATCAAGGTAAACCTGTTCCTTTTGTTTGTCACCTTTTGCATATTCTCTGGCTGCTTTCTCAACCTGGCTTGCCTTGTAGGTAAACATCAGCTGATACACGCAAATCAAACCAAGGAGAATTGCAAATGTTCTAATTGCACCTTTGTTTTGCATTTGTTAAAATTTAAGTTGTTTATTATTAATTATTTAAGTTGAATCTTTTATTCCAGAAAAATCATTTCATGCCTTTTGAAGTGCATGCAAATGAAACCTGTTTTTGCAGAATGATCCGATGAATTGATCAGTTGCGAATTATGAAAGCGGAGGTATGTCGTCGGGACTGGAGTACAGAACCTTGTTAAAAGGTAGCGAATGGAACGAACTGATAGCAGGAAAGCTTGAATGAATAGTTTCGGCTTTCATGAGTTGGAATGTACGCAAATTGTAATACTGAAGTAAAAACTTGTCATGAGTACAAGCAAAACGAAAGCGTACCGAAAGCTCAGTAGCTGAGGTTTTTAAGTTAAAAGTTGGAACCTGATTGCAGAAAAAAGTTTTGTTTGTTTCCGTTTCGTCAGAAACAGGTATTTTGTGGATTTGCCTCGTTATTTTCTGATTTGCAGTGTGATACATGTCGAAAATAGCTGCGCCTCCTACCAATGCAACGAGCAGGCAAAAACGCAGAATAAAATGTTTCGATATGTATTTCTTCAGATCCATTAATTTTCTTTTTCAGCCGCCAAATATATTTATTTTTTCTGAATAATTAAGCCACTTTTTTCACCATCAATTTCACGTAGATTCAGGGATATTAAATTTTATGATCTTGCGCGAATAGTCAATCATGCATTTATATTCCATCAGAATGTCACCGCCTAAAAGGCCTGCAATCTTGAATGAAGTGTATTTTTCGTAGATTTCATTGACGTGGTTCAGATCGATTAAAGCTACTTTTTGGTTGACAATCTTAAATTTGCCGAAGCGAAGAAAATGTATCTTTCCGACTGTGGTATCAAGCATTCCCTGATTTATTCCGGCACTTTGGTAGTCTTCCTCATTGTCGGATTCGACATTGGCATAGAATTGCTTCAGGTTTGAATCCAAAACAGTCTTGGATGCGCCTGTATCAATAACCCAATACGATGGTGTTTCATCTTCGAAGTTTCCCTCAATCAGGATATGGTAATTGTCTTGCTCGAGTTCGATGATATGCAGAGGTATTTCGATCATATATGCGTTTTAGGTTTTACAAATCCCATCGGATTCCGAAATGAATTTGAGGATTGTTCATTATTTTTCTGTTTATTGGCCACTTTCTTTTTTAGGTGGAATATAAAATATAAAGGCTCCGACAATACTGCCGGAGCCTCAAATATATACCTTATTGCTTATTATTCTAATTAAAGATTAGAGAATATTCATGCCATCCACTACATCCATGATTTCTTTAACTGAAGCCGCTGATTCAACCAACAAAGCCTGTTCGTCGGCAGTCAGTTTAACTTCAACGATTTTTTCAACTCCGTTTTTGCCTAATTTTACTGGTACTCCAACAAAAACATCGTTCAACCCAAATTCGCCTTCCATTTTAACGCAGCAAGGGAAAATACGTTTTTGGTCCATCACGATTGCTTCAACCATTTGAGCAGCAGCCGAACCCGGAGCATACCATGCAGAAGTTCCCATCAGGTTAACCAATTCGCCACCACCTTTTTTGGTGCGGTCGATGATTTTATCCAAAGTTTCTTTGTCAAGCATTTCAGTTACCGGAATACCTGCAACAGTGGTGTAACGGGGTAGTGGAACCATGGTATCGCCATGTCCGCCCATCAGCAATGCCTGAATATCGCGTGGCGATATGTCCAAAGCTTCAGCAAGGAAAGCACGGTAACGTGCAGTATCCAAAATACCAGCCATACCCAAAACTTTGTTTTTGCTTGTTTTCGCAACGGCATAAGCCACGTAAGTCATTACGTCAAGTGGGTTCGAAACAATAATAATGATGGCGTTTGGTGAATGTTTGATCACGTTTTCAGTAACGCTTTTTACGATACCTGCGTTGATTGAAATCAAATCGTCGCGGCTCATACCTGGTTTACGTGGAACACCTGAAGTGATTACAACAACATCAGAATCAGCTGATTTTGAATAATCGTTGGTTGCACCTGTCAAACGGGTGTCATAATAATTAATGGGAGCAGTCTGCCACAAGTCCAATGATTTTCCTTCTGACAATCCTTCTTTAATATCAAGCAATACAACTTCGCTTACAATGTTTTTTTCGGCTACAATCTGCGCGCAGGTAGCTCCAACATTTCCGGCTCCAACAACTGTTACTTTCATAATTGTGTTTTTATGGATTATTATTATTTTTTTATTCCGGATGCAAAGATATAAGGTATTTCGAATTGGGGACTTAATTCACAGTTGGCTTAACAATTTGGTAAAAGACTCAATCAATCAGTTTGTTACAAAACTGAATCAGGAAAATAAACGAAATAGGATGAAAAAAAGAAGCTATTTTGATGTTTCCTTTCGAGTAGTGGCTAAAACCATTTTCACACCGGTTTTATTTCCCAATTGTAACACATCTACCATCGACTGTACTTCGATGGTGTTATCGCACCTGACGATGGCTAATGCATCAGTATTCGCTTTTTTGATTTTTATAAGTTCAGACTCTAATTCCGAAAATTGAATTGGCCTGTCGTTGATAAAATATTTCAGATCTTTGGTAATTGAGATGGCAATTTTTTCAGTTTGCTTATTCATCGAAGGCGTCTTGTCAGCTTGTGGCAATGCCAGTTTAATTGCACCCGGTGTGATCATCGTAGATACAATCAGAAAAAACAACATGAGAAAAAACATGATGTCGCTGAAAGAATTCGAGAATATTTCAAATTCCTGTTTTCGGGCACTTCTGAAATTCATAATGAAGTATTGTTAATCAAATCAATAAACCGAATGCTGCGGTACTCCCATTTTTGCACCAGTTGGTTCACCCGGTGGTTGAGGTAATGGTAAGCCACATATGCAATAATACCAATGCTCAGACCAACTCCCGAAGTAATTAGTTTTTCATATAAACCTCCTGAAATCAGTGAAATACTGATATTGTCGGCAAGCGAAATGTTGTAGAAAATCTTGATTACTCCTGAAATAGTACCGATAAATCCCAACATGGGAGCAACACCGGCAATCACACCAAGAAAATACATGTTTCCTTCGTATTTATAAGTTTCCAGTTTCCCTTCATTCTCCATTTGTCCAAGGATCTCGGAGACAGGGTTGCCTAAATTTTTCAGTCCTTTCATGAGGATCCTGGTTTCGGAGCAATTGGCCGAAGCGCATAAATTCATTGCTGAATCAATTTTTCCGGCCAGAATAAGCTCATTCAATTTGTCGTAAAAAGCCGCATCCAGGTTTTTTTGGCCTCTTAGGTAGAAGAACCGGTCAAAAAATATAAAAACAGCAATGATCGACATCAAAAATAAAGGTATCATTATCCATCCACCTTTCATAATCAGATCCAGATATGGAATTTCGGTCGCAGTTTCCAGTAAGAATATCATTAAAATAAATTTTTTAGTGATTAAAAAATAATATCAGACTTATAACGGATGAAAAGCTCACTTCGTATGATTCTTTTCGGTTTAATTTTAGTTGGCAAAGATGATCAATTTATTCTGAATTTAAAAGGTGACTAATTGCTGCTTTGGAATATGGTGATGGATTATGCACATCGATTAATCGTATAGGAAATATGCTTCTCCTACTTTATAATTAAAGCCCGAATTACCCAATATTACTTAAATGCAAAAAAATTGAACAAATGATGTAAAACTTCCAAAAAATATTCTTTGAGCCAAATAAATTAGCCAATTTTGCATCATCAATTAAACATACAATGAATGACCAGAAAATTATTAATTAGAGATGTGACCATGAGGGACGGACAGCAATCCCTATTTGCCACGCGAATGAAGCAAGCTCAAATCGATCGTATATTGCCTATTTACAAAGAAGCAGGATTTTATGCACTTGAAGTTTGGGGAGGTGCTGTGCCTGACTCCATTATGCGTTATTTGAATGAAGATCCATGGGAACGGCTTGAAATAATTAAAGCTGAGATCGGAGATATTTCTCACTTAACAGCCCTCTCTCGTGGACGAAATCTTTTTGGATATAACCCATATCCTGAAGAAGTGATCGAAGGTTTTAACCGGAATGCTGTTCGATCGGGTATTTCAATCATGCGAATTTTTGATGCGTTGAACGATACCAGCAATATCCGCTCAACGATCAAGTATGTAAAGGAGAATGGCGGTTTAGCTGATTGTGTGGTCTGTTATACTGTTGATCCTAAATTTACGAGAAAGGAACGTTTGAAGGCTCGTTTAAAAGGGAAACCATTTCCAAAAGCAATTTTTACGATCGACTATTTTGTGAAAATGGCCAGGGAACTTGAAGCAATGGGCGCTGATATGATTACCTTGAAAGATATGGCGGGATTGATTCCACCAGAAAAAGCCGGAAAGATCATCAAAGCTTTCAAGGAAAATGTAAAGATTCCGATCGATTTTCATACTCATTGTACACCGGGATTTGGATTAGCTTCATCATTAACGGCTATTATTAATGGTGTTGATATACTGGATACTGCAATTCTCAACTTTGCCGGAGGACCAGCCGCACCAGCGTTCGAATTGGTTCAGATATGCTGTAATAAATTGGGAATTGAAACCGGAGTGAATTTGGATGCCGTTGTGAGAATTAATAAAATACTGAAAGAAATTCGTTTGGAAATGGCTGAAATTGATAGCTATAAGGTTTATCCAATTGAATTTGATATTACTAAGGATAAATTGCCAGCTCATATCGATCAGTATTTCGACGACGCTATTCAGTATGCAAAAGCTAACGACGAAGTCAATTTAATGGATGTTTGCGGCAAGATTGAAAAATACTTCAATTTCCCCGATCCTGATGAGAAGGTGAAATTTGCAGAAGTTCCTGGAGGAATGTATACCAATATGCTTGCCCAATTAAAACAATTGAAGCAGGAAGATTTACTTCCGAGGGTTCTAGAAGTGATTCCAATAGTTCGACTCGCAGCTGGCTGCCCACCATTGGTGACACCAACCAGTCAGATTGTCGGAGCTCAGGCTGTAAACTGCGTCATTGATGAGAAGCATGGAAACCCATTTTACACCAACAATTCCATTCAATTCGTAAATTTGGTCAAAGGTTCTTATGGAAAAACACCAATACCGGTTGATCCTGATTTCCGTGAAAAGATCGCTGATACCCGAATAGAAATTCCTTTTAATACTGCCAAATACGAAAAACAACCGAATCCATCGTTTCCGGAATATGGTGAAGGAATAAAACTGGCTTCCAACGAAAAAGAAGAATTGCTTCTTGAGTTGTTTCCAATGGTGGCCTGTAAATTTTTGAATGATAAAATTGAGCGCATATATGGTACAAAACTAAAAGCAAAACAATCTAAAAAACAATTGGAATACGAATTTGAATGTCAGAAATATATGGCTCTTTCCGAGGAAGAAAAGCAAGCCAGACTGATTGAAGGTTTATATCATTGGAATTAAGATTCTTGAGCCTTTATAGTTTTTTCTATTCATGGATAGAAATTCGATTAGAGATGTTGATGTAATTCAATAAACTTTTTAATGAAATAAAGGTTTATATTAGCAAAAACTAAAAAACAAATTATGGCAGACAGATTATCTGATCCGATTGGGCGGTTGATGGGGCTTCGGTATAAATCTCATCCATGGCATGGTATTTTTATTGGAAAAGATGCCCCTGAAAATGTGGTTGCTTTTATTGAAGTAGTCCCAACAGATACGGTAAAATACGAAATCGACAAGGAAAGTGGCTTCCTTAAGCTCGACCGTCCACAGAAATATTCCAATGTAGTTCCGGCACTTTATGGTTTTATTCCACAGACCTTTTGCGGCGACGAAGTGGGTAAGTTTTGTATGGAAAAAACCGGCATGACAGGAATCAAAGGAGATGGCGACCCCATTGATATTTGCGTTCTAACCGAAAAAACCATTTCACATGGCGACATTTTGGTAGATGCCCGACCTATTGGAGGGTTTCGGATGATTGACGGGAACGAAGCAGATGATAAAATCATTGCAGTGCTAACCAACGATGTCGTCTACAGTGAATATAAGAATTTGTCTGATCTTCCGGATATTGTTGTTGAACGACTCAAGCACTATTTTCTGACCTATAAAGATATGCCCGGAAAGATTAGTAATACCGAAATCACTCATACTTATGGAGTCGATGAAGCACTTGAAGTTATTCAATGTTCAATATCCGATTACCATCAGAGATTCGATAATATTGGGATTTTGTTGTAAATTACCTCTACATTTTTCTCTTCAAATTCAGGTACGAGTAGTTGAATCCGTTCGTTTCGTCAAACAAATCTTCGCGGAAAAATTCGTTCCACTCTGAATAATTGATTTCAGGAAAATAGACATCAGCATCGAAATCGCGATGAACCAGAGTCAGATACAATTTGCCGGCATGTGGAAAAAACTGCCGGTAAATCATACCGCCACCAATAATAAAGGCTTCTTCCTCATTTTCTACTGCCTGAATTGCCTCTTCAATGGAGAAAACCATTTCGCAACGTTCAAATATTTCATTCGGATTGTCGGTAATAACTATGTTTCGGCGATTTGGCAGCGCTCCTTTGGGAAGCGAGAGCAAAGTATTTCTTCCCATGATCACTGGATGCCCCGTTGTGATTTGCTTAAACCGTTTCAGGTCGTTGGGCAGATGAAACAGCAAATCGTTGTTTTTACCAATGGCAAAATTCTGTGCAATGGCGACTATAATGGAGATATTTTGGTGAATCATTTTAATGTATGAATTAGAGTTAAAAATCAAACAGCAACTTTTCCGGCAATGTGTGGATGTGACTGATAGCCTGTCAATTCAAAATCATCGAACTTAAAGTCGAAAATGCTCTTTACTTCCGGATTAATTTTCATTTGAGGCAGTGGAAATGGTTGGCGGGTCAATTGCAGATTAACTTGTTCCATGTGATTGAGGTAAATGTGCGCATCACCTAAGGTGTGGATAAATTCACCGGGCTGAAGTCCGCAAACTTGTGCCATCATCAGGGTGAGCAGGGCATACGATGCAATATTGAATGGAACACCAAGAAAAATGTCGGCACTCCGCTGGTAAAGCTGGCATGATAATTTTCCGTCAGCCACATAAAACTGAATCAACAGGTGACAAGGCGGTAGATTCATTTCATCAATCTGCCCGACATTCCATGCACTTATTAAATGCCGGCGCGAATCCGGATTATTTTTGATGCTGTTTACCACCTGCGAAACCTGATCGATGTGTCGTCCGTCGGGAGTAGGCCACGAGCGCCATTGGTAGCCGTAAACCGGTCCGAGGTTTCCGTTTTCGTCAGCCCATTCGTTCCAAATTTTCACTCCATTTTCCTGAAGATATTTGATGTTGGTATCGCCGGTTAAAAACCAAAGCAGTTCATGAATAATCGATTTCATGTGTAATTTTTTAGTGGTCAGAACCGGGAATCCCACAGCTAAATCGTATCGTGACTGATACCCGAAGACACTGATCGTGCCAGTTCCGGTACGGTCGCTTTTCCGGATTCCGTTTAAAATTACATGGTTCAGTAAATCAATATATTGCTTCATAATCGTTGTTTGTTATCCAATAGCAGTTGCTGACTCAGCATCCACAAGTGTAGTTTTAATTTTGTGTTTATATTTAAATGCGAATGGAAAAATTAGTCCCAAAACTAATGCATAAGCTGCAAAAACGAACCAAATTGCCGGCCAGTTTTTTACCCCATCGACCGTAAAATAATCAACAACCCATCCACTTGAAACACCTCCAATGAATGCACCCAATCCGTTAGTCATAATCATGAAGAGCCCTTGTGCGCTTGCACGAATTTTTGGGTCAGCCTCAGTTTCGACAAACAGAGAGCCTGATATGTTGAAAAAATCGAATGCCATTCCGTAGATAATCATCGAGAGAACCAATAGAATTAATCCATCTGCAGGATTTCCGATTGCGAATAAGGCAAAGCGTAGAACCCAGGCAAAAATGCTGATGATCATTACTTTTTTGATTCCATAACGGTTCAGAAAAAACGGGATTGTGAGAATGAACAGTGTTTCTGAAATCTGAGATATCGACATGAGTAATCCGGGATGAGCTACAGCAAAAGAATTGGCATACAGGGTTTTAAAGTCGTGAATAAATGGTTCTCCAAATGTATTGGTGATTTGAAGGGCTGCACCAATAAAAACCGCAAATGTAAAGAATACCGCCATCTGCCGGTTTTTAAACAATACAAAGGCATCGAGACCCAAGGCTGAAAGAATGGAACCGTCCTTTTTCGTATTGGTCGGTGGGCAGGATGGCATTGTGAATGAATAGATGCCTAAAATCAGGGCGGCTGATGCGCCGATGTAAAGCTGTAACGGGCTTACAGACCAGCCACTCAGATCGACGGCCCACATAGCGGCAACGAATCCTACAGTACCCCATACACGTATGGGCGGAAAATCTTTAACCACGTCAAATCCTTTGTTTGAAAGAATGCCATAAGCTACAGTATTGTTTAACGCAATTGTTGGCATATAGACCATCGCATTCAGAAGCATAACCCAATACATGACCGAAGGATCTTTTATTGTCGAGGCCCAAAATAACAGCATTGCTCCTGTGATGTGGCAAAGTCCGAAAAGACGCTCGGCATTGATCCAGCGATCGGCAACAATTCCAAGAAGTCCCGGCATAAACAGCGAGGCAAGTCCCATCGTCGAATAAATGCTTCCAACCTGACCGCCCGTAAACTTTAGGGTAACAATCATATAGCCGCCCAGCGAAATCAACCATGTTCCCCAAACAAAGAATTGCAGGAAATTCATGATAATTAAACGATTTTTGATTCCCATGATTAGTTGGATTATTCTTTTATCCGGCGGTTTATTTCATCGCGGATGGCCGAAGCTTTTTCGTAATCTTCATCGCGGATGGCATTATTCAACATTTCAGTAAGTTCGGAGGAAGTATATTTTTCGTATTCGTGTTTACCTCTTGCGGGCTCATCACTTATTGACTGATACCATTCTTCCTGGCCGCTATGTTCATTCTCAAATTCAATAACTATTCCGGCACGCTCCAAAATTTCTTCAGTTGTGTAAATCGGACAATCGAATCGCAGCGAAAGCGCCACAGCATCCGAAGTGCGCGAATCAATCGGAATCTTAACGTTGCCTCTTACACAAATGAGCTCAGAATAAAAAATTCCTTCTTCAAGCTTGTGAATAATTACTTCGGAAATGTGGATATCGAATAACAATGCCAGTTGTGTAAAAAGATCATGAGTCAGCGGGCGTGGTGGCTTTAAACCTTCCAGTTGGATCGCAATTGATTGTGCTTCGATGGGTCCTATAATAATAGGTATTCGGCGATCTCCGTTTTCTTCAGCCAAAACTAAGGCGTAAGCTCCTGATTGTGATTGACTAACTGAAAGTCCCAGTATATTGAGTTTTATTTTGTCCATTACATCAAAATAGCATAACTATAGGTAACAAATATAAGAATTGTTTTGCATTCTGAATCGTTGAAAAGGCATTTACATACTTGTTTATTTATGTCAGTAGTTCCTGATAGTTTGCTATGCGATATTATTCAGGACAAAATAAATCAGAAAAAATAATACAACTCTTTGGTTGTCATTTAAAATTGTATACTTTTGCAGTCCAAAGTTTTCGAGTGGGCTCTATAAGCGGAATTTATTTGATTCCCGCCTTCCGGAAGAAATATTAAAACAGATTGAAATGTACGCAATTGTAGAAATTGCCGGTCAGCAAATGAAAGTTGAGAAAGGCCGGAAAGTTTATGTACACCGTTTGGAAAATGCCGAAGGCGAAACCGTTGTTTTTGACAAGGTTCTTTTGGTTGATAACGAAGGTGCTGTGAAAGTTGGAACTCCGGTTGTTGAAGGGGCAAGTGTAACTGCTACGGTAGTTGAGCACCTCAAAGGAGATAAGGTATTAGTCTTCAAGAAGAAAAGAAGAAAAGGTTACCAGAAAATGAATGGTCATCGTCAATACCTGACCAAAATTCAAATTGAAGAAGTAATAGGTTAACATTAAAAAAAATTTACCATGGCTCATAAGAAAGGTGCGGGTAGTTCGAGAAACGGACGCGAATCGGAAAGCAAAAGACTTGGCGTTAAAATATACGGCGGTCAGGCTGCAACAGCTGGTAACATTATTGTTCGCCAGAGAGGTACTGTACATCGTCCAGGCTTAAATGTAGGTATTGGCAGAGACCATACCTTATTTGCCTTGATTGACGGAACTGTTGTTTTCAAGAAAAGAAAAGATCACAAATCGTTTGTAACCATTGAACCAGTAGTTGCTGCTGTAGTAAACTAAGGCGATTAAAGATATTCTGTAATTAATCTCCTGCTTTTCCGAAGGCAGGAGATTTTTTTGTTTTAAATTTGTCATTCAAAATAATAAAAACCCGAAAATGCTCAATCTAAAATTTATACAGGAAAATCCGGAATTGGTAATTGCCAAATTGAAGAAAAAACATTTTAATGCTGCTGAAATAGTTGGACAGATTACCGGCTTATCGGCTAAAAAGAATGAGATACAAGCCAATGCCGATCAGTGCAAAGCAGAGATGAATAAAATTTCGAAAGAGGTTGGTCTTTTGATGCGAGATGGTAAAACCGATGAGGCCAATGCCGCTAAGAACCGCACTGCCGAGCTCAAAGACACCATCAAACAACTCGATGAAGAGTTTGCACGGATCGATAAGGAAGTTTTCAATTTGCAGATTCTGATGCCGAACCTTCCTTCGGATTTGGTTCCTGAAGGTCGTACTCCGGAAGAAAATCTGATTGTAAAAAGCCATGGAGATATTCCGGTTTTACCTGAAAATAGTATTCCGCATTGGGAATTGGCAAAAAAGTATGACATCATCGATTTTGAATTGGGTGTTAAAATTACAGGAGCAGGCTTTCCGGTTTATAAAGGAAAAGGTGCTCGCATCCAGCGTGCTTTAATCAATTTTTTTCTGGATGAAGCACGTGCCTCAGGATACCTCGAAATTCAGCCGCCACTTATGGTGAACGAAGATTCAGGTTTTGGAACCGGTCAGTTACCCGATAAAGAAGGTCAGATGTATCATGCAACCATCGATAATCTTTATCTGATCCCAACTGCTGAAGTTCCGGTGACCAATATTTACCGCGATGTGATTGTTGAAGCCAAAGATTTGCCCATTAAAAATACAGCATACAGCTCTTGTTTCCGTCGCGAAGCAGGTTCATACGGGAAAGATGTTCGTGGACTAAACCGTTTGCACCAGTTCGACAAGGTAGAAATTGTGCAAATCGCCCATCCCGATAATTCCTATGAATTGCTCGACCAGATGGTTGCCCACGTTGCCGGGTTGGTCGAAAAACTGGAATTGCCATACCGAATCCTGCGTTTGTGTGGTGGTGATATGAGTTTCACCTCAGCACTCACTTACGATTTCGAAGTATTTTCGGCTGCTCAGGAAAAATGGCTCGAAGTAAGTTCGGTTTCCAATTTCGAAAGCTTTCAAGCCAACCGGCTAAAACTTCGTTACCGCGACGAATCAACCAAAAAACCGGTTATTGCACACACATTGAACGGGAGCGCACTGGCATTGCCACGCATTCTGGCTGCTTTGCTCGAAAACAACCAAACTCCGGAAGGAATCCGGATTCCAAAAGTATTGGTACCGTATTGCGGGTTTGAGATGATTGATTAAAGGTTTGAAATTTTGATTTTATGTTGTAACTTGAATCAAATAATGCAATTTGAATCAGGTCATCTTTACCACATCTACAATCGGGGCAATAATTCCCAGAAGATTTTCTTTAATCGAGAGAACTCCTTATTGTTCCTCAAGAAGAAAAAAAAATACGTATCACCATATACTGACATCCTTGCATGGGTACTCATGCCTAACCATTTCCATCTGATGGTGTATGTAAAGTCAGTTGTTATTGAACGATCATGATGGTTATGTTGAGGTTTGTTTTCAATATATCCATGAAAATCCGGTAAAAGCAAGGTTATGTGGTCAGGCTGTTGATTGGGAGTTCAGTTCTGCTCCTGATTATTTCGGAACCCGGACTGGAAAATTGATCAACAGAGGAAGGGCGAAAGAGTTTGGTTTAATTATTTGAAATTACAGAGAGCCTAACTCCAAGTGAGACTCTCTGTTTAATTTCTTTTCTTATCTTTAAGCAAACTGAAAACACCATGAAAATTCCAAATTTTGTCAAGAAAGATAGTTATCTCGAGCCGTTTGCAACAGCGATTGTTGACCGATTAAATGCCGCTCAGGCTAAGGAGAACGAAATTCTTCAAAGTGCCAGTCTGTCCGATTTCGCACAGGGACACAAGTGGTATGGATTGCACCGCGAAAATAAACTGTGGGTAATTCGCGATTGGGCTCCAAACGCAACTGCAATTTTTCTCATTGGCGAATTTAATAACTGGCAGGAAAGTCCAGAATATGCTTTGAAGTCGGTTGGCTCAGGAAACTGGGAAATTAAGCTTCCGGAGGATAAAATGACCCACAATAATTTATATGCGTTCTCCATTTATTGGGAAGGTGGTCAGGGAAAACGTATTCCTGCATGGGCCAACAGGGTTGTTCAGGATGATTATACCAAAATGTTTAATGCTCAGGTGTGGGCTCCTGAAAAGGACTATCAATGGAAGAAAGCAGCTTTTAAAAGAAAACCGGAGTCTCCCTTAATTTATGAAGGCCACATCGGAATGGCTGGCGAAGCTGAAAGGGTGCATACCTACAACGAATTCAGAACCGATATTTTACCACGGGTTCAATTGGCCGGATACAATACCATTCAGTTGATGGCCATTCCGGAGCACCCCTACTACGGAAGTTTTGGCTACCATGTGTCAAGCTTTTTTGCACCGTCGTCGCGTTTTGGTACTCCTGAAGAATTGAAAAAATTGGTTGACGAGGCTCATGTGATGGGAATTTCGGTAATTATCGATTTGGTTCATTCTCATGCCGTTAAAAACGAAAATGAAGGTTTGGGAAAATACGATGGCACACGCTGGCAATTCTTTCACGACGGCGCAAAAGGCGAACACCCTGCCTGGGATTCGTATTGTTTCAATTATGGCAAAACGGAAGTCATTCATTTTTTGCTCTCCAATATCCGCTATTGGCTCGAAGAATTTAAGTTCGATGGTTTCCGTTTCGATGGCGTGACCAGTATGCTTTATTTCGATCACGGATTGGGAAAAGCCTTCACTTGCTACGACGATTATTTTACCGGGGGTCTCGATCAGGACGCATTTTCGTATTTCATCATGGCCAATCGATTGATTCATGAGATGAATCCGAATGCGCTTTCGATAGCCGAAGAAGTGAGCGGATTGCCCGGATTGGCAACTTCTCATAAAGATGGAGGAGTAGGATTTGATTACCGCATGGCGATGGGTGTTCCCGATTTCTGGATTAAACTGATTAAAGAAGTTTCGGACGAAAAATGGGATGTTGGTTACATCTTTCATGAATTGACCTCGAAACGGCTCGATGAAAAAGTAGTGAGTTATGCTGAATCGCACGATCAGGCTTTGGTAGGCGACAAAACAATCATTTTCAGGTTGATCGACAAGGAAATGTATTTCAGTATGCGCAAAGACCAGCAAAATATGATGGTAGAACGAGGTATTGCCCTGCATAAAATGATACGTCTGGCAACTTTGAGTTGTGCCGGTGGAGCATACCTGAATTTTATGGGAAACGAATTTGGGCATCCTGAATGGATTGATTTTCCGAGAGAAGGGAATAACTGGTCGTATGCACATGCACGTAGATTGTGGAGTCTGGAAGACAATAAGGATTTGAAATACTGTTGGTTGTCAGACTTTGATCGCGAAATGATTACGCTGGTTAAAAAATCGAAACTGATTGATATTCCTGAAGTGAACTGGGTGTACGATCATAAAGGGGATCAAATATTGGCCTTTTCACGAGGAAAACATCTTTTTGTGTTCAACTTTAATCCGAACCAATCGTTTTTCGGTTATGGAATCCCGTTTCCGGAATCAAAATACAAAATTGTTTTAAATACTGATTGCGAACGTTTTGGCGGACAAAACCGAATTGACGATCAGATGATTTATAGCACAGTTCCTTCGGATACAGGCAATCAGCATGAGCTACTTTTGTATTTGCCAGCCCGTACTGCTATAGTTTTGGAAAAGCAAGCATTAAAAAAAGAGAAGTTTATGAAATAATATAAGTAACTGTCATTCAGAGCAAAGCGATGAATCTCTTAATTTTAGTTGGTTATGAATGTAAAACTTAATAAAAAGTAAAATTGTAAATTCATTTAGATGTCATTGATAACTGAAATAAAAATTCCTGAGTATCCTTCAAAAATGGATTATTCGAAAAACATGATGTTTTTTGGATCCTGTTTTTCTGAGAGTATAGGTCAGAAAATGATTGATCTCAAGTTTAATGTGGATATGAATCCTTTTGGTATTTTATATAACCCGCAGTCGATTGCCAACAGCCTGAAATTTTTGCTAGACAAGCAGCTTTTTACAGAATATGATCTGTTTCAGGATCAGGGATTGTGGAATAGTTTTTATCATCACAGCCGTTTCTCGGATGTTGACAAAGATACCGCACTGGAAAAGATCAACAGCCGGATTTTGTTGTCGCATGATTTTTTGAAAAGTGCTGATTTTCTGGTTATCACGTTTGGAACAGCCTGGGTCTTTGAGCTGGTTAGTCTGGCGCAGGTTGTATCGAATTGTCACAAGGTTCCGGCATCCCAATTTAGCCGCATCCGGTTGACAAGGCATGAGATCACTGAGGCTTATCGTTATTTGCTGGAGGATCTATGGCGCTTTAACCCAAACTTGAAGGTAATTTTTACAGTCAGTCCAATTCGCCATTGGAAGGATGGGGCGGTCGAGAATCAGGTTAGTAAAGCAACACTCATTCTGGCGGTAGACCGGCTGAGAAACGATTTTGCCGATCGTGGTTTAAGCTACTTCCCTTCGTACGAACTGATGATGGACGAACTGCGCGATTACCGGTTCTATGCCGAAGATATGCTACATCCAAGTTCAGTGGCAATCGATTATGTTTTTGATCGTTTTAGTAAGTTTATCATCTCAAAAGATAGTCAGCACACCTCCGATAAAGTTCTAAAAATCAGAAAGGCAGCGCTTCACCGCCCTGTCAACTCGAATTCAGTAGAATATGAAAAGTTTTTACAGGCGAACCTTGAAGAAATAACTAAATTGATCAAAACCTATCCTCAGCTTAATTTTAATGAGGAGAAAATTAACTTTGAACAAGAGTTGGAAAGGTTTCAGAATTCCAGAAGTTAAGATATACCGGTTTTAACTTTGTTATGTCACGTTTCCTTTTTTCTAATTCCTTTTTCCTTGTATTATGAAAGTACTCATGTTTGGATGGGAATTTCCACCACATATTTCCGGAGGTCTGGGGACAGCCTGTTATGGACTGACTAAGGGATTGTCCGGGTATCAGGATATGGAGGTGACATTTGTAGTTCCGAAAGCTTGGGGCGACGAAGATGATTTGAATGTGAATCTGATCGGTGCAGGTCGTGTTCCTGTAATCCACACGAACATTCAATTTGCTGATACCACTTCTAAAGTGGATTATTACGAGCTCCGATCCGAATTGATTCCATATCTCGGCACCAACGAATTTTACGAATTGAAATCGAGAATTTCTTCTGGAGAAAGCCGGCTCGTTGAAATTACCGAAGAAGGTAAATTTATTTTTGGCGGCGATTACGGACCAAATCTATTTCAGGAAATCAGAAACTATGCGCTCGTTGCTGAGACAATTGCCCGTGAGATGGAGTTTGATGTGATTCATGTACACGACTGGATGACTTTTCAGGCGGGAATAGCTGTGAAACGAATTTCGGGCAAACCTTTGGTTGTTCATGTTCATTCCACCGAGTTCGACAGAAGTGGCAGTCAGGTAAATCCGGCAATTTGTGCCATCGAAAAGGAAGGTTTGCAAGCTGCCGATAAAATCATCGCGGTAAGTTATTTTACCCGAAACATTCTACTTGAAAAGTATCACATCGCTCCTGAAAAGGTGAAAACTGTTTACAATGCAGTTGAGCCGTTAATTGCCAAGTTAAAACCAATCAGGAAGAAGGCCGGAGAAAATAAAATTGTTTCTTTTATGGGACGGATTACCATGCAAAAAGGTCCGGAATACTTTGTGAATGCCGCCAATCTGGTGCTTCAGAAAATGGGGAATGTACATTTTATGATGGCCGGAAAAGGCGACCTGCTGAATGCCATGATCAAACGGGCTGCCGAGCTAAATATATCTGATTTTATCGATTTTCCGGGATTCCTGAAAGACCGCGAGGTAACTGAATTGTTTCGGAAAAGTGATGTTTTTGTGATGCCCTCGGTGTCGGAGCCTTTCGGAATTGTGGCGCTTGAAGCCATGCAGGCTCTAGTTCCGGTGATTGTTTCCAGACAATCCGGCGCATCTGAAGTTTTAAAAAATGTACTGAAAGTTGATTATTGGGATATTCGTGAGATGGCCAATGCAATCTGCGCTATTCTAACCGATGAATCATTCATTAATAACCTCAAATCTAATGCAAAAGAGGAAGTCGATCAATTGCTGTGGACGAATTCGGCAGCTGAAGTTCGTGCTGTTTACCTGAAATTAATCGATGAAACCATTCAAAACGGTTGAACTAAATGAAAGGTTCTTCAAACAAAAAGTCTGATTGAACGTTTTGATCAGGCAAAGAGAATACGCCCCCAAAACATCGAATAAAAACTTTAGATTATTAACCCAAAGATTTAACGTCCTTTTTACATTAAGTATTTCGGATTAAGTGTTTTTTTAACTTCTTTTGTGCCTTTCTGCAAGTATATTATTTGATAGTTAATCAGATACGCAAGAGGAGCCAGAAAAATACGTTAGATTTAAAACATTCAATCGTGGAACAACCTATTTGGAAAAAATTATTTGTAGAGTCAAACATCCCTGAGAAATTGACTCCGCTAAAAGAGATAAGCCGCAATTTGTGGTGGGTATGGAATACCGAAGCACGTGACCTTTTTCAAACTATTGACAGTGAAATTTGGGAAGAGTGTGAGCACAATCCGATTCTTCTGCTCGAAGAAGTCAATTATCAGCGTTTCATTGAACTCGAAAACGATGCGAAATTTCTGCTTCGTATGAATCAGGTTTTAGAATCGCTGCATAAATATCTCGACAATCGCAAAGAACTACAAGGAACATCGATTGCCTATTTCAGCATGGAGTACGGCTTGCACGACAGCCTTAAAATCTTTTCAGGAGGACTTGGTATTTTGGCAGGCGATTACCTGAAAGAAGCCAGCGATTCGAAAGTAAATCTGGTTGGAGTTGGGTTGCTTTACCGTTATGGGTATTTCCGCCAGAACATTTCAATTAATGGCGAGCAGCTTTCAAATTACGATGCACAGCAATTTTCGAAAATACCCGTACAGCCAGCTTACGATAAAGATGGAAACTGGATTTCGGTTCAGGTTCAATATCCGGGACGTACTTTAAATGCCCGTTTGTGGCAGGTTAATATTGGATCAATCAAACTGTATCTGCTCGACACTGACTTTGAAGAGAACTCTGACGAAGATCGTTTTGTAACACACCATTTGTATGGTGGTGACAACGAAAACCGATTAAAGCAGGAAATGTTGCTTGGATTGGGTGGTATGCGAGCACTGAAAAAACTAGGCATTGAAATGGATATTTACCATTGCAATGAAGGCCATGCTGCAATGATCGGCCTGGAAAGATTGTCTGATTTCGTTACCGTAAAGGGCTTGCAATATGCCGAAGCCAAAGAGGTTGTGAGGGCATCAACACTTTTCACCACGCATACTCCTGTGCCTGCCGGACACGATTCATTCCATCAGGACATGTTTAAACATTACATGGGAAAATTTCCTGAAAAGATTGGAATCTCATGGGATGAATTTGTTGGTTTAGGAAAAGCTGCTGTTTACGAAGATCATTTCAATATGAGTTACCTGGCATGTAACCTTTCACAGGGAATCAATGGGGTAAGCATGTTGCATGGCGATGTTTCAAAAGAAGTTCTAAGTCCGCTATACAAAGGCTTTCTTCCTGAAGAGCTTGAGATTGGCTATGTGACCAATGGAGTGCATTATGCAACTTGGGCCGCCAAAGAATGGAAAGAATTGCATCAGAAAAACTTCGGAAATAATTTCCCTGAAGATCAGCTTGATTTTGATGACTGGGAGAAAATATATAAAGTTTCGGACGAAGAAATCTGGACCATGAAACAAAACCTTCGTTTAAAAACGATAGGTTTCATTAAACAGCGTTTCACGAATAACTGGATTAAACGGCACGAAAATCCGAAATTAATTTCTGAAGTACTAGGCAAACTCAATCCGTATGCATTAACCATTGGTTTTGCCCGTCGGTTTGCTACCTATAAAAGAGCTCATTTGTTGTTCCGGAATCTCGATCGCTTGTCCAAACTGGTCAATGATCCTGCTCGTCCGGTTCAATTTATTTTTGCCGGAAAAGCACATCCTGCCGACAAAGCTGGTCAGGATCTGATCAAATACATCGTTGAAATTTCAAAGCGTCCTGAATTCATCGGGAAGATACTTTTTGTTCAGAATTACGACATGAATCTGGCAAAAATGATGTTGCAGGGAGTCGATATCTGGATGAATACTCCAACGCGTCCATTGGAAGCATCGGGTACCAGCGGCGAAAAAGGGGTAATGAACGGTACAATTCACTTCTCGGTTCTAGATGGCTGGTGGGTTGAAGGTTACAAAAAAGATGCAGGCTGGGCACTTTCTCAGGAAAATGCCTACGACATCAACGACCTTCAGGATGAATTGGATGCTGAAACGATTTATAACATTTTTGAAGAGGAAATACTACCTGCATTTTATACCCGAAACTTGAACGGGATACCTGAGAAATGGGTGTCGTACATTAAAAATACTTTTGCGCAGGTTGCACCAAATTTCACAACCGCCCGCATGATTCGCGATTATCAGGAAAGGTTCTACAAACCACAGGCTGAGCGCAGCGCACGTCTGGTTGCTTCGGATTATAAGCTTGCCAAAGATATTGCCAAATGGAAATTGGGAGTATCAGAGGTTTGGGATCTGATTGAAGTGAAGAATGTGCAGATCACCGATGGAATTACTAATGTGTTGAAAATTGGAGAAGATTATCCGGCACGTGTGGTTGTTGATATTAAAGGGATGAAGTCGGAAGACGTGGGTGTGGAAATGGTAATTACTGAAAATGGCAATGATAGTACCCCTAAACTGATTGAATGTTTGCAATTTGAGGTTGAAAGTGTAAATGGCACTGAAATTACCTATAAACTGAACCTGCACCTGATGGATGCCGGCGCATTTGGATATGCCATACGCATGTATCCAAAACACAAAGAATTGCCGCATCGTCAGGATTTCCAGTATGTGAAATGGATTTAAAAATCGCATGATATAAAAAAAAGGTGGCTAAAAGCTGCCTTTTTTGTTTTAGACTGAATTGGATTCCATTTCTTTTGAATGATGGAATTCCTGAACCGGACTTTTATCTGCACCTTTACAGTCTTGTTTTTCTGGTATGAAAAAGCATTTTTCTCAAACTACTTTCCTAGCAATAATTGCATGCCTCTTGTGGTCGTCAGCATTTGTTGGCGTTAAAATTGGCCTGAAATACCATACTCCGCTTCAGTTTGCCGGAATCCGGTTTATGATTTCCGGGTTATTGCTGCTTCCGGTTATAGCTAATCTTGAACGTTTCCGAACTGAAGTCAGCGAAAATTTCGTTTATGTTTGCCTGATTGCCTTTTTGCAGATCGTATTACAATACTCACTTTTTTACATGGGTGTCAATTTGGTTCCGGCTTCAATATCGGCAATGATTGTTGGTTCATCGCCGCTGTTTGTTGCACTGGTGGCGCATTTTTTTGCTTCGGGCGACCGAATGACGGGATTGAAAACCAGTAGCATTCTACTTGGAATTCTTGGTGTTGCAGTGATTACACTCGGACGGAAAAGTCTGCCTTCAGGAGCAGCAATTGCATTGATTGGCGTGGTGTTTTTGCTTCTGAATAATCTGGTGTCTGGAATTACCAATGTGGTGATCGCCAAAAAAAGGCAAACTATTTCTCCGATGGTTTTAACCTCGGCATCGCTTTTTATAGGTGGAGCATTTATGTTTTTGATTTCGGTTCCGATTGAAGGTTTTCCGCAAAAACATTTTCCGACTGAATATTTTGTGGCGCTGGCCTGGTTAAGCTTTTTATCGGCTGCGGCAATCTCAATCTGGAATACTTTGCTTCGGCGGCCATCGGTTAAAGTTTCTGAATTGAATATCTGGAAGTTTCTGATTCCGGTATGCGGAGCAATTTTAAGTTGGATTATACTGCCGGATGAATCACCTGACTTGATCTCGGTTTCAGGAATGGTTCTGATCGGACTATCGTTGGTTATTCTTTATATTCCCAACCTAAAGCGCAAATCCGCGTGATTGATGAATTTTAATATCCACTGCCATTCTTTTGTTTGAAATAGAAAATCGCTAGCTCCAATTTGAATCTAATATTAAGATTTTGTTTGCAAATTGATACTAATTGCGGTATAAATAATGGAATTTGGAATGAATCTTTATTTTTGTTTTCAAGTTTAAAAGTCGGAAGTTGTCTGTTAAACAACATTAATGTAGTTAGTCTATTCAAAACATTAATTGCTAATTTCGTCGCTTCTGATTTACCAATAAAACCTATTTTCTAACAGCAACTAAGTTGCATAAAAACATTAATCTATGAATTCTATTTTCTGGCTGGTTCCATTCAGTTCTGTACTGGCGCTATTATTTGCCTGGTTTTTCTTCAAACAAATGATGAAGGAAAGCGAAGGTACCGACACCATGAAAAAAATTGCCAAACACGTACGTGATGGCGCAATGGCTTATCTAAGACAACAGTACAAGGTTGTCGCCATTGTTTTCGTGGTTATTACCCTTTTATTTGTTGTTATGGCCTATGTTTTAAAGATTCAAAATCCATGGGTTCCTTTTGCATTCCTGACCGGTGGTTTTTTCTCCGGATTAGCTGGATTTTTTGGTATGCGGACAGCAACATATGCATCAGCCCGTACTGCCAATGCGGCACAACGTTCACTGAATGACGGATTACGAATTGCTTTCCGTTCAGGAGCAGTTATGGGTTTGGTTGTCGTTGGATTGGGATTGCTTGACATCTCAATCTGGTTTTACGCACTGCAATCTATAATCGGAGTATTGGATTCAACCACCGATAGCATTATCGCTTCCGATCCATCGATGAAACTCATCATAATTACCACAACAACCCTTACTTTCGGGATGGGTGCTTCAACACAAGCATTATTTGCCCGTGTTGGTGGTGGTATTTTCACCAAAGCTGCCGACGTAGGCGCCGATCTGGTTGGTAAAGTTGAGGCTGGTATTCCTGAAGACGATCCCCGCAATCCTGCAACTATTGCCGATAACGTAGGCGATAACGTTGGTGACGTGGCTGGTATGGGTGCCGACTTGTATGAATCTTATTGTGGTGCAATTCTTTCTACTGCTGCATTAGGTGCAACGGCATTTGCCGGTCTGGGAGTCGAAACTCAGATGAATGGAGTTATTGCTCCAATGATTATTGCTGCTGTCGGAATTATACTTTCCATATTTGGTATTTTCATGGTAAAAGCCAAAGAAGGTGCAACGCAAAAACAATTATTGGCTGCTCTTGGTCGTGGAGTCAATGTTAGTTCTTTAGGTATTGCTATTTTCTCGTTCCTGATTTTGAAATATCTGGCTATCCCTAACTTTATTGGAGTTTGGGGTGCTATGATGGCAGGTTTGGTTGGGGGTATTGGTATTGGTAAAATTACCGAATATTATACCTCTTCAGGATTTGCCCCAACACGCAATATTGCCGAATCTACAAAGACCGGTCCTGCTACTGTTATTATTTCAGGAATAGGAACAGGAATGATTTCTACCGCAATTCCGGTATTGATAGTTGGTGCATCCATTATTTTAGCTTTCCTTTTTGCTTCAGGCTTCGATTTTGCCAATATTAGCATGGGATTGTATGGTATTGCAATTGCTGCTGTTGGTATGCTTTCAACTCTTGGAATTACTTTAGCTACTGATGCTTACGGCCCAATTGCCGACAATGCCGGTGGAAACGCTGAAATGAGTGGTTTAGGCCATGAAGTTCGTATTCGTACCGATGCTTTGGACACACTTGGAAACACTACTGCTGCAACAGGTAAAGGATTTGCTATCGGTTCAGCCGCATTAACCGCATTGGCTCTTTTAGCTTCGTACATCGAAGAAATAAAAATTGCACTGGCTCGTGTTCCTGAAAAAGTGGCTGAGTTCACCGAATATGGTACCAAAAATCATTTCACCAATCTGGATGTTCACAAAGCTTCCATTCCTGAAATGATGCAGTATTTACACCTCGACTTGATGAACCCACGCGTTTTGGTCGGCGCTTTCATTGGTTCAATGGCTGCTTTCCTGTTTTGCGGTTTAACCATGAATGCTGTAGGTCGTGCAGCTCAAAGTATGGTAGAAGAAGTTCGCCGTCAGTTCCGCGAAATTAAAGGCATTTTAACAGGCGAAGGTGAACCTGATTATGCCCGTTGTGTGGAGATCTCAACGAAAGGTGCTCAAAAAGAAATGTTGTTTCCTTCACTGTTAGCCATTTTTATTCCGATTGGTACAGGTTTAATTTTTGGTGTTTCCGGAGTCGTTGGCTTGCTTTTGGGTGGAACATCAACCGGATTTATTCTTGCCATTTTCATGGCCAATGCCGGTGGTGCCTGGGATAATGCCAAGAAATACATCGAAGAAGGTAATCTCGGCGGAAAAGGTTCTGAATGCCATAAAGCTGCTGTAACGGGCGATACTGTTGGTGATCCATTTAAAGACACTTCAGGTCCGTCATTGAATATCCTAATTAAATTAATGAGCATGGTTTCAATTGTAATGGCTGGTTTGACTATTGCATACAGTATCATGTAAAATTAAATTCGCATTGTATAGTAGAATCCCCGAAGAAAACCTTCGGGGATTCTTTTTTTTACTGATTTGCTGAACAAAATAGGGTAGGATTCAGTTTAACTTGAAAACGAAAACACTAAAACCAAATATTATGGCAGATTTATCAACCACCTACATGGGCATCAAATTAAAAAATCCGTTAATTTTAGGTGCTAGTAATCTCGTTAACAAACCCGAAGTCATTAAAGAATTGGAAGATGCGGGTATTGCAGCAATCGTTTACAAGTCACTTTTCGAAGAACAAATTCAGTTGGAGAGTCTTCAGTTTGATGAAGAAATTAATGAATATGCCAACCGTAATTCGGAAATGATACGTTTATTTCCCGACATTGAACATGCCGGCCCCACTGAATATCTATACAACCTTAAAAAACTAAAGGAAAGTTGTACTGTTCCTGTGTTTGCCAGCTTGAACGCCATTTATGAGCCCAGTTGGGTTGAATACGCCAAACTACTTGAAGAAACCGGAATTGACGGACTCGAATTGAATCTTTATTCTACACCGGGGTACTTTGAGATTGGCGGTTCTTCCATCGAAGAAAAGCAATACCAGATTGTGAAAAGCGTAAAGAATGCTGTTAAAATACCTGTCAGTATTAAGCTTAGCCCATTCTATACAAATACCCTGAATTTTATTAAAAAGCTTGATGAAGCCGGAGTTGACGGTTTTGTGATGTTCAACCGATTTTTCCAACCCGAGATCGATATTGAGAATGAAGTTTTTCATTTTCCCTGGGAACTAACCCAATCGCGCGATCACCATTTGGCTTTGCGCTATGTGGGATTACTACATGGCAACACCGAAGCCAGCATTTGTGCCAGCCGTGGTATTTATACGGCTGAAGATGCAATTCGAATGATTCTTGCCGGAGCAGATGTTGTTCAGATTGTCTCAACCATTTATAAAAATCATCCGGCTTACGTTGCAACCATACTTTCTGAAATACATGACTGGATGGATAAAAAAGGGTACAAAAAACTCGAGAGTTTCCGTGGTAATCTGTCTCGTAAAAATCTGAAAGATCCATTCTCCTATCAGCGCGCCCAATATGTTGACATACTGGCAAAATCTGAAGAGATTTTCAAGAAATATCCAATGGTATAAAAACGGCAGATACTAAAAGAGAAAGGCAGAATTCAAATCGAATTCTGCCTTTCTCTTTTATAGAAACCAACTTCGGGTAAATTGAACTATTTAATCGGTTTAAATTGGACGTAATCCCAAAATATCATACCATAAAAGTAATTTTCCATTCTGATGGTATGTTCTGCGGTAGTTTTCCAATTGACTTCAGCAATTTTTTGTAAACCTCCGGGACCTCCTGTACGGGGGCCCTGGTATTTATTTTCACAAAGCACATCATCAAGATAGACCAGGCACGATGTTACGTCTCCAAAAGCAGGTTGATATACATAAACTTCCCACTTGCCTTTCTGTACTTTCGGAAATTTCACTGAAAGAGAAAACCATCCAATCATTTGCAAACAATCTTGATGAATAAGATCACTCGGTTTCCACCAGTATTGAAGATAATCACCTACCCATTTGATATTTTCAAAAGTGTTTTTCCCATCTCCCCCCCATTTTCCATACGACTTGAGATACCAGTCTCCTTGCTTAAAATCGAAAAAGTCAGTTGTTTCAAAAGTTAGGATAGTAGGTTCGGGTTGAATTACAGGCAACAAGCCATTAATGGAATGAATTGAACCATTTTTTGCCGGTACATTCGATGCAGGAACTATGAAAGCCGTGTACTTTTGGGTTTTAGGAAGAAAATTTATTTTATAGTCTGTGTCAATGGTCATAGAAACATTGTTGTCAGAAGATAATATCGGATACAAAGTACTATTAAAAGTGTTTAAGTAATGTGTACCATTCAAACAATGGTATTCCATGTATCTGTAAAACGGATTATTCAGGAAGGTTACGCTGTCAGGATTTGCACCCGTCCATTGAATAAGGTCGTCAATAGTATTAATTCCGCTGCGTTGATATACTGAATCAGGAACTGCCAAAATCGTATATCTTGTTCGGGCGGTTCGATTTCCGTATGGAAAAGTAATTTCTTGCAGGGTGTCTTTTAATCCGGAGATTTTTAAGCCCTCAGTAAATATTTTATACGAAGGATCCTCTGTCAGGATAGTGTAAACATCTTTTGTAACAGGATCGATCACCCGATCAATGACGTGCGCATAGCCATTGGCCAGGGGAATATCCCGATCGATTATTTTTGATTTTTTATTCAAAATGATGTCAGAGCCTTGAAATTCAGTAACAAGGTAGTCTCCAATTGCGTTGGTATCGCGAATGGCACCCAGGCCAACATCTCCCGTTGATATTTCGCTTGTAATTAAATGATTTCGGATTAAAGTATGTAGGAAGTTTAGATCGAATTCTTCCAGTGAATTCTTGCCATTTTTCTTATAAAAGGCAAACATGGCGTCGTTGTTGGGAAGCATTATCGTATATGGCCCGCGGATTCCAAGTAATGGACCTAAGCCAGTCATGTCGACTAATTTTGCAAATTCAGAATACTCCGCCTTGCTTTTGATGTAATCGTTGGCCACCATATGAACTGAGTCAACTTTCCACAAACTAGGTTCTTGTGAACAATTAACAAATAGCAGACTTGAAATAGACACAAATAGGTATAGTAGCTTGCATCGTCTGAAGGATTTGAGAAATAGATTATTGCTCATACAATTTTTGATTTTTATTTGATATTTTTTCAGTGTATTATTTAATTGGCTTAAATTGTACGTAATCCCAAAATATCATACCGTAAAAGTAATTTTCCATTCTGATGGTATGTTCTGCGGTAGTTTTCCAATCGACTTCTGCAACTTTCTGTAAGCCACCGGGACCACCTGTTCTTGGACCCAGATATTTTGTATCACACAATACATCATCAATATAGACATTGCAAGAGGTTATATCCTGCCAGTTCGGCTGATATATTCCAACTTCCCATTTTCCTTTCATTACTTTTGGGAAAGTAACAGAGAGTGAAAACCAACCGATCATTTGCAAACAATCTTCATTTATAAGAGTACCTCCAGTTCCATTCGCTTTCCAGTGATATTGCATATAGTCGCCAACCCAATGAATATTGGCAAATCCATTTTCACCATCTGAAAATTTCTCGTATTGTTTATCATACCAGTATCCTTGCTTAAAATCAAAAAAATCAGTTGTTTCATACATAATCGTAACAGGTTCAGGGTCAATTACGGGTAGTAAGCCATTAATGGAATGAATTGAACCATTTTTTGCAGGAATATTTGACTGATCTACATTAAATGCGGTGTATTTTTGGGTTTTAGGAATAAGATTGATCTTGTAGTCAGTATCAATTTTTAAAGAGACATTATTGTCAGAAGACAAAATGGGGTATAAAGTCGATTCAAACGTATTTAAATAATAGGTGTTTTTTAGACAATGGTATTCCATATATCTATAAAATGAATTATTCAGGTAGGTCAAGCTGTCGGTATTTGCACCAGTCCATTTAATCAGGTCGTCAATATTCTTAATTCCAAAGCGGTTGTAGACTGTATCAGGAACAGCAAGAATCGAATATCTTACACGTGCAGTGCGATTTCCATAGGGGAATGAGATTTGCTCCAAGGTATCTTTTAGTCCGCTTATTTTCAGTCCTTCAGTAAAAATCTTATACGATGGATCCTCTGTTAGGACGGTGTAAACATCTTTGGTAACAGGATCAATCACCCGATCTATGACATGAGCATAACCATTGGCCAGACGAACATCCCGGTCGATAATCTTCGATTTTTTATTCACAATAATATCTGAGCCTGAAAATTCAGTAACCAGATAATCACCGATTGCATTGGTGTCACGAATCGCACCTAGTCCAACGTCTCCAGTTGCAATCTCATTTGTAATCAGGTGAGTACGAACGAGTGAATGAAGGAATTTTATGTCGAATTCATCCAGTGAAGTCTTGCCATTTTCCTTATAGAAAGCAACCATCGCATCGTTATTTGGAAGCATTACTGTATAAGGACCACGTATGCCGAGTAATGGTTCTAATCCGGTTTTCTGAACCAATTTTGCAAATTCAGAAAATTCTTCGTGTGTGTTGATGTAATCACTGGCTACCTGATTAACAGAATCTACTTCCCATAAAGTTGGTGTTTGTGTACAGAAAGTAAACGATGCAATGATTATTGAAAATAGCCCTAATTTGAATAGGGCTGAATTAATTTTTGATTTGATAGAGAATTTATTCATTGTCAAATGATTAATTATAGTTTGTTAGAGTCCTTGATTTTCGCCACGAATATACATATCTTCCAGTTAATCTTTCAAAAAAAATATTGTTTTGAATCCGACAATTATTAAACAAATATCTCGTCAAAAAGATTAATTTTTGATTTCATGCAAAGAAGCCTGATCGTTACAGATCAGGCTTGAGACGATTCGTTATCATTGGTGACCGAGATAACTTTTTAGTATAGAGGGTGGTCGCTCATTTTCTGGAAGATCGAAAAACAATTTTATTATCTTTTTTCTAATTCCTCCGTTAAATTCTACACAAATTCAACAATTACCTTTTTGAAGAAACGAGTTTCGAGCAGACGGACAATCCGTTTGACGACGGATTTGCGTATTTCAAGTTCAACGGGTTGGTCGGGATCCTGATGTGCCCAGTTGATGCGGGTTCCGACGATGATGTGTATAATGTCGTGCTGGATCAGCAATTTTACGACTTCTTCCGGAGGACTTTCACCTAAACGAATGTCGGTGGTATAAGTTTCCAGAATTTCTTCCACCCGACCCAAAGTCAAAATCCCTTCTGTAACAATTTCAAATCCCTCCATTTTGGCAGTAGGGGGCAGTGTTTTTTCAGAAAAGCGGTGCTGAATATCGATCTCTAAATCCATTTCGCGGGCGATAATTTCGGCTGTTGTTCCGCCACAAATTATTTTCTTTCCCGGAAAATCTTTGATCTTTTTTACAAAATCGGTATCTTTTATTTTATAGAATGGCGGGCCTGTAATGAGCATAAATTCCCGGGGTTGCCTGAAATAAACCACTCCGCAACTGGCGTCATCGCGAATTTCGAACGCATCGTTCATCGAAGCCTGGTTCAATATTTTACGGGCCAGTTTGGTCGCCGAGATTTCATATTCACGAACAATCTGTTTCTCTGCAAACCGTTCAATATCATCGAGTCCCCATCCGGTCGGGTATTTAGCGCTTCCCAATCCCGATTGGTTGATTCCATCGGTCATGAAAATAATCCGGTCCTCGAGAATAGGTGTAAACTCCCTGATTCGTAGTATTTTACCGGCATTTTCTTCACCCCGGATAGGAATATGAATTTCTTTTGGATGAAAAACCTGTCCTCTTCTGAAAATAATGGATCGGGGATTGTCGTAATTGATAATTCGGACTTGTCCGGCGTCTTCAATTTCGATAATTGTGAAGGTGGCATAGCTTTCTTTACCATCCAAACTTTTGGGCAATGCCCGCATGAAAATATTGGCAGCTACTTCAGGTTTGGTATGAAAAGATGTGTAATTGAGTGCCATTGAAACCGTAAGAGTTGCTAAAACATTGGCTTTTACACCATGGCCAATTCCGTCGGAAAGTACCAAAATGGTGCGGCCTTCTGCTTTTATTTGCCGCGACCGGAATACATCACCACAAGCAATCTGCCCGTGCCGATTGAGTTGATGTACATCGATTTCTATGTGATAATCATTACTCATCATCGCCATATTGATAGGATTCAATAATCGAATTCAGAAGTTCTTCCGTCAGAGAAGCATTATCGCCAAGCAGGAATGCAATCTTTTGAACCGTCTCCAGATTTTGTCGGTTTACACGCTGTGCCCGGCTAATAATTTCTTCACGAACCAGCGAAGGAGCAGACATGTCGCGCAGCAACGCTCCAACAACACGTTGTTTATAGATGGTGATCACTGAAACATGTAACAGCTTGTTCTGAATCTTTAAATCGCGTTCCATCAAATTTTCTCCTGAAATCAGTGTCGACGAAAACATCTTGTAAATCACGTCCGGAACAAGTTCTTTCAGGTCGGCTCCATGCAATCCGGGAATAGTTTCATACAATTCTTCGATTTCAGTCCCAAAAAGTTTAGCAAAAGCCTCGTTCGAATCAATCACTTTCAGGTCGCTGTCAACGATCACAATTCCTGCCCTGATTTTGTGCATCATTGCCGAAGCAATTACAGTGGCTTCGCGAGCTTTTTCGAGTTTGTGTTCCGCTTTTTTACGTTGGGTAATGTCGAAAATAGAACCTACTATTCCCATAATTTCATCCTGATTGTTGCGTATTACAGCCTTGTTAAACACCACATCGTGAATTTGACCGGACATATCCCGGAATTTTGCTTCATAATTCTGGTCGCCCGGACTGTCGAACAATTCCTGATCGCGTTGTGCGTAAATTTCAGCAATCTCATAGGGTTGAATGTCGAATACGGTTTTCCCAATAATTTCAGATTTGGGAAGGCCGAGCAGTTTTTCCTGAGCGAGGTTACAAGCTTTGTAAACTCCTTTTAGGTCGCGGTAGAAAATCGGGATTGGCAGTGCATCTATAATTTTTTGATGCAGTTCCGGGTCATTAATAAATTCCTGATGGAAAGTTTTTTCTTCGTAAATCATAGCGTTTGAATTTCGAACTCAAATTACGAAACGATTTGGGATTATCAATCTTATTTTTAAATTTCTTTCTGAAACACTGATCTTTTAGCAATGTTTCCGACCTTACCTAAAACCAATCTAAATAAGGTCTAAAAGCTTTGCTAATTGCATGTATTTGGTTATTTTTTCTGAAATTTGGCACAAATCCCTTTAAAAACCTGAATGAAGATAAAAGAGATCGCCGCGGTTCTGAATGCAACGATATCGTGCGGTGCCGAAAGATTGGAAGAAGAGATAGAAATGGGTTACAGCTCCGACCTGATGAGCGATGTTTTGACCCTCGATACTGAAAATCTGGTGCTGATAACCGGAATGGTTAACCTGCAGGCAATCCGTACAGCCGAAATGGCAGACATCCGGGCCATTGTTTTTGTACGCAATAAAAAAGCGAGTCAGCCAATGATTGAACTGGCTCACGAAAACGGGATGTGCATTCTCGAGTCGCCTTATTCGCTTTTTAAATCCAGCGGACTTTTGTATCAGGCGGGGCTGAAGCCAGTTTATTAGAAAAAAAAATTCAAAATTCAAAATTCAATATCCAATAAGAAATAAGAAACTAGAAATGGGAAAGACAACGAATACCGGTTCTTTCTCCCCCTCTTTCGGAGGGGGTTGGGGGGAGGCTTTTTGAAACTTTTTTTTAACATACAAGGTGGTGATTTTACACACGCTGGACATCCGTCGAGCGAGGTAAAAAAGGTACTGAAACAATTGAATATCGACGGAAAGACAATCAAGAATATTGTGATTTCCATGTATGAAGCCGAAGTGAATGTTGTGGCTCATGCTTATCGGGGAATCATAAATGTTGAAATCGACGAAAAAAAAATCACCATATTGATTAGCGACGAAGGTCCCGGAATTCCTGATGTTGAGCTCGCCATGCAGCCAGGTTTTTCGACAGCTAGTAAAGAAGTTCGGGAAATGGGTTTTGGTGCTGGAATGGGGCTGCCAAACATTAAAAAAAATACCGATGAAATGCAGATTGAAACTACAGTTGGAAAAGGAACAGTACTGAAAATGGTAAATTATTTTTCATGAATGGATCATCAAAATACCATGCTTTAGATGCCTCGAAATGTATCGGGTGTACACATTGTATGACTTCATGTCCCACTGAAGCGATCCGCGTAATTAATGGACTTGCCGTGATCGATCACGATCGCTGCGTTTACTGTGGACAATGTCACCGTGTATGCCCTACCCACGCCTTTTATGTAGAACAGGACGACCTGTCGATGATCCGGTCGTTTAAATACCGGGTAATACTTTTTCCTTCCATCATGATTGGTCAATTTCCAGAGAAATACAGTGAAGATCAGATCTACGACGGGCTGAAAAAAGTTGGTTTTACCCATATATATGAGGTGGAACAACCTATGCAGGTACTCATCGATTCAATCAATGAAATTCTTGACGATCGGGAAACTCCAAAGCCTGCTATTTCAATTTATTGTCCGGCTATTGTCCGGCTTATTCAGGGACGGTATCCTTCTTTAACCGAGAACCTGATTTTGAGAAAAGCACCTCATAATCTTGCCGCCCATTTTGCCATTGAACAGTTGATGCTTGATGGCGCTCAGCGTGAAGAAATAGGTTTGTTTTATGCCACACCCTGTATTGCTAAAATTGCAGCATTGAAAAGTCCGGTGGGCGAAGAGGAATCGGTTGTTGATGGTATTGTTAACATGAACCAGTTGTACAACGAAGTGATGAAAGTTATTTCGGAAGGTGGAGTGGAAGATCATTCGGTTCAACGCCAAAACCTATCAAAAGAAGGGATCTTATGGAGTTTAACCCGGGGAGAATCGAGCCATCTCGGTTCAAGAAGCATTGCGATTGATGGCATTCACAACGCGGTGCGTTTTCTGGAAAGGCTGGAAAATGATCAGGTTCACGGGATCGATTTTATTGAAATGCGGGCCTGCGACCAAAGTTGTGCCGGCGGAATATTGCTCACCGGCAACCGTTTTATGACTGTTGAACGACTTGAACGCAGAGCCAAACGATATCCGGCAGCCAAAAATATTCCGAAAGAAACGATACGAATCAACATCGGAGAGTTGAAACAAAAACTGATTCTTGACCCCATTGTACCAAAACCGCACTTTATTTTTGGTAAAGATCGGGTGAAGGCCATGGAAAAAATGGACAAGGCTCAGCGGATTGTTTGCTTCCTGCCTGGAATCGATTGCGGTGCCTGCGGAGCTCCCAATTGCCATGCTCTCGCCGAAGATATGGTGAACAACAAAGCGAAAATGTCTGATTGTATCTTTCTGCAGGAAATGTGGGTTGATGAAGGTCGCATTAAAGCACGAAAAGCGTTCCTCAATATACAGAAAAAATGGGGAACAGATAGATTTAAAGCTGATTGTAATAAAAGAGGACGACGAAATGAAGGTTTCTGAACTTGTAAAAAAATTGGATCTGACCGTATATTCCGGAGAAAAAGGGTTAGATCGTGAAATTACCGGAGGTTATGTTTCTGACTTGCTGAGTGATGTAATGGGAAATGCCCGCGAGGGTGAAATCTGGATCACACTTCAGGTTCATCAGAATGTGATGGCTATTGCATCCCTGAAAGATCTGGCGGCTGTTATTCTGGTCAATAGCCTGGAACCGCAAGAAAATACGGTACGTCACTCGAATGAAGAAGATATTCCCTTACTAGGGACCAACCTGTCAACCTTTGAGATTGCCGGTAAGTTGTATCAAATCTACAAGCAATAAGAATGAGAACATTCAGGACTGATCTTCATATCCACACTTTGTTATCCCCGTGTGGAGATCTGGAAATGAGTCCTGCGAACATTGTTTCTCTGGCTATTCAGAGAGGTTTGGACATCATCGGTATAACCGATCACAACACCACCAAACAATGTGAAGTGGTGTGGAAGTTGGCACAAAAATCAAATTTGACAGTGATTCCAGGGTGCGAAATGACTTCGCGCGAAGAAGTACACTGTTTAGGATTGTTCGAAGATTTTGATGCATTGCGTGTTTTTCAGGATTTTCTTGACCAGCATTTGACGATCATTCCTCATAATTCTACCCTGTTTGGATACCAGGTTTTGGTTGATGAAGATGAAAATATTTTGGAAGAACTGGATTACTATCTGGGGGCATCATTGGATGTGAGTATCGAAGAAGTGGAACAGAAAGTTCATGAACTCTCCGGAATCTTTATTCCGGCACACATCGACCGGCCACGTAACAGCCTGTTCAGCCAGTTGGGTTTTCTACCTACTGAGCTGAAAGTAGATGCACTTCAGATCTCTAAATTGGCTGATGAAAATGTGGTTCGGGAAAAATACAAGATTAGTTCTGATATCACCTTGGTGAAATTCTCGGATGCTCATTACCCTGAAGATCTGGGAAAAACATTCACG
>JBBQMW010000008.1:0-54298 GCA_038329265.1 Bacteroidales bacterium | reverse complement strand
TTAAACAGCAGAAAAGGGAGGTTCACAGCTCCCTTTTCATTTAATTATTCTTTATCGGATTCCAGCCCTGAGCCTGAAGCGGAATGGCCGAACCTCCGGAAGTAATCAGGTTTGCTCCATCACTTTCAGGAGTGATATGACCAATTACAGTGATGTCGAACTCTTTTTTAATCACATCAAAACTTGCAAGCGGCACGGTAAAAAGAAGTTCGTAATCTTCGCCTCCGTTGAGCGCCGCGACCAGCGGATTGATGTTCAATTCTTCAGCAAAATCTTTGGTTTGCTTATCGAGTGGAATTTTATCTTCGTAAATGCTGCAACCAACCTTCGATGCTTTGCACAAATGAAGCGCTTCCGACGAAAGTCCATCTGAAATGTCGATCATGGCGGTTGGTTTGATATTCAGGGTTTTCAACAATTCCTTGATGTCGCCACGAGCTTCCGGTTTTAGCTGACGTTCCAGAATATAGTCGTATCCGTCAAATTGAGGTTTCTGGTGCGGATTTACTTTAAATACTTCATTTTCGCGTTCCAACAATTGCAAACCCATGTACGCACCACCCAAATCACCTGAAACACAAAGCAGATCGTTTACCTGAGCGCCACTTCTGTAAACTAATTCGTCTTCAGTAGCTTCGCCAATTGCGGTGATGCTAATTGTTAGTCCGGTGAGTGAACTGGTTGTATCGCCACCAATCAGATCGACGCCATATTTTTCGCAGGCCAGGTGTATTCCTGAATACAATTCTTCAACAGACTCCAGCGAAAACTTCGATGAAATGGCTATTGAAACGGTAATCTGACGGGGAGTTGCGTTCATTGCAAAAACATCCGAAAGGTTTACCACCACCGCCTTATAGCCCAAATGTTTTAGCGGAACATACATCAGGTTAAAATGAATTCCTTCAGTTAAAAGATCAGTTGTTATCACAATCTTCCTATCAGGATAATTCAGAACAGCAGCATCGTCACCAACTCCTTTGATTGTACTCGGATTTTTGATTTGAATATTTTCAGTCAGCCGTTGTATCAGACCAAACTCACCTAATTCAGAAAGTGGTGTTGCTTTTATTGTATCTTCCATGTTAAAATTTAAGACCTAAAGGTATTTATTACCTGTAGACTATCGGCAAAAATAGCTTTAGTTCCTTATCTTTGCAAGATATTTTAAACAGTCTGGGAATAGGGTTGTTAATATTCAAGTAACTCAGGTGAGATAGAAACAGAAGGATATGGAAAATCAGGATAAATTACTCAACGATATAACCACAAAGGAATATGAATACGGTTTTGTTACCGACATTGATACCGATGTGATTCCGAAGGGTTTGAGCGAAGATGTGGTCAGGTTAATTTCGTTTAAAAAAGACGAGCCTGAGTTTATGCTCGAATTTCGGTTGAAAGCATACCGTGAATGGCTGAAAATGAAAACTCCGGAATGGGCTCATTTAAAGATTCCACCGATCGACTTTCAGGAAACCATTTATTATGCAGCACCGCGAAATACCCCAAAATACAATAGCCTGGACGAAGTTGATCCGGAATTGCTCGAAACATTCAAAAAATTGGGAATTCCGATTGAAGAGCAGAAGCATTTAGCTGGAGTTGCGGTGGATGTGGTGATGGACAGCGTTTCGGTAACCACTACTTTCAAGAAGGTTTTAGGCGAAAAAGGAATCATTTTCTGTTCGTTCAGCGAAGCCTTGCACGAGCATCCCGAACTCATTAAAAAGTATTTGGGTATGGCAGTTCCTACTACTGACAATTTCTTTGCCGCGCTAAATTCAGCAGTGTTTTCTGACGGATCGTTCTGCTACATCCCAAAAGGTGTTCGCTGCCCGATGGAGCTTTCTACTTATTTCAGGATAAATACTGCCGGAACCGGACAGTTCGAGCGCACATTGATTATTGCCGAAGATGATAGCTACGTGAGTTATCTGGAAGGCTGTACTGCACCGATGCGCGACGAAAACCAGTTACATGCAGCAGTGGTGGAAATCATTGCAATGGATCGTGCTGAAGTGAAATATTCAACGGTGCAAAACTGGTATCCGGGAGATAAAAATGGAGTTGGCGGCATTTACAACTTTGTGACAAAACGCGGAATTTGCCGTGGTGAATCGTCAAAAATAAGCTGGACACAGGTTGAAACCGGCTCGGCAATTACATGGAAATATCCGAGTTGCGTGCTGATTGGCGATAATTCGGTGGGCGAATTCAACTCGGTAGCTTTGACCAATCATCATCAGCAGGCTGATACCGGAACCAAGATGATTCATATTGGCAAAAACACCAAAAGTACGATTGTTTCGAAAGGTATTTCTGCCGGGAAGAGCGACAATTCGTACCGGGGTTTGGTAAAAGTGATGCCCGGAGCTACCAATGCGCGTAATTTCTCGCAGTGCGATTCTCTTTTACTGGGTTCAACCTGTGGCGCGCATACTTTCCCATACATCGAAGTGGGTAATAAATCATCGATTGTGGAACACGAGGCAACCACTTCAAAAATTGGTGAGGATCAGATTTTCTATTGCAATCAGCGTGGTATTTCTACCGAAGATGCCATTGGTATGATTGTTAATGGTTATGCCCGCGAGGTGCTGAATAAACTTCCGATGGAATTTGCGGTGGAAGCACAAAAATTGCTTGCCATCAGTCTGGAAGGCAGCGTGGGGTAAAAGAAGTTGGCATTCGCAGTGAGCAGTCTGAGTTTTCGGTTCTGGCGTTGTGACAGTTGTTAAACATTGATAATTAGACTTTAAACTATAAATATTGAATAAGAAATAAGGAACAAGAAACGAGGAAAGATCCGATACCCGGAGCGAACTTGAAACTTGGAACTTGGAACTTGAAACTTGGAACTTGAAATTTTTTTATAATGCTATCAATAAAAAACCTACGTGCCTCGGTTGAAGGCAAAGAGATACTAAAAGGAATAAACCTTGAAGTAAAGGCTGGCGAAGTACATGCCATCATGGGACCAAACGGTTCAGGAAAAAGTACGCTGGCTAATATTTTAGCAGGTAAAGATGATTATGAAATTCTGGAAGGCGAAGTAACCTTTCTCGGACAGGATTTACTCGAATTGTCGCCTGAAGTGCGCTCGCGCAGTGGGTTATTCCTAGGTTTTCAGTATCCGGTTGAAATTCCGGGAGTTCCGATGGTGAATTTTCTGAAAGCTTCGGTCAATGAACACCGCAAATTTAAAGGTCTTGCACCACTCACTGCAGGCGAATTCCTGAAACTGATGCGCTCCAAAAAAGATATGCTTCACCTCGATACTGAACTAACGAATCGTTCGGTGAACGAAGGTTTTTCAGGAGGAGAAAAGAAGAAAAACGAAATTTTCCAGATGGCCATGCTGGAACCTAAACTTGCTATTTTGGATGAAACCGATTCAGGGTTGGATATTGATGCCCTCCGCATTGTTGCCGAAGGTGTAAATGCCCTGAAAAGTCCTGAAAATGCGACAGTTCTGGTTACACATTATCAGCGTCTGCTCGATTATATAGTTCCTGATTTTGTACATGTGTTGTACAATGGCCGAATTGTAAAAACAGGTGGAAAAGAGCTTGCGTTTGAACTGGAAGAAAAAGGTTACGATTGGATTAAAAATGGTATTGAGAACTAATATATGAGTGTCATTTCTGAAAAAATATCTCCGACTGATCGGGTAGTTGCTCTGTTCGAACAAAACAGGGAAATACTGAATCAGGGCTCCTCGCCAATCCTGAACCGGGTGCGCGAAGTGTCAATGAAACGTTTTGTCCAATCCGGAATTCCCGGGTTTAAAAACGAAGATTATAAATATACCAACCTTCAGCCGGCTTTTGAGAAAAGTTATAATCAGGAATTGGTCAGGGAATCAGGACTGATTGATCTGAACGAAGTTTTCAAATGTAATCTTCCGGAGCTGGATTCGCACCTTGTTTTTCTGGTAAACGGATGGTTTTACAGTGGAAATAATCCCGGAGCAGAATTGCCAAAGGGAGTTGTCCTCGGAAGTCTGGAACAAATTGCCAACGAAAAACCTGAATTGTTTCAAAATTACCTGAACCGTCAGGCCGGTTTGTCGAACGATCCGTTTGTAGCATTGAATACCGCTTTCGTGAAAGATGGATTTTTTATGTTTGTCCCGAAAGGTGTGGCTGTTGAAAAACCTGTTCAGATCGTGAATTTGCTTAGTTCAGAAGCTAATCTGATGGTCACTCAACGAAACCTTGTTATTGCGGAGGCCGGAAGTCAGGTGAAAATTTTGGTCTGCGATCATACGTTAACTACAGCATCATTCCTTTTTAATTCAGTAACTGAAGTTTTTGTCGGTGACGATGCCATGGTAGATGCCTATACTATACAGAATCATCACAACCAATCGACTACGATAAATTCGTCGTTTTTCAAGCTGCAACATAATTCCAATCTCGTAACTGGTGTGGTTAGCCTGCATGGTGGACTGATCAGGAATAACCTGAAAGTGACCTTTAGCGGAGAACATGGTGAGGCCAATGTTAACGGACTCTCGTTTACCGATAAAAAGCAGCATGTCGATAATTATACGCTGATTGAACACTCGTCTCCGAATTGCCTGAGTAATCAGATTTATAAAAATATATTGGATGACGAATCTACCGGAGCTTTTTCAGGACGAATTCATGTGGCCCGCGATGCTCAGCAGACCAATGCTTTCCAACGAAACAACAATGTTTTATTGTCAGACAAAGCAAAGATGCAAACCAAACCTCAGCTTATTATTGATGCTGACGATGTAAAGTGCAGCCACGGTGCAACGGTGGGTCAGATTAACGAAGAAGCTTTATTTTTCATGCGGACCCGTGGGATAGGGGAGAAAGATGCCCGGACGATGTTGATGAATGCTTTCGCTCATGAAGTGGTCCAGAAAATATCCATTGAGACATTGCGTGACCGCATTGACGAACTCATTGAAAAACGTTTGAATGGCGAGGTTAGTCGCTGCCATACTTGCAGCTACCAGTGTAATTGCTAGAAAAAATTAGCTCAGATACGAAAGCCTTGCAGGAATCTGTGAGGCTTTTTTTATAAAGAAAATTTACCTATTCAATTTAAAGGGGTAAGAAAATACAATGAAAAATAAGAGAAAATAAAGACCTTATTCAAATTTCTTTTTCATAAAACAATACACTTTCCCATAATCACCATTTTCTATTGCATCAGGAGTTCCGTGTTGAATATCATTGGAAGAACCTAATTTACTTGTCCAACAACCATTACTTAGCTCTCGTGCTGCATGAGTACATTCTGTAGTATCTGGCTTTACATATAAAGTTATTTTCCTAAATCCTGATTCAAAATCAGAATTTTCACAACATTCATATCCTTTCTGCTTAAAAGCTTCAATGAAATTAGAAACATCACAATCCATAATCTCATCTGAAGGCCAATAATGCACACCATCCAAAAATAAATATTCTCCTGTATTAGGCCACATCCACATATTATCAATTTTATATGCCCAAGCAATACAATTGTAGACCGAAGTAGCTTTGCTTGTAACTTTGAAATCTTTGTCTTGCGAAAGTTTGGGAAACGCTTGGAGCAAAATATGCATTATTTCATCAACTCTTTCACCCATAACTTGCAAGCATCTGAAATTGTAGCGTCTGGATTATTTGTAACTTTACGATTGTAAATGAGATTCAAAGCCCACACAAGAGTTGAAGGCTTATTTTCAATTTCTTCTATTATGAATGGAACAGCAGAATACCCCATTGCTACAATCGACTGAAAGTCTTCATTCTCGATAATGGCTTTAGTAGAAGATAAAAATCGAATTCTCTTTTCCCAATTTATTAAGTGGTTTTCAAACCTAAATTTTTTTAAAAGCAATGCCCCATCACCTTTGTCCACTGATTTTATGTACTCAGAAGTCTTATTATTTGAGGTGATAGTTAAGATTCCACTGTAATCATCAATGTCAGAATATGCAAATGTTGTTGTTACAGACAATAATCCAACAGCAAGAGTCAGAGGTCTCAGTTTATTTGATAGCTTAACTAATTGCATAAATCTAAAGTTTTTTGAGTTACGTTACCAAAAAAGATTTCGTTCTTGATACCACGCAAAGTTTCCATATTTTCAGCAAGTGTTTCTTTGTTGAAAATAAGTTGCTGTCTATCTAAAACATCAATGTCGAATATATAAATATAACTATTGGTACGCACGTTTTCTACGTTTTGATTAACAATAGAATAGATATCAGTTTCAGGTACGTCCATTAATAACCGAAAACCATACTGACGTAATGGAAATGGCAATGAATTATCTTCGTTGCTTGAAATTAACGTTCTGAAATAATCCTGAGGATTATCAAAATTAACAAATGAGAAGCGATTAATAAATCGAATAGAAGTGCGAATGACCTCAATACTACTTAAAATATCAGTTAATGCAGATAAACTCTTTATTGCCGATTCTTTGAAATTATCCCAACCCTGATAAGGGCGTTCGTCAATATAAGTAATTGTATCTTCTGAGATTTCTAATTTGTTTTTTTGATCTACAGTGCAATATACATAACTCCCAACTTTGACATCAGAGGTGCCGGTTATTTTTGACACACCTAATGGGATTGAAGTTCCTCCCAAATTAATACCAACCTGAATATTGTCCTTTCGAATAGGAAAATTATGCTTCAGTTGGGCATCATACTTTAGAAAATCATTCAATTTAATAACTGCTGGGTTGTATTTCAATTGAAACAACGCTACAACTACCGGTGGATTATTAAGAGCCTTCCACGTTTTCATATATTATTCATATGTGACGTAAAACTACTTTAAATTTTTTATGGCGACACAATAATATGCCTATATTTTATTGACAAAACTGTTTGTTGTGAACAAACAACTTGGTTATAAAACAATACTCCCTTAGAACGGCTCATGCCAAACTAAAAAAACCGCCTTAAAACTAAGACGGTTTCTGTATATTTTGAAAAACGATGTTTTCCTAGATTTTGTTCAGGTGTATAACCAGAGAAGACTTCAGGTTAGCAGCTTTATTTTTATGAATAACGCTCTTCTTGGCCAATTTGTCAATCATTGAAACAACTTTTGGTAAAGCTTCAGTAACAATTGCTTTATCAGTTTCAAGACGTAATCTCTTTACCGCATTACGCATGGTCTTGGCGTAATATTTATTCTGAATGGTTTTAACCTCGTCTTGTTTGATTCTCTTCTTTGCCGATTTATGATGTGCCATTTTTCGTATTCTAAATTGTTAAAATTTATTTGTAGCCCGTAGGGGATTCGAACCCCTGCTACCAGGATGAAAACCTGGCGTCCTAACCCCTAGACGAACGGGCCAACTTATTAATTCCCTGATTTTGGGACTGCAAAAATAGTCCATTTTTTTTAGTCACCAAATTTTTTCAGAATTTTTTTTGCCAAAATTCCTTAGACTTCGCTTCGTCACCGGCTTTTTATTTTAGCGATGCAAAGAAAATTAAGTTTTTTGAAACAACAAGCGAATAGATGAAAAATATTTACCGCCATTCGACGATGGTCCCACGATTCTTTTGTAGTAGTTTTTCGGGCATGGAGGCAACTATTTCTTTCCAAAGTAATTCGATGAGTTTATATTTGGCGAAGTGTCGGGAGTACACCAAACTCACTTCCCTGAGCGGATTTGTGTCGGTGAAAGTGCGGACATGATCGTATCGGGATTCGCTCATTCCAAGGGTGGCTAACTCCGGAATAATAGTCATGCCGCCTTCCTTGTCGATAATATTCATGATCGTTTCAAGCGAACCAGCTTCAAAATAGAAAGGTAATGTGGTGTTGGTAGCGCCTTTAAACGAGCAAAGGTTGACTACCTGATCGCGAAAACAATGTCCGTCGCTTAAAAGCCAAAGATCGGGTGTAGCAATATCTTTCAGTTTAATGTTGTTTTTTGTGGTTAGTGGATGATCTTCGTGCAGATACATGAGCATTCCTTCATAAAAAATTGGTTTTTCGAGAATGCGGTCTTCTTTTAATGGTGTAACCAGAATCCCAACATCGAGCAAATCGCGGTTGAGGTGGTCGATAATATTGGCCGTGGTCAGTTCCTGAACTTTAATGCTGATGTTTGGATATTTCCGTTTGTAATTGCCAATAAATAAAGGTAAAAGATAGGGAGCCAAAGTTGGAATAATCCCAATTTTGAGCTCTCCTGAAATCAGGTTTTTATGATCTTTAATGATGTTGTTTATTTTTTGTGATTCCTGAAGAGCAATCCTTGCCTGTTCTACAATCCGTCGACCAACATCGGTTGGAATCAGCGGTTGTTTACTTCGGTCAAAAATAATAACTTCCAGATCTTCTTCCAATTTCTTAATTTGCATACTTAATGTGGGCTGGGTGATGAAACAATTCTCGGCTGCTCGTCCGAAATGTCGGAAAGTGTCAACTGCCACAATGTACTCCAATTGGGTTAAGGTGATCATATTTATTGAATTTGGTCTGCTAAATATAAGTAAAAAAAAGCATTTGACGCTGCCATTCGAATAAAGCTACTGATAAGGCATGTGAAACATTCATTGATTTGCATTTTCCGGTCATCGGTATATGGATTTTTTTGAAACATCGGTAAAGAATTTCTTCCGGAAGTCCATTTCGTTCGTTTCCCACTATGAAAGCTATTTTCTCCGGAAGTTTTTCAGTATAAATGTTTGTCGAATCGTCGCAGGTCTCAATAGCTACCAGTTGAAATTCAGGATCAAGCTGATTGAAAAAGGCTTCCATAGTAATGAAAGTGAGTTTGACATTGTTAAAACTGAGACCGGCAGTTTTTTTGATCGACGAAATTCGCAAGTGAAAATCTTCGCCCAGTATGAAAACCTGCTCAGCCCCGACATTATCGGCCAAACGAATCAAATTTCCAATATTCTCAGGATTGATAATTTGCCAGGCTGCAACAATTGGTTTGCAAGTCAATTCCTGATAGGGAAGGGTCTCAAAAAAAGCTACTGAATTTGTTGCCATTGTTTGCGCACATTGGTAAAGTTTAAGGCATTCGAATCTTGAACGTCGAACGAAGATCAATCACTCAAGATTCGAATGCTCCGGGCTTCTAAATGAGTTTCTGAATTTCCTCGACTGGACGGGCAAGCACGGCATGTGTGCCTTTGATAACCAATGGCCGCTGAATGAGTTTTGGATTTTCAACCAGAATACTGATCCATTCGTCCTTTGTGAATTCGATATTCTTGTATTGGGTTTTGTAAAGAACTTCGGTTGTACGGATAATATCGGTCACTGATAATCCTGATTTGTTGAGGAATTCTTTGATTTCGCGAGCTGTAATTCCTTTTTTCATGTAGTCGATGATTTCAATTTCGAAGCCTTTTTCTTCCAGATACTTGAGTGTTTCACGACTTTTTGAACAGCGCGGATTGTGGTAAATTTTCATGTTATTCTGATGTCTTTTTTTGATGTAATTGTGGTAATCCACCTGGGCACGGTATTGTACACCGTTTGTCTGATTGTTGTATTCATTGCTGAGTTCGCTGTCCAAAATACGGGCTTTGGTATTATCGCGCAACTGGATTCGAAGCAATTCCTTCAATTCATTCCTAATTTCGGGCGAATGGATCGGACAGGCCACTTCGATTCGTCGATCGAGGTTGCGTGGCATCCAGTCGGCTGACGAAATATAGATGTCATCTTTTCCGCCATTGGCAAACAGAAAAACCCGGGTATGCTCCAGAAATTTATCGACAATGCTGATCGCTTCAATGTTTTTACTGAGCAACAGATCGTCGGTTTTCAGGCCAAATATTCCACGGATAATCAATTGAATCTGAACACCAGCCTGACTCGCCTTGTACAATTTGTCGATCAATTCCTGATCAATCAGACTGTTCATTTTTAGGATCATGTAAGCCTTTTTCCCTTTTTTTGCGTTGGCAATTTCCTGGTCAATTTTTTGAATAAAAAAATTTCGCATCGAGAACGGTGCGACGATAAGCTGCTTAAAATTGAAATGTGTATACGTGTGTTTAAAGAATTCAAACATACTGGCAACCTCGTTGGCAATGGCCGGATCAGCCGTCATTAATCCCTTGTCGGCATAAACCCGGGCAGTCCCTTCGTGGAAATTTCCGGTTCCTATGTAAGCGTAATTACGCATTCCGTTTTTTTCTTTTCGCTTAACCCATGCCAGTTTGCAATGAATTTTCAGTCCCGGAATTCCGTTAATGACACGGGCTCCTTCTTCCTGAAGTTTATTCGACCAGTAGATGTTGGCTTCTTCATCGAAACGGGCTTGCAATTCAATCACAACAGTTACCTTTTTACCGTTACGGATGGCGTTGAGCAAGGCATTTACTACTTTCGAGGTTTCAGAAACCCGGTATATGGTAATACCAATTTCTTCTACTTTTGGGTCGATTGCTGCTTCGCGCAAAAAATCGATGAAATGCGAAAAACTTTGATAGGGATAATGAAGCAAAACATCTTTTTGCCGCAGTTTTTTCAGGATACTTTGATGTTGGGGCAAATCCTTGTGCGGTATCGGCGGCAAGGACTGATAATAATGATGTGGTTTCCCCACTTCCGGGAAATTCATAAAATCCTTGTGATTGTGATATCTGCCGCCAGCCACAGTTTTTTCTTCGCCCTCAAGCTTCATTTTCTTCATGATGAACTGAAGCAGATCTTTGGGCATTTCGCGGTCATAAATCAACCTGACCGGGATTCCGAGTTTTCGCCTCTTCAGGCTGATTTTCATCTTCTCAAGATAACTTTTCGAAATATCGTCGTCGATATCCAACTCGGCATCGCGGGTAACTTTAAGGGTGTAGGCTTCGAAATGATCGAAATTGAAAATAGGAAAGATGTCGTTTAAACAGAAGCGAATGACATCGTCGACCAGAATGACGAATTTTTTATTGCCCTGATCAGGTAAGACCAGAAACCTTGAAACTGAACGACTTGGTACACGAATAAGTGCATAGGCAAATTTATTCGGAGATTTTGCTTTCGATAATTTGACTGCCAGATAAACCGATTTATCGCGCAAATAAGGAAATTTCATGCTCTTTCCCAACATGATCGGGACAATGTTCGGAAGTACTTTTATGTTGAAATATTTCCGGACATAAACTCCCTGTTCGTGCGTGAGTTGTTTTTCGTCGATCATGAAAATGTTCTCGTTCGCCATTTCCTGAAAGATGTTGCGGTAAATTTCCTGGGACTTTTGCTGGTGTTGAACAACTTTTTCCTGGATCTGATCATACAATTCAGCAGGCGTGATGTCGCCAAAAAGAGCTTCATCATCCTTACCAAACTCTAGCATACGGCGTACTGCAGCTACACGCACCCTGAAGAACTCATCGAGGTTGTTTGAAAAAATTCCGAGAAAACGGATGCGCTCAAACAAGGGTACTGCCGGGTCTTCTGCTTCCTGAAGTACCCGTTCGTTGAACGAAAGCCAGCTAATTTCGCGGTTGTTGTATTTGCTTTTTTTATCCATTATTGTGTCCTTTCAAATATATCCAATCCTTTCTGAATTGCATCCTGAAAAACAGGTAATCCTATAAATTCATCGATTTGTAATATTTTTTCTTTCGGAGCTGCGTTTTCATCCTGAATAAACAACTCGAACCAGCCTACATTTTGCCATTGATTCAGTTTATAGCCCACTTTCGAAAACTCCGCACATTTGACATATCCGAAATGTTCGTGAAAGGCAACACTCGATTCGTTGGGCATGGTGATAATCGCGAGCAGATTGGCAATTCCCTGGTAACGAACCAACTCGTGCAGGCTGGTGTAAAGGGCATGTGCAACTTTTTTGCGATGAAAATCAGGATGAATATAAACCGAAACCTCTTTGGTCCAGCGGTATGATGCCCGGCTGCGATAACCCGATGCATAGGCATATCCGGCAACACGACCCTCGATTTCGCATACCAGAAATGGTAATTCGATCATGATTTCCTGAATCCGTTTCCAGTATGATTCTTCATCAGGTACAATTTCTTCAAAAGTAACCGCAGTATGGAGAATAAATGGTGCATAAATCTCCAAAATTCCCGGAACATCGAGGCGTTCTGCAAGGCGTATTGTTGCGTTCATGGTCTTGTATTTTGTTTCGGGTTACGAGTTGCAGGTTTCGGGAACTTGCCCGCAACACGTAACTCGCAACCCGTTTCAGTTATTCCTCGTTGCTAAATTCCATCAAAAATGCCTTGATGAAACCATCAATTTCTCCGTCCAAAACGGCATTCACATTGCCCGATTCGAAACCGGTGCGCACATCTTTCACCAGTTTATAGGGCTGAAGTGTATACGAACGGATTTGTGAACCCCATTCAATTTTCTTCTTGGTTGAGTTGATTTGCTGTTCGGCCTCCTGCCGTTTCCGAAGTTCAAGTTCGTAAAGCTGAGATTTCAGCAAACGAAGTGCATTGTCTTTATTCCCGAATTGAGAACGACTTTCGGTATTTTCAATAATTATGCCTGTTGGTGCATGACGCAGACGAACACCGGTTTCAACTTTGTTCACATTCTGACCGCCGGCACCGCCCGACCGAAAAGTGTCCCAGGTAATGTCGGCAGGATTAATTTCAATTTCAATGGAGTCGTCAATGGCTGGTGAGACAAATACTGAGGCAAAAGTGGTCATTCGCTTACTTTGGGCATTGAAAGGCGACAAGCGCACCAGTCGGTGAACCCCGTTTTCGCTCTTCAAATAGCCATAAGCATATTCGCCTTCGAACTCGATTGTGCAGCTTTTTACGCCCACTTCGTCTCCTCCGTGGTATTCGACAGTTTTTACCGTGTAACCTTGTTTTTCGCCATAGCGCATGTACATACGCATCAACATTTCTGCCCAGTCGTTACTTTCGGTTCCGCCTGCACCCGCGTTGATACGAAGGATTGCACCCAGTTTATCCTCCTCTTTCCGGAGCATATTTTTAACCTCGAGTGCTTCGATGATTGAAAGCGTTTCGTTGAATTGTTGCTCAATATCTTCTTCGGTGGCTTCGTCCATTTCATAGAAATCATGCAAAACCAGCAGGTCTTCCATGTTTTGGGCCACATTTTTAAATCCATCGGTCCAAACTTTCACCGAACGGATGACTTTCATTTGAGCTTCAGCTTCTTTTGGATTGTTCCAGAAGGCGGGATCCTGAGTTTTAAGTTCTTCTTCCTGAAGTTGTATTACTTTTTGATCGTAGTCAAAGATGCCTCCTTAACGCATCCTGGCGATCAATAAGACCTTTTACCTGTTCTTTAAGAATCATATTGTCTGTTTAAAGTTATCAAGCCCGGACAGGAGTTTAACCCCTGCTTGAGCTTGGAATATTCTACCACAGGCAAAAGTAAAAAATGAAACGTGATAAACTACAAAAGATTTGAATTTGTAGGAGTCTAAATAAAATCGATTTTCAATGATCAAATAGGATTAGTCGCCCCATACCACTTCGGATTCGGCGATGGAAACAGCTTGCAGATTATAGGTATTTTTCTCAGCTTCGTACAAATAGGCAAAAAGCCTTACCTTATAGGTTTTTCCGGCAACAGGAGCCGATACCCATCCGGCAACATTCTTACTGATAGAAACACCTGTAATTGTTTTTGGAAGTTCCGTACTTCCGAAAAATAGAGAGGATCCATCAATAATATTTATAGAATAACTTTCGACATCAGTTACCGGTTTCCAGGTCAACCTGATCAAATTCTTAGTTGCATTGTATTGGCAGGTGTCAATGATTGGCATAGCTAAAACTTTACCGGATAGCATGTCCTGAAATTCGTCGGTTACCCCATTTTCGAAAATTGCCGTAAAGTCGAATGTAGATGCCAGAGGTTTGGCTGTGGTATATTCAGCATCAGGAGTTTCGTAACTAAAATTAGTTTTAAATCCCTGAATTGATTTGAGGTTGTAAGTTTTCCCTTCTTGTGCAGTACTTAAAGCGACTACACTTTTAAATGAACTATACGTGTAAGCATTGATTGACAGGCCGTAAACATCATTTGATCCTATCCTTTTGGTTACGATAAAAGCATCACCAATTCCAGAGGCTTCATCATCCTTTTTGTTGCATGAGAAAATTGACAGCGACAGTAACGCAATGAAAATAATTTTGAAAGAATTCATGTATCTATTTTTAAGATATATTTAATCATCAATAACAACAGATGCGGTTGGAAAGCGAAAGGTTGTTTGATGCAAAGATATTTATTTGCCATTTAGTTTAACTTCCTGAAGTTTAGTTTTTATGAACGGTCAATTTTGCCGGATTATTATTTTCCGGACAATTACCTTTCCATCTTTCAGGTTCATTCGCAGGATATACAGTCCTGAACGGCCTGACGGGATTTCAACCCGAAATCCTGAAGCTTGTTTTTTTACCTGAAAACCGGCTGACTCAGTTCCGTCTGAAGTAAACAGGGTGACCGTTTCAATCTGGATATTGTCAGCGAACCCGATGAATATTTCCCGTTCTGCCGGATTTGGGTAAACCAGTATTGATGACTTATTTGAAATTATTTCAGTTGCCGTTGGCCATTGGTTTTTTAGCTGTTCGATCTGAGCCGGCGGAATTTCCGCATTCCATAATTTGACTTCGTCCACGCTTCCACGGAGTGCATACTGTGTTTCCAGGTTATCCATGCGACCAATGGTAATTGGTTTGGTCGAGGGTTGAATCGCACCTGAAAAAGCTTTAAATGTATCCAGAATTCCACCTATATAAAGTTCCATGGAATAGCCTGTATAGATTGCGGTAACATGATAATATCGATTGAGCTCAATGGGTGTTGATCCGTCAAGATCGGCAACGCCAGTATTCGTTTTTACGGTCCAACGGATCCTTCCTTCCGGAGTAATGGACAACTTGTAGCGTTGCTGCCACGATCCATGCGAGATGATAAAACGTTCGGAACCCAGCTCTTCGCATTTCATCCAGCAACTTAGGCTGACTGCATCTGCGAAATTGAGTTCAGATTCATTGGCAGTATAGATGATATTTTGTCCTGAAGTAAATCGATATGCTTTCTGAGCAATTCCCCATGCATCATCGGATTTGGTTGCACCGGTTACGGTAGCATGAAAACGGTCAGCGATTTTATTTCGATTATCCAGATCAAAAGGATACCAAATAAGTGGAGTTTGAAAACCAAGTCCGGTATTTTTTGTCAGTGCCCCAACGGTTACGGTTGTTGAAAGGTTTTCCTGATTGGTAACCTGCAAGGTGATTGTTGCGACACCCGGCGTATTTGGTGCTTGCCAACTGACTGATTTTCCGTTTGTTTGAGCTAATGTGCCTGATGATATGCTCCAGAGGTATTCCAGAATTTCTCCCGGTGCTTGTTCTGTAATTGCTGTAAATGTATTGGTTTCACCAATGCCGGTATATTTTATCGCGGACTGAATCCCGGTTACCACAGGTGGTCCCGAAATCCGGTCAACAACCTGTAATTTCAGGGTGTCTTCAGCAACCTGATCATTGGCAGTGATACGGCATTTTAGAATCGGTTGCGATGGGTTTGAAGGTGCAGTAAGCTGAACCTGCGACTGGTTTTGATCGTTGATTAACACACCATCCAAAAACCATTCGAACTGAACCTGCGCTCCCGATGGGATATTTCCAGGTGTGCAAAAGGCGGTGTAGACAGAACCGGTAATTATGGACTGATGATCGGTTGAAATTGATTTGATCCGGAGGACTTCAGAATATTTGTACTGGAAATGATAATCGAGAATTTCGGCACCGGCATATAGTTTTCCATCGCGTTCTTCAGGAACCAAACCCGAAGGATACAGTCTGATCAGCCTGACTTCGCCTGAAGGAACAGCTAATTGAATTGATCCGGATACGCCTGTGAAAAGGGTGGTTTCGGTGATGGCATCGTACACCGAAAATGTTCCTGAAGGGAGATTCACGGCAACTTGTTTGGCATCGGTATTCGGGTTAAAATACAGGTACGAAAACAGTGAATTTTCGCCATAGAAATCAGTTTTGTTGAGGTCGATCTGAAGAATTTCAGGAATGTTGGTTGTTTGCACTACCGTTGCAAGGTAACCCACACTTGAGCCACTGTAAAGCGACAGATTGGTTGCCGCCCAGCCACCACGCATGGCGTCACCGGTAATAAACGGAGTTTTTCCCTGCCACTGTTGTTTCATCGATTCATAAGGAATGCAGGCCGTCGGGTCGTTTGCTGCTGCCCACACATACGAATCCTGATTGGCCTGAGGAATTGCATTCCAGTAAAACAAGCGGCTGGCATTGGTCACGTTCAGTATCCATTTGGCAATAGCACGGGCAAAACGTTTGTCGTATTTGGGAAGTGGTGCCAAAGCAGCAGCCTGTTGGAATCCGTTCATCACAAAAGCGTAATCGTTTCCGGCATCGTTGGCTTCACCGATCAGGCCCGAAACATCATACCCATTCCATTTCCCGATAATAGAACCCCATTCGCGGAGTGCGCCCCGGTCGAAACTCCAGCTCAACATTTTTTGTAAAGGGTAATTTGAACCTTCAACAGCATTCATGCGGGCTGCGGCAAGTGTTCCGTAAGGTAACTGAAGTTCATAAGAGGGATTTGTGGTCATTCCGGACAAAAAATCCATCGAAAGTTGAGCGCCATCCAAATATTTCCGGTTTCCGGTTTCGAGGTAGGCATTGTAGAGCAGCCAGGTAATGCTTCCGGCCGATTCAGGCTCCGGAACACTTTCATTGAGAGGCAATCCGGTTTTCAGGTTAAAAGCCCGGTAGTTCATATTGGGTGGCGTCCACGGAGTAGTTTTACCACCCAATTGGTTGACACAATACAGCCAGCGGTCGGCTACAGTCGTGAATTGATTTTCAAATTCGGAAATTGTATTGGGGTAAAGTGCCCTGAGTTGATAAAAATAAACATTGGGCATCACATCGTACCACCAGTCGTTGCCCGAAGTGGTTGAATAACTATTCAGGTAAACATTCTGACCGTTTTTCAGGTTGAAAAAATCTTTGGTCATCTCGACCCAATTCGTCCCGTTCTGATTGCTTTTATCAATGCCTACGAGTGATGCTCCGACTATGGCAGGCATAATGTTGATGGCTTCTGCCTGATTAAGATGATCGTTTCCACCCACGTATGAATCCAGAAAAATCGGCAGATTATCGGCGTAATTGAAAGATCCCAGCGTGCCAATCCGCGACAATGGCAAATAAGTGCCGGTTTTATTCATATTGAATACAAAGCTGTCGTAATCGTGTGCCACGGTTTTCCAGTCCCTGATTTGAAGGGGAGCCGGGAGGTTTGGCATTTGATCGATCCGGGAAATACTCAATTGTCCCGGTTGTGCAAAGGTGAGCACCGTTAAGATGCAAAGCTGAAGAATAAGGATGAAGCGGGTCATATTGAGAATTTTAAACGATTATTTCTTCTGATAATCCGGATCCATATCCGGTGTGCGTATACCTGCAACTTCATTAGCCATCAGGATGAACACATTCCAGCAAAGACCTTTGGTTGAAACCCACCACGAATCGGTGCTCGTCCATTTGGTTGGTATGAACTCTTTACTGAATGGCCATTTTGGGTTGAGGTTGATCTCGGCCCAAACCCGGTTCTCCATCAACTTGTTCGCATTCTTCCACCCATGTTTCAGACCAACCACATAGGCGCAATATTCGGCTCGCATCCAGCTTCCACCGTTGTAATAAAATCCATCGCTTTGCCCATTGCTGTAATTGGCTTCACCGAATTTTTCAAAAGGCTGGTAATCGCCCGACAAGTAGGAAAAATCTTGTTTGCTGTTGGTCAGGCGCACACAAATTGGCGCGGTAGTTCCCAACTCCGGATGTGGCGAATTGGAAACTTTATTCAGAACCGGTATTTGATTCAGGTGGTTGACGACCATTTCATCAGTCAGCATTGACCGGCCAAACAGCCAAAGCGAGAAGAATTCTGGTTCGAGGTCGGTGAGCGTTATAATGTCCGGAAAGTTGCGGTCGAACAACAAATGGCGACGTTGTGGGTCGTAAAAGTTACGGTATTCCTGTTCTACTTTTTCGAGGTAGGATTCCGGAATATCGAAGCCCAGTTCTTTGATGGTTCGCAGAGCAATGGCCAGCATTCCCTGGTTAACTCCCAACCGATCTGTCTTCGGATTAAAATCCACAATGTCCACCTGGCTGAGGGAAAAGTGCGACCGGCATTTGCCATCGTGTTCAGCATCATATTCATTCAGGACGTAATCAACAGCCTTCTTGATCTTGTCCTGCGGAAGAGATACTCCAAAGCGGCGTTTGTTCAGCATGGCCCAGATCAGCCATTCGATGGTGGCTTCGTTGTCTTTGGCTTCAACCGAACCCATGTAAGGTGTAATGATGGTGCCGATTCCACCTTTGGGTGTCTGCGTTTTTCCCCATTGTTCCCAAATCGACAGGTTCAATTTCTTGTTGTAGGTGGAAACTGTCGAGAAAAATGAATCGCGGTTGTACATGTCCGGAGCATAATTCATGTTCGGAACATTAAAAGGAGTCATATCCCGCACAGAGGTAATCCATGTGAGCATATTAAAGTTGGCATACAGCATTTTTTCGATCTGCGAACCTTTGAACCCTTTACCTTCCGCCAAGCGGGTTTGGGCAGAAATCATAAAATCTTTGTGGGTTGTGTAAGGTTCAGTAAAAATATAGGTGGTTTTCTCTGTGGTTTGCCCCATGGGAAGCAGGTTATAAGCTTCCTGTTGTGGCTGATGCTCCTCAAATTGGAGGTTTTTTATCTGAAGTTGAGATTCCAATCCTGATTGTGTGCCGATAAACATGGAAATGGAATCGTGTTCGATGTAAGGAACCAGAATACTGCCTTTAAAAAGCGTCCATTCCTTATCGTTGGCAGGAAATTGGTCGATGTATTTTACGCCGTATTCTAGTTCAGTGGTTCGAACTCCATTCCGGACACGAAACAGTTTCAGCGCGACGGGAGTACTGCCTTTACATAGGAACGAGATGGTATAAATTTTCTGATCTTCGAATGGGGCGATGAATTCTATTCCGGCTCTTCCTCCGGGATGACAAATGAGTGAAGTGATACTGTCATTGCGTTCAACTTCAACATTGCCTTCTTTGTGCCAGGCTTTTCCGGCTTTGACCAACCGGGTGGTTCCGGCATCGAGGTTGTACATTTCACCAAAAGTCTGGCGGATAAAATTGTTTTGTTGTGCCTGTTCTTCCGGAGTAGCAACAGCATAAAGTGCAGGATCGGGAAGTAAACGCATGCCAACAAACCCACCTCCACGGCCACTGAAACGGCGACGGGTTGTGCGGGTAAACTGATTGCGGTAGCCGGCATCCGTTAAAAAACCAACGACATTGTTCTCTGGTGTTACCCATCCGGTAGCTGGATACATTTCGTGCACCAATCCGCCGGGGAAATTGTCGTGTTCGAAAGTGGTGTATTTCAGTGGTTTTTGAGGCGGGCGGGCAGTCTCTTCCAGAATATAGTACATGTCAGTCATGGAGGGCTGAAAAAGCTGAACGATCTTTTTTACCACATTGTGGTTGACAATCTGATATTGAACGCTGACAGATAAATTGGCATCAAACTCCGGAACATACGAATCACGGGTCAAGGTGATCAGTGAATCATTTCCGGACCATTTTTCACCTTTCCAGACAGCGATTGTTGCCATGGTACTGCCATCGGTATTGAAAAGCCAGATGGAGAACTCTCCGGAATTGCTGACCATTGGGCGGTCGCCGTCATAAATATCGACACGAAATCCGTCTTTGGAATCGCCAGTTGCACGGAGATGCAACTGCTGGCTTTGGGTGTTGAACCCAATACCAAAAAGCATCAGGAAAAGGAAAACAAAGCGAAGATTGATTGTGGAAATTGACATTTTGAGCAATTTAATATGCTGATGAAAACAATATGAGAATCCGTTTTTTTTTCTAAAATACTTAAAATTGAACCGATTATCCTTTGCCGTTGACTTTAGTCAACGGTTGAAGTAAGAGATGAAGCCCGGGCTTTAGCCCAACTCCCTGTGGCTAAATCCAAAATCGCGTTTGCATATTAATCCGTCAGCAAAAGCAGACGGCAAAGAATATCGCAAGACATGTGCATATCTCTTAATATCAATCAGTTTCTTAAAAAGAAAGGCCCAAAAGCCTGCTTTCACATGCAGTTCAATTGGGCCTATCTGAATTATCAAACAAAAAACTTTGCCTGCGGCTTATGGTTTTTCGTCCATGTAGAGTTTCGAAACCTGACCATCAGCCAAAGCGATGTTGTAGATTTTCAGTTCGTCAATTGATCCAACAAAATATCCAAGATTTGCTGAAGTTGTCCATTCCATGAAATTGGCAGCAAGTTCAGCATCAGTAGCTACACCACCAATAATAAACGGTTGTGCAGTTGGAGCAGCAAGTGTTTGAACAAGTGGACCAATGCCTTTATTGGCTTCTGTCCATGTTTTGGTAAGGGTACCATTTACGTAAAACTTTAATTCCTTGCTTGTTCCGTTTACACTCACAACAATGTGATTCCAAACGTTAACTTTAACCGAATTGTCAGTTTCATTGTCGGCGTCAACGATGCCGCCATCTACTTTTTTGAAAGTAAAGAATGGTTTTCCACCGTCCTGAGTTTGCAGTTTGTAACCGGTCCAGTAATTTTGAGATACGATGTAATTGTCAGCTCTCAAAACAGTAGGTTTAACCCAAACAGAGATGGTTATATTGGCAGGAAGAAAGGCAGTTGTGTAAGGAACTTCAAGATGAGCTCCTCCATCCAGAACGATAGATTTTCCACCTTTTACACCATTACCCCATGTTGGTGACTTGGCATTGGCACCCATTATAACTGCATTTCCTGCTTTAAAGGTTCCGACATGTTTAACGGTTGAGTAAGCAGTTGCAGTCGTTCCTGTTCCTTCGTCAAAATGCCATCCTGCATTCAGGTAAAGGGCGTCGTCAATAAAGCCATAAGCCTTTGAGTCTAAGGTTACCATAGCAGCTTTTAACTGAATATTCAGGTTATCGATTTCAACCTGGGTAAGAGGAGTAGCAGCAGCAGCTTTCACTGTGGTTAAGGTTGCGTTGTAACTAGTGATCGCAGCCTGTGGATAATCGGCAATGGTAGCCGAAACTGAAAGTGCATCAGCCTCTACAATCGTTGCATTGAGGTTGGTTTTGCTGCCTTCAACGATTTTTTCTTCGTCGTTACACGAACTGAACATGATTGCTGAACTTACAAAAAGCATAAGCAGCATCGTACGTACTTTAATCAAACTTGTCATTTTCATAATGTTACTTTTAATTGTTATTAATATGAATGAATTGCATTAGTGCTCTCAAGGATTTATGCCCTGATTGGCATCTGTTTCAGCCTGAGGAATCGGAAGATACCTTTTGGTTTCGTAGTTAAAATCTTTGCCAAGTGCAGATTCGGCAAAGGTTTTGCCCCAGCGTGTCAGGTCGAAATAGCGGTGAAATTCCTGTGCCAGTTCAACCCTTCGCTCTTTCTGAATGGCTGTACGAAGGACGTTCTGATCTGTAGTTGTGATATCAGCCAGCAGATCATCAGGAGGAGTTCCGGCAAAGCCTGAACGTGCACGCTGCCTCACTTTATTGAGGTTTGCAAGGGCCTGTTCAACATTGCCTGTTTCATTAAATGCTTCTGCTTTCATGAGCAGAACATCGGCATAACGCAGGTATATATAGTTGAGGTCACCATCGCCTTTTAACGAAGAAGATACTTCGGAAAGAGGTTGCTGATGTTTTTTAGTAAGGAATCCTGTGGCAGATGACCAGGTTGTACTGAAAATATCGCCATTCAGCCAAGGCTGGCCATCGCGGCCAATTGAAGCATCGAGGCGGGGGTCAACTTCGCCTGTAGCACTTTTCTCAAACGCATCAACCAGACTTTGGGTTGGAGCATTGAAATAATAACCACCTTCAGCCGGAGGTGCAAACCACTGATTCATCGCATTTCCCGTGAAAGGGTTTTGCGCTGTAAGTTGCTGGATCTCGAAAATAGATTCTGTACTGTTTTCATTGGTCCACTTGAAATTGCTGGAGAAATCAGGCAAAAGACTATAAATTCCAAGGTCTTCAACCTGTTGGAAATAACCCGAAGCATCTGCCCATTTCTGTTGGTACAAATTTGCTTTTCCGAGCATTGCCAATGCAGCTCCTTTAGTTGCACGGCCAATATCCAAAACCGTATAGGTAACCGGTAAAACAGCGGCAGCCTCAGTTAAATCTTTTTCAATCTGAAGATAAATGGCTGTCACTTCGCTCAGCGGAACATGGATCGTTTCCTGAGAGAGTTGTGGCAACAGTTTAAGCGGAACCTTTCCGAAGATATTTACGAGGTTGAAATAGCTGTATGCCCTGATGAATTTTGCCTCGCCGATGATACGATTTTTTAATACTTCGTCCATCGGAACTGCCGGAACGTTGGCAATTACATTGTTGGCGCGCGCAATGGCTTCATAAGTAAACGTCCAGTAATTGATGATCATGCCGTTGGTTGAATTCGCTGTGAATTCGTCGATGTATGTAATTTCAGCCTGATCGCCCGGATTTCCTCCTTTGACAGCATCGTCTGAAGCAACATCACCAAAGACCCAGATTACGTTGTCCGCACTCGAAAAGGAAATGGCGCTGTAAACTCCGTTTATGGCCTGGATGGCCTGTTTGTCGTTCTTGTAAAAAGTTTCAGTAGAGAAACTGCCTTTCAGATTTTCGGTCAGAAAATCTTCACAACTACTTAATAGGATGGAAAGTAAAACAACCAACATGATTAGTTGCATTTTCTTTCCCTTGATTTTAGCGACATTCACATTCATCATCTGATTTCTGAAAGTGTTTGATTGTTTGATTATAGTTCGTTTCATAGCCAATAAGATTAAAAAGTGATGTCAAGTCCAAGCATGAAAGTCATTGCCGAAGGATAAGTTCCCCAGTCGATACCGGCAGCGCGGTCGCCCTCGTTTTTAGAGTTGTCGCTCACCGTCATTTCAGGGTCAAGTCCTGAATAGTTGGTGAGTGTGAAGAGGTTGGTTCCCGAAGCATAAATCCTGACCTGCGATAACTTAATCGCCCTAAGTGTTTTCTCCGGAATATTATAGCCGACTTGAACGTTTTTCAGGCGAACGTATGAGCCATCTTCCAGAAACCTGGAAGAAGGCATCGCGTTGTTCGATTTGGAGGTCCATGATGCCCTGGGCTGTGTATCCGAAGTACCTTCGCCGGTCCAGCGTTCATCAAAGTAGCGCTGTGTAACTGTAAATCCGCGGTAAAATCCTTCAATATCCTGGTTGACCTGCGAATAGATTTTGTTGCCGTAAACACCCTGAAAAAACATGCTCAGGTCAAAATTTTTGTAGTTTCCGGCAAAATTCAGTCCTCCGGTTAGTTTTGGGATTGCACTCCCAAGATAAACCCGGTCGAGGTTGTCGATATGACCGTCGGTGTGATTGTCTTTATATTTCACATCGCCCGGGTGAATGTCATTTCCCTGAATGGCCGAGAGCAAAACATCGGTTTCGTTTTGGAACACACCTTCCATTTCGAGCAAATAAAATGATCCGATCGGATGACCGACTTCCGTTTGCGTGGCATCAATACCCGATTCAACCCGTCCGCCATAAAGCGGCGCTTCCAGTTTGAGAACTTCGTTGTGCACAAAGGCAATGTTTCCACCAATGGAATATCCCCAATCGTCTTTTTTGACGCGGTAAGTGGCTTCCAGTTCAACTCCGCTGTTTAATACCGAACCATTGTTAATCCATGCAGCTTCGGCATATCCGGTTGATGGAGGATTCGAGGCTTTTACCAACATATTTTCAGTCACTTTATAATAGTAATCGATCGCGAAAGCAAATGCGCCTTTCCATAGTTCAGCATCCAATCCGGCGTTGTACTGAAAGCTGGTTTCCCATTTCAGGTTAGTGTTTCCGAGCGCTGATTGTGCATATCCACTGTTAGAGATGTTGCCAAAAGCATAGTTGTAATAGGGAGAAATCCGGTCTTTGTCGGCATACAGTCCGATATCCTGATTTCCAACGCCACCATATCCGGCACGAAGTTTAAGGTTCGAAAGCCAGGAAACATCCTGTAGAAAACCTTCTTCTGATATGACCCATCCGGCAGAAGTGGAGTAAAATGTTCCCCATTTGTTGCTGCCTGTAAACCGTGATGAACCATCGCGCCTCAAAGTTCCTGACAAATAGTATTTCTCTTTGTAATCGTAATTGACTCTACCGAAAAGTGAAGCCAGTGTTGATGCATATTCATTTTGACTGCTGATTTTTATCCCCAGTCCGTTGCCAATATAGATCAGTTCTTTTTGCTCAACGGGAAAGTCCATATCGCTGGAATAGAGTCCTTTCCCTCCATTTTTAATGGCTTCGAATCCCAGCATCGCTGAGAAGTTATGCGATTCGCCGAAAGTAGTTTCGTAATTAAGCAGGTTATTCATTGATAGGTTTGCAGCTTGTTCGCTAGCGATGCCCAGACCGTTTTTTGCATTAATACGGTCTAATGTTCCCCAGGTTGGTGAAAATTTGCGGCTGTACGAGTTGCGGTAATCTACACCAACATTCGTGGTAAATTTTAATTCAGGAGTTATTTTGGCAATGAAATAGGCTTTGCCCAAATAGCTGTCATCCTTTCGGTTATTGTCGTTGTATTCACTCATTCCAATCGGATTGTATCCATCGCCCAGGAAGGAATCGAATTTCTGAGCTCCAAAGTATTCGGCAGGACGGTCGACAAAAGTTTCGCTACCATCAAACCGGATTGGAATGGCCGGATTACGGAAGAAAGCATATCTGATCACACTTCCGCCATTACCGCCAGCGCCATCGCCCGAGCTCCCGATGATATCGGTACTTGAAATTCCAGCCAGCATATTCACCCCCACTGTGAGCCATTTACTTGCTTTGGTATTCACATCAACCCGAACCGTTCCACGGGAATAACCAGATCCTGATATCATTCCCTTCTGATCGAAAATAGAAGACGAAATCATGAAATTAGTGGTTTCATTTCCGCCTGAAACGGATATTTCGTGCGAGTTAATCGGGGCTGGCTGAAGCAGTTCTTTCACATGATTCACATTGGCGAACCGTGCTGCATCTTCTGTTGTGATAAGACCCCGTTGGAGACTTTCAGGCAGAAAGGCATTGTCGTTGGTAGCCGACTCATTATAAATGGTAATGTAATCTTTGGTATTAACCATTTTGGTAAGGTTGGTTGCCTGCTGAAAACCAGTTTGCCCACGATAGGTAACTTTGGTTTTACCTTTTACACCTTTTTTGGTGGTTATCAGTACAATTCCATTGTTGGCGCGCGAACCATATATTGCAGCAGCCGAGGCGTCTTTTAGAACCGAGATATTCTCAATATCACCGGGCGAAAGAATTTTCAAGGCATCGTTGGTTGGAATACCGTCGACAATGTAAAGCGGATCGTTACCCGAATTGATTGATCCGGCACCACGGATGCGCACTGAAACGCCTTCTCCGGGAGCGCCTGTATTTTGGGTTACCTGAACTCCGGCAACGCGGCCTTGCAAAGCTTGCGCCACGTCGGCTACAGGCATTTTGGTGAGATCATTGTTATTTACTTTCGAAACAGCTCCTAGGATATTTCGCCTTTTGGCAGTTCCGTATCCAATCACTATCATTTCGTTCAGCAAAATATCTTCCTGTGTCAGTATAACATCAATCACAGTTTGAGGGCCTGCTGTTTTTTCAAGCGATGCAAATCCCATGTACGAGAATGTTATCACCGATTCATCGGACAACTCATCGGATACCAGCCTGTACTTGCCGTTGAAGTCGGTTATAGTAGCAACCTTCGTCCCTTTGATTATGACCGAAACTCCGATAAGTGTCTCACCGTTTTTGGCATCACTTACGGTTCCTTCAACCGTTCGTTGTGCAAATAGCGAAACGGTGACCGAAATCAAAATCATTAATAATGCTAGTTTTTTCATATTATTGGTTTTTGAAATAGTTAAACATTTATATTTTCATAGGATTCCGTTTCACTTCATCCTATGCTGAAATATGTCGGGGCTTTGCCCCTTCTGCCGTAATCGATTATCTCACCCAACTAGAGGTCTGAAAGACCGTCATGTAATAGCACAGGGCAAAGTCCTGTGCATTATTTATATGCGATTACTACATTTCCGGCTTTTATTTTTGATCCTACAGGTTTCAGTTTTGTTCCTGAAGGAAGGATGACAACCAGAGCTGCCTTGCCTGCCAGCAGCCTAATTTTTACATTTCCACTGTCGCCTCTTGCCATGTATTTTTTCGAGAGAACATCAAACAAATCCACGCTTGTCGCTGAAGAAAAGGTTACAGTTGTGTCTTTTTTATAGGGATTGTAATAGAGGTATTCCGGATATTTATTCTCAGCATAGAAGTCTGTTGCATTGCAATCGAGCGCCAGAATTCCAGCGACATCTGTTTTATTGACAATGGCACCAAAAATGCCGACAATCGATGTGCTGTATAGGCTAAACATGGATTCTTTCGGCTGACCGGCTGTCCATTTTGGTCCGTCTCCGGTTGAAACCGGCGAAATACCTTTCAATTCAGGTTTGCTGTAATCATCCACTTTGCGCAGACCTTCGTAGCCAATAATTCCATGAGTCAAATCTTTCAATTCAGGAAGAAACTGGTGAGCATTGTCAACCTGGTCGGGGTAAAACAAACGCGATGCATTAACCACATTCAGCATATATTTGCCAATTGTTTGCGCATACTGAGGTTCGTATTTAACCATTGGAACCAACGGCCAGGCCATGGCAACTGAATTCATGAAGAAGCCATATCCACCGCCATCGGTAATGCTTCCCTGTAGACCGGACACATCATAATCGCCCCATTTTTCGGCAATCACACCCCATCCGTAGCGCCCGTCTTTCGACTGGCAGCCATCAAACATCCAGTTCAGGAGTTTGGTCACATCGTAACTGGTTCCCTGTTCGGCATTGAGGCGAGCGGCTGTGTAGGTTCCAAACGGGAGCAACATTTCGTAAAAGCGGCTTTCTTTTTGGCTTAACAAAGCTTCAGTGGCACTTTTTGAACGGGCGAGGTAGCGTTTGTCGCCGAATTTATAATACGCCGAGTACAATATCCAGGCATGTCCGCCGGCAACATCCTGTTGAAACGGTATGTTATTTTTCATGCCTTTCATTTGGGCGTAATCGAAATAGGAATAATCGTAGTTTTTATTCAGCACTGAGTCGGCTTTGAAGAATTGTTCGGCTACCTTCCGTTGAATTGATTCCGTATTTTCAACATTCGGGAAAAGCGCGGCAACACCGTAATACAGCACATTGGGATAAACATCGTACCACCAGTCGCGGCCATAACCACCACCCGCCATGGCAACTTCAGGATTGGTGTTGTTCATGATGATATTCCATTTTGTGGTGCTGTTAAAATAGTTCTGAGACATCTTAACAAAATTGAACCCATGCTGATTGGTTTTATCAATTCCCATCAAGCCTGCACCGATCAATGAATTGTATGAGGTGAGCGCTTCATGAAACTCGCCCTTGTTTTTCCGGGGTCCCTGCCGAACATCACCAATCACGGTGTAAAGTCCGTAAGTCACCTGATCGATGTTCCGTCGGGAACTGTCGAGCCAAATCAGTGGTCCGTAGGTATCCTGATTACTGAAATTGTAAACCAGACTGTCGAACTGCATTGTTTTTTTCTTCCAGTCGATGATTTTCAATGGCTGAGGCAAATCAGGCATCTGCTCAACCCGTTGCAAAGAGGTTTGAACCACCGGTTCGCCCAGTTGCGGGTTGCAGGAGAATAATCCTGCAAGGATTGCCAGTGATAATATTTTAAGAGTCATGTTTTTCATTTGTTCTCAGAATAAGAATCTTTCATGATGTTTTTAGCCAGAGGAATGGATAGCATCTGCAGCACTGCAACAATGATCAGTGAATAACGAAGCGCGAAGGTTTCGGAAACGTAAAATGCCAGAAAGATGAATAAGCCAAGTCCGCCTACTCGTCCGGCATACAGGCCAAACTCGTGGTTGAGGATATAAGCATACTGATTGCGGTTTTCGCGTTTCGAAACCACGTCAATCACCTTCATCATAATCGGGTAATATGCCAGATCGTGTAGCGGCTGGAAGAAAACCTTGCAGAGAACAAAAACCATTACCCCGAACATGGACAGCTCGATACCGTTAACCACAGTTCCGATCAGGAAAAGGGTTATCCCAAAGCCGAAAATGATGATGCGATGTTTGGGTTTGGCAAAGCGACCCAGCAAGTAAATCAGAATGGCCGTTAATCCACCGCTGATTCCCTGAATCAGTCCAAGCGATCCTTCTTTTCCAACATATTTCATAATCAGCATGGCCGGAGCGGTAACCAGAAATCCCTGTACCAATCCTTTCAGGAATGCCAGTAAAATCTGTTTGTTCCAAAGTCTGTCAAACTTGAAATAGAGAAAATCTTTCTGAACCGGATTTTCGAATTTGCCTCGGGCCAAGGAAAAAACGGCCAGTATGGTAACCAGAAACACGATGAGGGTAACGATTTGGTAACCTTTATAAATATTGAATTCGATTCCCATCAGATGCATTCCGTCGATGGAAGCAAGTAAAGCGCCAATTGCAAGTGGAATAGTGATATTGGCAATAGTAAAAAAGAACGATTCGAGTCCGAAAAAGTAATTTCGGTTTTCATCTTTGGTCGTGTTCAACGCCATCAGGTATCGGTTGGTCCAGAAAAATCCGGAGGCCGCGCCAATCATGGTTCCTGAAACGATCAAGCCAAACAATTTTATGTCTTTCACAAACATCATGGCGACCATCGACAGGCCGCTCAGCAGAATACCAAAACTGTACAGATGGGCAACTTTGAAACTTTTCAGCAAAAAACCGTTGGTCAGCGAGGTGATGATAATCCCGGTATACATGGCAACCTGGAAGATGGCCACATAGCTGGTGTCGACAAAATAGCGCATGATATAGGCTGCCATAAATATCTCGACAACGGGCAGTATCAAAGCATAAAGCATGTTGGTAATCAGCAACACCCGCATGTTTTGAGGCATTGAAAGGAAAAATTTAAACTCGGCAGTCAGTTTTGCTATCATTGGAAGAATGGCTATTCGGTTAATGAAGATAGGATTTCTGATATGGAGAGTTTGGCGCCGCAAATCACTTCGTCACTGGCTCCGTAATACATGTAGATGTCGTCACCTTTCACGTAATGTCCGTTTGTAAATACTACATTCCCGAAAAATCCGGTTTGTTCGTAGGTTTCAATGGGCTCCATGATGGGTTCGATGCTGCGGGCAAGTACTTTGGAAGGATCGTTGAGGTCGAGAAGCAAGGCTCCCAGGCAATAACGATGGTCGCTGTTGGCGCCGTGATAAATTTCGAGCCAACCTTTTTCGGTCCGGATTGGCGCTCCGCCAGCTCCGACGCGCTTCGAATCCCAACTGTCAGGACGAACGGTGGCAATACACTTGTGTTGTCCCCAGTGAATCAGGTCGGGCGATTCGGCCAGCCAGATGTAATTTCCGCCTAGTTCAGGGCTGCTTGGCCGATGCAAAGCGTAATATTTGCCGTTAATTTTTTCTTCGAAGAGTGCACAATCTTTATTGTGTGGAGGGAAAATCATTCCTTTTCGGTCGAAGTTCTTCCAGTCTTTGGTTCTGATCAGTCCAACGCCAACACCGAATTCAGAAACTTCAGTAAACGAAAGGCTAAATCCGTCGGACATGGAAGCTACCCGGCAGTCTTCAATGCCAAAAGTTTCGAGTTCTCCTTTTCCGAAAATAGGTGGATAACCATCCGGTTCCGAAAAGTTGATTCCGTCGTCGCTGCAAACCAGCCGTAAGTAGGAGAGTGTGGTTAAATAATCTTTCTTCTTATAATTGATTATCCGCGGATCGGAAGCATCCAGATCGGGATCGTTTTTATCGAAACTCAGGATTTCGATATTCCCTTTATTATTATATACCGGGAAACTGATTTTTCCTTCAATCTGTTTGGGCCTTTCAGCCACACGCAAAAGCAGCCAGATTTTTCCTTCGAATTGAAAAACGCCCGGGTTCAGCAGGCAAAGAATTTCCATACCTTCAATGCCGGGCTTCAGATCTGCCGGACGAAGTAACGGGTTTTGGGAGAATCGATTTGCAATATCCATTGGTAGTATTGTTTTAGCTGCAACAAAGCTACGGTTGGATGAAAGTATCTATGTCCGGTCTGTTCCCGATCTTGTACGGTAGAGTGTAAAAGGAGAGAAATAAAGGATAATGTTGTCTGAAATTAGGGGATGTATCTTCATAAATGAGAAGGCATTTAACTCTCCCAGTTTTCTGGTCGCATCATTTAAAAGTCGGTTTACTTTTGCATCGCTAACCAACCATTCGTGATTTACAGGTTCCGGGGTGAAACTAGAATATCCGAATTGTTTCGCATGTTTTCCGGCTATAAAACGTGTTATTTCCATAACTTTATTTTTGCAGGAAATATTTACTTATTGCCTGATAAATAGCATCTTGTCCTAAATTACTTTACCATCGATTTATTCCGGTAGTCGGAAGGTGAACATCCGTAGACTTTACTAAACAACTCGTAGAAATGGGTTCGGCTGGCAAACCCGGTTTGATCGATAATTTCGCTAACGGTCATGGTAGTCGATTGAAGCAGAATTGCTGCTTTGCTCAAACGGCGCTGATTGATCAAACTGTGCGGTGTAATTCCAAGTACTGATTTGGTTTTATTGTAGAGTGAAGATTTGCTGATGGCGAGTTTATCACAAAGGGTTTCAGATGAAAGCGATTCATCATCAATATTCTGGTCGATGAAATTGAGCATTTTCTGAAAGAAAGGATCAGGAATCTCTTTGACCAGGGTTGAATTACTTTCCTGCTTGCCAAAATTTCGCTTGACTGAATTCCTGAATTGCAGGAGTTTTTCGATACGAATTTTCAGATGTTCAGGATGAAATGGTTTGGGTATGTATGAATCGGCTCCGGCTTTTAATCCTGTAATCCGGTCTTCGATCTCAGCCTTGGCTGTCAACAGGATAATAGGAAGGTGGCTAATATCAAAGTCTTCACGCAGTTTGCTGCAGAGTTCAATTCCATCCATCAGTGGCATCATTACATCCGAAACAATCAGGTCCGGTTTTTCGGCAATTGCAATTTTGTATGCTTCAATCCCGTTCACAGCAAAAAGAAGGTTGTAATCCGCCTGAAGAAAGTCGCGTAATAAAGTCAGTATTTCAGGATCATCATCGACCAATAGAATTGATGGTTTGCCGGCTAAAACTTTCGAATTAGTGAATGGCTTATCCGATTCCGTTTCATCTATGAAGCTGATTTCATCAAATTCATAGGCTGCGCTGATCAATTCAGGCGGACTTATTTGATGGACATCCGGGAAAATGCAGGTGAATTTTGTTCCTTCACCGTTCTTACTTTCAAAATTAATAGTTCCTTCGAGTAATTCAACAAGGCCTCTGGTAACCGCCAATCCGAGACCTGTTGACCGGAATCCGGGAAAACTACCTTTTCGCATGGCCGATGAAATCCCGAAAGGTTCAAATACTTTTTGGAAATACTCAGGTTGGATTCCTATTCCGTTGTCTTCAATTTCAACGACGAGCGACGATTGATCAGATTTCAGGAAAACCTTGACAAAGCCTCCCGGATTATTGTATTTGATGGCATTCGAAATCAAATTGGTAACTATCCGTTGAAATTTATCCGCATCGGTCCTGAAAGTAAGTTCAGGATCGGACGAATTGACTTCGAAACTAATGTTTCGTTGCTGGGCTAAAAGTTCGAGATCGGACACCACTTCCTGTGTAAGTTCAAAGGGCTTGGTGAGTTGTATATTTAAAGGTTCTTTTCCTTTTTCCAGCTTTCGGAACTGCATGATTTCCAATACCAGTTTCTGAATTTTTATGCTGTTGTTGTAAACTTTTAAGAGTCGCGGATTTTCAAATGTATTTCGGGTATCTTCGAGCAAGGCATGAATGTGAGAAGTGATGAGGGTCAGCGGAGTCCGAAACTCGTGTGCCACATTGGTAAAGAATTCAATTTTGTAATTGTGCAGTTCCTCCTCCTTTTTCTTCAGAAATTCCTGAAGTGTTGCTTCTTTTTTCCGCGCTTCCCTTCGACGGTAGGCTGAAAAAATGAAGAACTGAATTCCAAGAAAAAGTAAAATATACCCTGAAATGGCCCATGATGTTAGCCAGACCGGAGGCTTAACAATGATCTCTATTTCCCTCATTTCCTTTGACCAGTTGCCGTTTTCGTCACTTGCCCGAATTTGAAGCAGGTATTTATCAGCAGGAAGATTTGAAAAACTGATCGGCTGATTATTTGGTTTGTTAATCCATTCGTTATCGAAATTTTTCAGCCGATACGAAATACGGTGTCGTTCCTGTCCCCAGAGTGCAATGGGTGAAACCTCGAGAGTGATTGAGTTTTGATTGTAGTTCAGTATCAGTTTTTTCTGATGGTTGATGCGGCTGGTTAACACTCCTTCAGCTTTTGGTTCTATCGGAATGTTTTTGATGAGCAACTGATTGATTGCAATCGGTGGAAAATAGGAAGAGAATTTAATCTGATCAGTTTGTAAAATGTCAACACCCATGGTTCCACCAACATACAACCGATTCGTTTTTTTATCGAAAAACGAAGCTCCGTCGCTATATTCCAAATTAATCAAACCATCGTTGGTATTAAAACTCCTAATTTTTTTTCGGCTACTATCAATTAACGAAAGTCCCTGATTGGTTGTCAGCCATAAATTTTGAAGATTATCAAGCTGCATGGCATGAATGCTGGTGTTGGCAAGTTCGGACAGAACTTCAAATTCGGCAACTTTAACCGAATCGGAAGAAATGGGAATCAAATTATAAATGCCATTGCTGCTGCCAATCCATACCGGACTATTTTGGCCGGCATACATGCAGAGGATATCATCATTCCTGATTAGGTTTGGATTCGTCGTTGTGGTGTATTGTGCAATTACACGACTTGTAATTGTATTGTACCGGTAAGCGCCTAATCCTCTGGTTCCAATCCAAATCATTCCTGATTTTTCGATAGCCAGCGCATAGACGATTTGCTTTTGAAGCTCAGGCGCTGTAATGCTTTTATCAAGAATAAGTTGATCGTAATTAGTGGGGAACCCGGTTTTTTGATCCAGATCAATCCGGATAACTCCATAGCCACTGGTGCCCAGGTAAATTCGGTCGTCACTGTCTTCTAGGATGCGGTAAACTGATGCAAAATCGAAAGGAGTGGAAGTTTTGAAATCGCGTGGAAAATTGCGGATCGTTTGGTAGTTCGGCGAAATGATATCGACGCCCTTTCCATCAGAACCAACCCAGATGGATCCATTTTCGTGTTCGTGAAACGAAAGTACCGAACCGTTGCTCAACCCGTCTTTGACCGATATCTTCCGGATATGATTTCCATTGGAATCGAAAACATCAATTCCTCCACCTTTTGTGCCAATCAGAACATCACCGGTACGGGTAACTAAAATGCTTCGTACGATCGGGTATGATAACTGGTTTGATGCCAGACTTTTATTCGGAATTTCAGAAAGTTTCAAGGTGTAAACTCCATTGCCATCAGTGCCGATCCACAAAATATCAGATTCTGATTCGTAAATGCTTAATATTCGGGTTGCAATCGGATTGACTACAAAAAGGCCTGAAAGAATGTTGAATATTTCAAATTTACGGGTCAGAAGATTGAAACTGTATATTTTGCCTTTTTCAGTGCCCACCCATAGTCTTTCTTTTTGTTTTGAAAGCGAAAATGAAGTGATTACGTCATCCGGAATACTTAGTTGCTGAAAGGTTTTCCCTTTCAGGTCAACCATTAAGGTAGCACCCGTTCTCTGGGTAATTAGCAGGAAGGGTTGCTTATTTATTGAAACTGAAATGGATGAAGACAAGGTTCCGGTTAGAGGAAGTTTCAGTATTTCCTGAAGGTGGCTGTCTTGAAGAAGAAACAATTTACCATCTCCTGAAATGCAATAGGCGATTTGATTGATAATATGAATTCGTTTGATACTAAGTGAAGCTGACTGCGACGCCTGATCAAAAATTAGTTTATCGAATTGCTTGTTTGTACTGTCATATTTGAAAATTCCGCGATCGAATACCGAGGCTATGGTGCCAAATCCATCGGAGTGACAAATTGAAATGTCATTTTCATAATTGATTTGTTCTGATTCGCTGGTAAAAAAAGCGCTAAAACGGTCGAGAATATTGTCATACAAACCGACGCCTTTGTTAGTCAATATCCAGATAGCACCTGATGCTGTGGGGTAAAGTTCCCGGATGACATGATTGTGAATGGAATTGAAATTGCTGCCTGGCAGATAAGTAACCATATTACTCCCGTCGTATCGGTTTAATCCATTCCAGGTTCCGAACCAGATATACCCTTCCGAATCTTTCACGATGGTATTCACCGCTCCGTTTGAAAGGCCTTCGCTTCGGGAGATAAAATGAACATTTGTCTTGAAATCGGCACTCGCATTGAGTGAACCCCAAAAGAACAAGACCAGAATAGTAAGTTTCCTGATTATTTTTATCCGTTCAAACATTGGGTAAAAGTAGTAAAAATGAAGAAGTTTGCTTGTCAGTAGTTTATTACGGTTTTATTTCAAAGTCGGTTTTGAATTCAGGATTAAAGTTTTATCTTTGCGCCACAAATTTTTTATAACTGTTTATCAATTAAAATCAAGCAAAATGCCAGCAAAAATCAGATTGCAGCGCAACGGGCGCAAAAGGTATGCTTACTATCACATTGTGATAGCTGATAGCAGAGCACCACGGGATGGTAAAAATGTAGAAAGGATTGGATCTTATAATCCAAACACGAACCCTGCTACGATCGATCTCGATTTTGACAAAGCTTTAACATGGCTTAACAATGGCGCTCAACCTACCGATACAGTAAGAGCTATTTTATCTTACAAAGGAGTAATGTACAAAAAACATCTTTTAGGTGGTGTCGCCAAAGGCGCTTTCACTGCCGAAGAAGCTGAAACTAAATTCGCAGCTTGGGTAGCCGATAAAGCGAATAAAGTTCAGGCTAAGAAAGATGGATTAGTAGTTAGTACTGAGACTTCGAAAAAAGCTCAGTTCGACATGGAAGCTAAAAAGAATGCAGAACGTGCTAATGCAATTGCCAAACGCAATGCTGAAGCCGCTGCCGCTGCACGTGCCGCCTCTGCGCCAGCACCAGCACCTGTTGTTGAAGAAGTAGTAGCTGAAGAAGCTGCTCCGGAAGAAGCAGAAGGTTAATTTCCAGCCAAATTTTGTTTTGAATTACAGTTTAAAACAGACCACATAAAAAGCGATAGAGAAATCTGTCGCTTTTTTCTATTTTTACCCCCATGGAAACAATACCGAAAATCAATTGCGTTAAAGTTGGCTTTATTCTGAAACCGCATGGAATTCATGGCGAACTGGTCATCCGGTTTCAGGAAGAATACTACGAAACCCTCGAAGAGAATCCACCACTATTTCTGGAGATCGACAATCTGCTCGTTCCTTATTTTATTGCTGAAGGAGGTTTGCGGTTTAAATCAGGCGAATCGGTCATCTCTCAGCTCGAATGGGTCGACACGGATAAAAAAGCCAAAGATCTTTGCGGGCTGTCGGTTTATGTCGACCGCGACGTTGTGATTGAATTTGAAGATGAAATGAGTCCTCATGCCTTGATTGGCTATCAGTTATTTGACGAAACGCTTGGCCTGATTGGTGAAATTACTGAGGTCAACGATTTCTCCGGAAATGTTTTGCTCTCGGTTGAATATCAGGGCAAAGAAGCCATGGTGCCACTTAACGATGATTTGATTGTCCGCCTTGATGAAGATCTTCACGAAATAGAACTTCGCATTCCCGAAGGTTTGTTTGATTTGGACGACGAATAAAAAAGTTTTCAGTTTTCAAGCGCAGTATACCGCTTACGAGAAATCTGCAACTTGCGATAAAGATGAAACTGTCGCAGCATCTTGTACTTCTGAATACTGAGACTGACCACTTTTTTCTGCCACAATGCAACTTCATGAATAATTTGCCGTCTATACTTACGTTATGAAAAGGAAACACATACTCATAAAATAGAAAACAGATGAAAACAAAATTAGCAGCAGCATTCATTTTATTTGCGTTTATCCTGGCTGGTATTCAGGTTCAGGCAGAAGAACAGACCCGGAAAGTAGATAAGTTCACTTCAATTTCGTTGAGAATTAGCGCCAATGTTCAACTTAAACAAGGTGAAAATCAAAACCTCAAAATTGTGGCAAAATCTTCAACTCTTGAAGAAATTATTACTGAAGTAAAAGAAGGTGAACTGATTATCCGTTTCCCCAATAAAAATTATTTCTGGAATGATTTTAATCCCGGTCTAATAACCATTTACATTACTGCGGCAGAAATTAAAAGGCTGGGAGTTTCGGGTTCAGGTGATATTATTGCTGAAGATCGGATCAATGCAGAAGAACTGAACCTGGCAGTGAGCGGCAGCGGAAACATCAAACTGATGGAGCTTTCTGCTAAGGAAGTGTATGCAACTATTTCCGGTTCTGGCAATGTTAATCTGGCAGGGGAAACTGCAGCGAAGCTATTAAGCGCAAGTATTTCGGGAAGTGGAAATCTAAAAGCTTTGGATTTTAATGCCGACGATGTGAACGTAAAAGTTTCGGGCTCGGGAAATGTAAGTATTGAAGCCAATAATAATTTGAACGCCCGGGTTTCAGGCTCAGGAAATGTAAACTATAAGGGAAATCCGAATATCGATTCATCGATATCTGGCTCCGGAAAAGTCAGAGATGCGAATTAGAACAGAAAAACATCAGGAACATTCTATTCTGATTTAAAAAGATAAATTTACAAAAGGTGGCTGTAGAAATACAGACCACCTTTTTTTAGTAAAAATGATGATTGTTTGAACATTTAAATAAAAGGCTTGTTACTTTTCTATTGAATAGGAATACAGCATTGATTTTACTAAATTTCTTATATTCATCTATTTAAAAATATTTTTATGAAAAGCAAACTGCTAATTCTGTTTTTGAGTGCAGGATTCTTATTCCTGAATTCTTGTGACAAGGAGGAAACTTCTTCAGTTGACCTTACGGCAAAAATAACTGCCAGCGACCTGACACCTATTATTGGAACCAATATTACGTTTACCATAGTGGCTCGCAACGTTGGCCCGGATAATGCAACAGGTGTTGATGTTACTAATAACCTTCCGACTGGTTATACTTTGGTATCCAACTCAGCTACCGTTGGAACATATACTGATTTGGCCTGGACAATTGGAGCTTTGTCCAGTGGTGCAAGTGAGACTTTAACCTTGGTTTACAAGGTATTGCCTGCCGGAACTTATCCTTATGCTGTTTCAATTCTTGGATCGCAGGCTGATCCGAGTACATTAAATAACTCATCATTTGCTACGGTGATGCCAAAACCTGCGCTAGCGGCCAAAGTTACTTACAATGCTGATATTAAGCCAATATTTGTAGTTAACTGTACACCTTGCCACCTCGAAGGTGGAGGAAATCCTAACAAATGGGATCAATATGCACAGGCAAAAGCTAAAATTTCGGCAATTATTGAGCGGGTAAGTCTTGCACAAGGTGCTTCAGGAATGATGCCAAAAGGTGGAACCAGATTGTCTGAAGCAAATATTGCCCTGTTGAATAAATGGGTTACTGATGGAATGCTTGAGAATTAACCGGAATTAGCTAATGACACAAATCATATAGAGACTAAATTTGTCAGTGAATAAAAAAAATACCCTGCCGGAATATCTTCCAGCAGGGTATTTAAATTTTCAGAACTACTATTCTTTCTCCTTTCCTGATTTCCTTTATTTTACTTCTTGAGTTCTCTTACACCGGTTGTTCCGCCACCTTTCAGAGTTAATTCAACAGGTGCGTTGGTTTTCCAGGCTCCCCTTGTAAAATCAGGAATCTCAATTGGTTTGGAGCCATTGGCTATCGACCATTCACTAAGAGGTGTTATACAGCTCCAGGCAGCAGCATCATACACATCCATATCCATTGGCAGGCCATTGCGCAGGCAATCAATTAAACGCCAATCCATCATAAAATCCATTCCACCGTGTCCTCCGACTTTTTTTGCCATGTCGCCCATGCGACGGATAATTTCGGGGTTATATTTATCCTCGAGCTCTTTTATTTTTGCTTCGTCGGCTACTTCGTGGCCAAATGCGATGTGCTGAAGCGGCCATTTTTGGGCAAAACATTTTGTCCCGCTAAGCATATGGATCCTTGAATATGGACGTGGTGAACTTACATCATGCTGAATCATAATGGTGCGTCCTTTGTTGGTTTTTATCAATTGAATATCCATATTTCCACGCATGTCCCAGCCAACAAACTGCTGAAAGAAAGGATCTTCCTTCGCTTTCGCCTCGATCTTGCTTTTCAGGGTAAAATCAGCCGACATCATTGCAGTCAGATAATCCATCTTGTCGCCCCGGTTAATATTCATCGCCTGGCAAATCGGACCTAAGCCGTGTGTTGGATAAACGTTGGCTTTACGTTTGTTTTCGTGCATGCGCCACATTTTGGTATAAGCCCCGTCAGTCATGTCGGCATCTTTTGGTTTGTTAAACAACCAATAATCCAAATCATGGATGTACGCACCTTCACCATGAATCAGGTCGCCAAAAGCACCTTGCCGAACCATATTCAGGGTAAGTAATTCAAAGAAATCGTAGCAGCAATTCTCCAGAATAATACAATGTTTACGGGTGCGTTCGGAGACTTCGACAATTTGCCAGCATTCATCCATAGTTTTTGCCGTAGAAACTTCAACAGCGGTATGTTTATCACCTTCCATAGCCGAAATTGCAACCGGCACATGCCACTCCCAAGGTGTGGCAATATAAACAAGGTCGACCAGATTGCTTTCGCACAATTGTTTAAACCCAAGGTCGCCGGCAACAAATTCTTTTGCTTTAGGAAGTCCTGCTTTTGTAAGTATTTCCTGAGCCCCGTCAACAGCTCCCTGGCGCGTATCGCAAAGTGCCGTAATTTCAACACCCTCGATATACGTCATTCGCTCAACAGCACCCGAACCACGATCTCCGATACCAACAAAACCTACCCTGACTTTATCGAGTTTTGGTGCCGCATAGCCGCACATGTTGAACTGCTGTTTGGATTTGTTTTTTCTGCCGACAGCACTTATTTCACTGTTTAATGAAGCTGCCTGACCAGCCAGTCCGGTTGCCAGCATTCCGGTTCCGAGTATCGTGTTCCGGAGGAAATCCCTTCTGTTTGATTCCATTGACTTGTATTTTTAGATTTAGTTTTGACAGATTTCAATTTGAAGTTAAAAGTGGATTTATTTTGGGTATAAAAAAAGTGGCTTTTGTCATCCGGTTTCTATCCTGAATTGGATTGAAAACTGAAACTCGAGGAATAAAACTAAACCGAATTCTCTTTGGCAAGTTTTTCAGGAGGATACTCGTTCTCCCAGCGTGCGATAACCACAGTCGCCAGACAGTTTCCAATGACGTTGACTGAGGTTCGGGCCATATCCATCAGTTCATCGATACCCAAAATGATATAGATTGGCCAGATGGGTAAACCAAAGCTGGAAGCTGTTGCGAGTAAAATTACCAGCGATGCCCTTGGAACTCCGGCAACTCCTTTACTTGTGAGCATTAAAGTAAATACGATCAGTAATTGTTTGTCGAACGAAAGGTGTATTCCACCGATCTGTGCAATAAAAATGGTAGCCAGCGAAAGGTACAAAGTGGTTCCGTCGAGATTAAAACTGTAGCCTGTAGGCATTACAAAAGCCACTATTTTGCGGGGTACGCCAAATTCTTCCATCCGCTCCATGGCAATGGGCAATGCCGATTCGGAACTGGTTGTGGCAAAAGCAATGGCAACAGGTTCTGAAATTGCTGTAATAAATTTCCGCACAGGTATCCGGAACAAAAGTGCAATGGGAAGCAAAACTCCGGCTAAAAATACTATCAAAGAAACATACAGGGTGGCCAGTAACTTAAATAGATTTACAAAAATGTCGAGACCCATTTGCCCAATGCTGAATGCGATGGCAGCAAACACCGCGAATGGCGCGAAGTACATGATGATTGAGGTAAATTTAAACATGGTTTCTGCCAAAGCCTCCGTGAAACTTATCATGGGTCGTTTGAATTTGTCTTTGAGCATGGCAACTGCAATACCAAACAGGATGCTGAAAATGACAACCTGTAAAATCTGTCCCTCATAAATGGATTTTGCAATGTTTTCAGGGAAAATATGTAGAATAATATCAGTTCCTTTCAATGCAGGTACAGCGGCCAAATCGCTATGCTCCATGGCCTTTGGAATTTCGACACCCACACCCGCTTTACTGATGTTGATAGCAACCAGACCAATAATCAGAGCAATTGTCGAAACAATTTCGAAATATACCAAAGATTTCCAGCCCATCCGGCCAACCTGTTTCAAATCGGAATGTCCGGCAATACCGACGACAATGGTAGCAAATAGGAGAGGGGCAATAATGGTTTTTATAAGCCGGAGAAAAATCTGGCTGATTAAATTCAGGTTTATTGCAATCGATGGAAAGTCATGCCCGAACTCTGCCCCAATAATCATACTGATTAAAATCCAGGTAGTCAGCGACCGTTTTTGAACTGCATATCCAAAAAGTACAGCAAGAAAGCTCCATCTGGCGAAAATCAGGAATGAATTTTTGATTTCAAGAAACTGATATTGGTTCAGGAAGGTCATTAACGACACCACAAAAAGTAATGCAAGCATCGGGATGACATATCGAGCCGGTACTTTTCTTTTTGATGGCTTTTCTTTTTGACCTGAGGTTTGGGCTGGATCGATCGTCAAGGTTTTTGATTTTAGATTTGGGAAGTTCAAAAATAGCAATTTTGCTTGATCCCCGCAGTTTTTTAGTAAAGACCGTTAAACTTCGCCTTCACAATTTCCTTGACTTCCTGCATGTCAATTTTTTTGCCCAGTTCCTTTTCGATGGAAGTAACCCCATAAGTGATAAATCCACAAGGGTTGATGTAATTGAAATAGCGCATGTCGGTATTGACATTCAACGCAAATCCATGCATCGACACGTAGCGGCTGATTCGGACGCCGATGGCACATATTTTTCGTGATTTCGCCGGAATGGCGGCATCGAGCCAAACACCGGTAGCACCATCTTTAAGCGAACCATCCAAGCCGTATTCGGTAATGGTTTGAATGATGGCCTGTTCCATTTTGAAAATGTAGTCTTTCACCCCGATTTTGTAATTTTCAAGGTCGATAATCGGATAACCTACCAGTTGTCCCGGGCCGTGATAGGTGATGTCGCCTCCACGGTTTATTTTGTAGTACACAGCGTCAATTTTCCGGAGGAAATCGCCATTGATCAGAAGGTTGTGCTCATCGCCACTTTTGCCAAGCGTATAAACATGCGGATGTTCAACCAGCAGAAAACGGTTGATTTCGCTGCTTTTCTTTCCTGAAAGCTTGTCGGCAACAATCTCAGCATGTATTGTTTCCTGATAATCCCAGCATTCTTTATAGTCTTTCAGACCAAGATCCTCGTAATTGAAATTTGCCATTAAACCCAATTGAATTTTATTAAACCTTACCAAAACGACCTTCCAGAATTCCAACAACCGACAAATCTTCATCCAATTCCGGCCAGTTTAGTCCGGTTCCCCCACAAGTAATTTCAATATTGGCAATTTGTTTTTCGGTGGCATTTCTCAGTATCTCATTCAGATATACAGGAAATCGAACTTCCTTTTTATCTGATAGAATCATACAAATCATTCCATTTTCGTGCCATGCTTTTTAGGCTGTAAACATTAAATCAGCTACCATGTACTTTTTTATTTTGTCCAAAATTAGTAAAAAATTGCTCATTCAATTAAAGGAAAGAGAATGCCATGGAAATCGCGTATAAAAGTTTGATGTTTTGTTTTTGCCCTGAGAAGCCATCTTTCGTCCGGAATCTGAATTTCTCTTTTTTGATCAATCTATCGCGGACGATTCCTTGATTCGCTCTCAAACCCAGGGCGACTACCGATAAATCGGGATTGCCCTGGGCTACCAATATGCCGCCCGTACCGGGCTAAACACAACATTACCATATCACACAAATATGGATTTGGAATATGCATTTCCTCTGAGGAAAGGCTAATACAGCAATATCGTCAACAAAAAATACTAAAAGCGATTTCACTGCCTCCGTAAACGCTTTGGTTTGTTATTTTTGTACTTCAATTTAAAATGGGTTCATGAAGAACTTTCTTTGGATCATATTTCTGCTGACTCCGATCTTCGCATTGGGGCAAAATACTGACCTGCAAAATTTGTCGATTTTGGCCAGCCAATATTACCAGAACAAAGAGTTTGGGAAGGCAGCCGAATTGTATGAGCAATTGTATTCGAGCACCAAAGCTGAAGGTTATTTTAATATTTATCTCGATTGTTTATTGGGTATTCCTGATTATGAAAAGGCGGAGAAAGAAATTCGAAAAGGATTGCGTGGCAGTTCTTCCGATACCTATTGGTATGTTCAGATGGGTTTCCTGAAAAAAGCGATGGGACAAGATGCTGAGTCAGCAAAGAACTATGAAAAGGCCATTGGAGCGATTTCAAATAATCCGGCAGCTTACCCCACGTTGGCCAACCAACTGATTAACCGCCGCGAATTTGAATATGCCGAAAAAGTATACATCAAAGGTCGAACCAGTCAAAATCCGGGACTCTATAATTACGAATTGGCGCGGATTTACTATTACATGCGCAACTACGATCTGATGATGAAGGAATATCTGGAATGGATCAAACAAAAAGACAGCAACCTCGAAATCGTCAAGAGCAATCTTCAATCTGTTTTATCGATTGATAACGATCATGAAATCAGCCGGCAATTGAAGAACTATATTCTGAAACGAATTCAGGATGATCCAGGGCAGATCTTATACAATCGGCTCCTGATTTGGTTATTTATTCAGGATAAAAATTTCATAGCAGCTATCCGCCAGTCTATTTCGTTGGATAAACGTACCGGATCGGAAGATGCCAATATTTTCACTTTGGCGAATGTAGCAGCGTCGAATAAAAATTATGACGAGGCTCAGAAAGCATACGATTACCTGACTAATAAAGGAAAGAAGGCTGAGTATTACAGTTTGGCCAGTCGGCAACGTGTGCAAATGCAGTACGATCGTTTTGAGGAAGATGATGTTCTTGACATTACCCGCGCCACCGGACTAAAAGAACAATTTACGCAAACATTCGCCATTTTGGGGATTACTGCCGAAACTTCGGGTTTGATTACCGAATATGCTCACTTATTGGCTTTCTATCTGAAACATCCAGCCGAAGCGATTCAGGTTTTAACCGATGGATTGGCGATCTCAGGAATCAATCTTCAGCAAATATCGGCTTTAAAGGCAGAGTTGTCGGATGTGTATGTTTATTCGGGCGATTTGTGGGAAGCGGTGCTCAGCTATTCTCAGGCCATTGAAAACGACAAAAGCACTCAATTGGGTGATGAACTGAAGCTCAAACGTGCGAAGCTGGGTTATTACATGGGTAATTTCAAATGGGCAAAAGCGCAATTGGATGTTTTACGGGCCAGTACTTCGAAGCTGATTGCCAACGATGCCATGGATTTGTCGCTTTTTATCAGCGAAAATATGGAGACTGACAGTAGCATCGCGGTGCCTTTGCAGATGTTTGCACGAGCCGATCTGCATTTGTTTCGCAATAATTTTCCTGAAGCGTTGGCATCGCTCGATTCAATCAGTAAACTGTATGAATTTAATTCGCTCATCGATGACGTGAATTTCAGGAAAGCCGGAATACTTCAGAAACAAGGCAAATATGACGAAGCTGCCGTTTTGCTCGAATCAATTGTAAAAGATCAAAGTTGGGAGATGCTGGCCGATGATGCTCTGTTTCGTTTAGCGGGCATCTACAAGAATAAACTGAATCGAAAAGATGATGCCATGCAGCTCTACAAAAAAATGCTGACTGATTACCCCGCAAGTGTTTATGTGGTCGATTCGCGCGAAGAGTACCGAAAAATGCAGGAATCGGAAAACAAGACTGAATTGCCAGTTATCAAGGAAGGTGAAGGGCTAAAGCCCTGATAGTATAAGCATGAAGCAAATATCCAAATCAAACATTTACGCGCTTTTATCTGTTCTATTTTGGTCGACAGTTGCTACCGCGTTTAAGATTGGTTTACAGACACTTTCTCCACTTTATCTGATTTTAACAGCTTCGATTTTTTCATTGATTACTTTTTTTGTAGTTATCGTATTTCAGGGCAAAGTCCGCGATTTGTTTGTCGTTTCCTGGTCAGGATTAGGAAAGTCGGCTCTGCTTGGATTATTAAATCCGTTTGGTTACTATCTTATTCTTTTTCAAGCGTACAATCTTTTGCCTGCTCAGGTGGCACAGCCCCTAAATATGGTGTGGCCCATTACACTGGCCTTGCTTTCGGCTCCTTTACTGAAACAAAAAATTACGGTCCGGAATATTGTGGCGATTCTCATCAGTTTTGTTGGCGTGGTATTTATTTCATCGCAGGGAAGCTTCTACGGATTAGGAAATACCAATTTGACGGGCGCCATGCTAGCCGTTGGCAGCAGTATCATTTGGGCACTCTTCTGGATTTTAAGTGTGCTCGACAAGCGAGACGAAATTTTCAAACTGTTCTGGAATTTCATTTTCGGTATTCTTTATTTGTTGATAGCGGCTTTTCTTTTTACTGATTTCAGATGGCCAAATGCACATGGATTATCGGCAGCCATTTATATTGGTTTGTTTGAGCTCGGAATTACCTATATTTTATGGATGAAGGCCATGCAACTGAGCGAGAACAATGCCAAAACCGGCAACCTGATTTTTCTCTCTCCTTTTTTGTCGCTGGTGTTTATCCATTTTATTCTGGGTGAAACGATCTACTTCACCACATTTATCGGATTGATATTTATTATTTCCGGAATCTGGGTGCAACAAAAAAGGTGAGCATTTCAATTTCTTTTTCATGAAAATCTATCTTTGCACAGTTGCCTAACAAATAACCTATATGGACAAAAAGCCGGTTAAAATACTTGGGATTGACCCCGGAACCAATGTGATGGGTTACGGATTGATCGAAATTGTGGATAACAAACCACGCATTTTACAAGTTGGGGTTATCAAAACCACCGGATTTGCCGATCATTACCAAAAACTCAGGCATATTTTTGATCGGTCAGACTCACTCCTGAATGAACTGAAACCTGATGAACTGGCCATAGAATCACAATTTTACGGAAAGGATATTCAGGCTATGCTGAAACTGGGACGCGCTCAGGGCGTGGTTTTAGGACTTGCTCTGAGTAAGAATATTCCGGTTTTTGAATATGCCCCGCTGAAGGTAAAACAATCGATAACCGGCATGGGACGCGCAGCCAAAGAGCAGGTCGCCTTTTTCCTGAAAAACATGTTCAGTATGACAGAACTTCCGAAGGAATTGGATGCTACTGATGCTGTGGCTGTTGCAGTTTGCCATTATCTTCAGATGAAAAATCCGGTGGGGAAATCAGGTGTAAAAAGTTGGAGCGATTTTGTTAAGAAGAATCCGGATAAGGTGAAGAAATAGTAATCAGGCGCGGTTGTCAGTCTCAGTAACACTCTTAACCTCTGAAAACTGCGACTGATCATTGAATACTATAAACATTCCTTCGCAATGTCCGCAGTAATTTTGGCCATTTCTTCCTGTGAAAAGGATAGTTTTTTGGAAAAGTTCAGCAAATCAGCTTCCGATTGCATAGGCACCAGATGAATGTGGGCGTGAGGTACTTCAAGACCCAAAACCATCACTCCGACTTTTTTGCATGGAATGGCTTTCTGTATCCCGAGAGCTACTTTTTTGGCAAACAATTGAAGTCCAACGTAAGTTTCATCATCCAGATCGAACAGATAATCAACTTCCTTTTTTGGAATAACAAGCGTGTGTCCTTTGGCTACCGGGAAAATATCGAGAAATGCAAAGAAATTTTCATCCTCGGACACTTTCCATGCTGGTATTTCTCCGTTTACAATTTTGGTAAAGATGCTTGCCATAACTCTTGATGGTATTACATTGCAATATCAATAATCTCGAACTGCATTTTGCCTGAAGGTACCTGAATCTCGACAACATCGCCCAGTTTTTTTCCCATCAGACCTTTAGCTATTGGTGTCTGAATAGATATTTTTCCAACTTTCAGGTCTGCTTCCGGTTCCGATACAATGATATATTGCATGGTGGCATTATTCGTTTTGTTGCGAATGGTCACCTTATTGAGCATCTGTACCGATGAGATATCGATCTTTGTCTCATCAATAATCCGCGCTGAAGCTATCTTACTGCTCAATACCGCAATCTTTGCTTCGAGCATACCTTGTGCATCTTTAGCCGCATCGTATTCGGCATTTTCCGAGATATCACCTTTTTCGATGGCTTCTCCAATTGCTTTTGATATGGATGGACGCTCAACCTTAGTCATGCGATCCAACTCTTCTTTCATTTTCCGAAGTCCTTCTTCAGTAATATAAGTAACCGTTCCCATGGTTTTCTCCTTTTTATAAATACTATATTAAAACAAAAAAGAATTCCGCCCATTGCGGAACTCTTTCGTGATACAAACTTATATAAAATTTTTAATCTTTACGAATTGGTATGTTTTATAAAATAATCGATCAATATTTTCGCTGCAAAATTTCGGAATAAACAAATGCTTTGCGCAACGAAAAATCTTCTAAATAACCTTGCGAATCATCAAGATCAGACTCTGGTTCAGCGGGTTCAATTGTTGTTTTTCTCAGGCTTGGCTGAAGCGGTTTTTTCGACCGGTCAGGAAGCGTACTAACGAATCTGGCATGATAAAGTCCTGTTGGTTGCAAAGGCATTGGATTCACCAAAGGTTCTTTTTTCAATTTCGGTTTTGCCACCACCTGTGGCTTAACTAAAGCGATAGGTTCGGCTAAAAAATCCTGACCAAGCAACTGATCCATGAAAAAATTCCTTGCGTTGCTTTTCTTTTCAGAAAGAGGATCTTCGGCAGCTTTCTTTTTCTTGTTTTGATTGATCGCACCGAAAATGGAAAGGGCAACAGCTATGAGTAAAAAAATATAATCTTCCATTTTTGAATGATTTAATCTCCGAATAAAATAATTTGTGCTTTCCTTTGTTCTTTAAAGCATTAAAGATAGTTAAAATGGTTCAGTTTTCGCGAAATGTCATCAAAGCATTTTTTGTTTTAATTTTCATAGCCATCGGGATGAATGGATGCAAGGATGAATATACCTCATCGGTGCCCTATGTTCCAGTTAGTTTTACGCTTAATCCAACCAATATCATAGAACTTAATATTGAGGGAGGATCATTTTATATTCCCAACATTGGTTACGGTGGAATTATTATTTTTCGTGATATTTCAGTAGATGGCTCAATTCAATTTCTGGCATTCGATGCCACATGCACCTATGAAATGTTGCAGGACATACATGTTGTTTCCGATGGTTCAGGCACAGCTACCTGCCCCGAATGCAAATCGCAATACATCCTTTTTGGTGGTGATGGAAGAGCTACATCAGGGCCATCAGCTGAGCCACTAAAACAGTATCATACGTATTACACCGGAGGGCTGATTGTAATAAAGAATTAGACTGAGGCTCATAAATACTGATTTTTTATGAGCCGTAAAATTATCCAATTATTCAGAAATAAGAAAAGGAGCTCAATCAGCTCCTTTTCTTATTTTCCAAAGTTCAGGATATCTCTCCTTTCCTTTTTTCTATTGACTTTTTCCTATTATTAATACCTGTAATGTTCAGGTTTATAGGGGCCTTCAGCAGCAATTCCCAAATAATTGGCCTGATCAGGAGTTAAAACAGTAAGTTTTACGCCCAGTTGTTCCAAATGTAGGCGGGCAACTTCTTCATCCAGATATTTTGGCAAACGATATACATTGACATCATAGTCTTTTTTCCAAAGCTCAATTTGGGCCAAAGTCTGATTGGTAAATGAGTTCGACATTACAAACGATGGATGTCCGGTAGCACAACCTAAATTAACCAGGCGGCCTTCTGCAAGCAGGAAGATCGAATGACCATCAGCATAAGTATATTTATCAACCTGAGGTTTAATGTTGGTTTTGTGGATTCCAGGCCATGCTTCCAAACGTACAACCTGAATCTCGTTATCGAAATGACCAATGTTGCATATAATGGCCTGATCTCTCATACCAGCCATGTGTTCTCCGGTAATAATGTCTTTGTTTCCGGTTGTAGTTACAAATATATTTCCTTCTGAAATTACATCTTCCATCGTTTTAACTTCAAAACCTTCCATGGCGGCCTGAAGCGCACAAATCGGATCGATTTCGGTTACAATTACACGGGCTCCGTAGCTGCGCATTGAATGAGCACAACCTTTACCAACATCTCCGTAACCGGCAACAATCACTACTTTTCCGGCAATCATCACATCAGTGGCACGTTTGATGCCATCGGCCAATGATTCGCGGCATCCGTAAAGATTGTCGAATTTTGATTTGGTTACCGAGTCGTTAACATTGAAAGCAGGGAACAATAATTTCCCTTCATTCATCATCTGGTACAAACGGTGCACTCCGGTAGTTGTTTCTTCTGAAACTCCTTTAATATATGGCACCTGACGAGTCCAGCGTTGCGGATCGAAAGCCAGAACTTCTTTTAATGCTTTGAAGAGTTCGCGTTCGTCTTCAGCTTCAACAGATTTATCCAGAATGGAAGGATTTTTTTCTGCTTCACATCCAATGTGTATCATCATGGTCGCATCGCCACCATCATCAACAATCAGAGTTGGTCCTAAGCCATTTCCAAAATCGAGTGCACGTTCGGTACACCACCAGTATTCGGCCAATGATTCGCCTTTCCATGCAAATACCGGAATACCGGCAGCAGCAATGGCAGCTGCAGCATGGTCCTGAGTGCTGAAAATGTTGCAACTTGCCCAACGTACTTCGGCTCCAAGTTCAACCAATGTTTCAATCAATACCGCAGTTTGAATGGTCATATGCAGAGATCCCATTATTCTGGCACTTTTCAATGGTTTTTCAGCGGCATATTTTTTTCGGATAGCCATCAATCCCGGCATTTCTTTCTCTGCAATTTCTATCTCTTTCCGACCAAATTCGGCCAGAGAAATATCTGCTACTTTGTAAACGAGTTGTTCCAATGTTTTTGTTGTCATTTCTAAAAATTTAATATTAATTCCGATATTTTATCTCTTAAAGGGTGAAGCTCAGTTTCAATCGTTGCCCAAATAATCTCGTCTTTTATTTGATAATATCCATGAACTAAAACATGGCGCATTCCAATTATATCAATCCATTCAATACAATCATGATGTGTCTTAAAGTCTTTGGTCAATAAATAGGCTGCCTCTCCAACAATTTCAAGGTTTTTAATGACAGCGAATCGTAACATTTTGTCATTTCTAAATATTTCAAATGACTTAGCATCAATAAATTCGTGAATATTATCAATTGCTTCAATTATATGATAAAGTATCTCCTTATCTTTCGGCTTTTCTCTCGTAAATTAAGATTTTTTCCTTTTCGGCACTATCTTGAGCAAATTGTTTTAGTTGACCATTCTCAACCAAATCAATTCTTTTTCCTGTCAATGTTTGTAAATCGTTGATAATATGAATGTATTTGAATAATGTCATTTTAGCATTTGGGCTAAAATTTACTAAAATATCAACATCACTGTTTTTCTTTTCTTCGGAACGAGCATAAGAACCAAATATCCATGCCTTTTCTATTGGTTGACTGGCTAAGTATTTTGTTAATATATTTTCTAATACCTGATTCATAATGTTTTTGCGATTTTATTAAATTCAATCTAAATAGACAAAATTTCCGTAGAAAATGTTTCGATTTCTTTTCGTCAGAAATCTGCCAACGAAATATCTGCAACTTTGTTTGCCAATTGTTCTAGTGTTATTGTTGTCATTTTTGAAATTTATTAATTGTGTGCAAAGATAATCAAATCAATTTAAATTATTTGTTTAATCTTAATACTGAACAGTTAAACAAGGCAATTTGTTTTAATTCTGACCCTGAAAATTCTGAAAATACTTCAAGGTATCTTTTTTGTCGTTTTCAACCTGTCGTCTACTTTGAAATTACAAGCTACTAACTTTGAAATTACAGCCTGTTCTGGAAATAATTCAAGGTATTTATTTTGTCTTTGGCGAGTTGCCCTTTCAATTCGTCGATCGACGAAAATTTTTGTTCTTCCCGAAGTTTTCTGAAGAAGATAATCTCGATAAATTCTCCATAAATATCCGATTCGAAGTCAAATATATTCACTTCAACGCTTCTGTGATCAGCGTTATTATTCACGGTGGGGCGGCTGCCAATATTCAGCATCCCCTGATGGATTTTTCCCATGACTTTCACCTGAACGGCATAAACTCCGTATCCGGGAATAATTTTATCCGGATTAGAAGTCTCAATATTTGCAGTTGGAAATTGAATTTTTCTCCCCAGTTTTTGACCTTCAACAACAGTTCCGTGCAAAGTAAACGGGTATCCCAGAAAATTATTGGCTGTTTCAAAGTCGCCATGCTGAATGGCCTCGCGTATTTTTGTCGAACTCACATTCGATTCGTTCAGCAATAAAACATCGAGCTTCTCAATGTTGAATTCAAGACGGTCGGCGCAGTTTTTCAGGAATTCAAAATCACCCTGTCGGTTTTTTCCAAATTTATGATCGTATCCAACCACCAGATAATGAGTGTGTATTTGTTCAACCAGAATTTGTTCGACAAACTCGCTGTAGTTCAATTGTGCAAATTCTGGTGTAAACGGATAAATAATCAGATGATCGATGCCCGATTGTTCAAACAACTCAATTTTTTCATTCAACGTGGTCAGTAAACGCAAACTGGTTTCGTTGGGAGCAATAACCTTACGTGGATGAGGGTCGAATGTAAAAATTACAGATTCACCCCGAACCTGTGTTGCCAATTCGTTGAGCCGGTCAATAATTTTCCGGTGTCCTAAATGGACGCCATCAAAGGTTCCAATGGTTAAAACCGGGTTCTTGGCATGAAAACTATTCAGGTCACGGTGTATCTTCACAGCAATAAATGTTTGAATTTGGGTTCAAAATTAATCATTTCGACCGGTAAGCGCGAACTAAAAAATATCAAAACAGAAGGTATGTTTCAAAACTTGAGATTCAAGTCGGTTTATGAAAGCTAAATTATTATTTTTATGCCCTTTATTGTTCAAATAAAATCTGATGACGAAAAATATATTTTCAGCAATACTCATTCTGCTGGTAGTTATTACTTCATGCACCAAGCAAGATGGATTTGTTATTCGTGGTAAAATAACCAATTCGGAAGGGAAATACCTTTTTTTGGATGAATTAAAAGTTTCGTCAAGCATGCCTGTCGATTCGGTGAAGCTGGGAAAAGACGGTTCATTCGAATTTCAGGGTAAGATTGATTATCCGAATTTCTATCTTCTCCGGCTCAACGGACGAAATTTTGTAACCTTACTGGTAGATACCACGGAGCATATTACGGTATCCGGCGATGCCGCAAATTTTTCGCGCGATTATATTGTAGGGGGTTCGCCGGGTTCGCTGTTGGTTCAGGAATTAAATAATAAGCTGGCACGGACAAAGCATAAACTGGATTCGATACGCAGCCGGATCGATGCTTTCAGGATGCATGAAGATTACAGTGTCCAAAAGATTAAGTGGGATCAGGAATTGGCGGTAATTAAGCAGATACAAATCAGATATTCAACCGAATTTATACAGAAAAATCCGTTTTCATTGTCATCGGTTCTGGCTTTATACCAGAAATTTGATGATTCAAATTATGTCATTCAGGATTTGCAATCACTAAAAGTAGCCGCTACTGCACTGAATACGATGTTCCCTAAATCGGAGCATGTAAAAGCGCTTTATGCCAATACTCAACGATTGATGTCTCAGGAGAAAAGTGATAAAATCAAGCAGTTTATCGCCGAAAATGGTGATAACTCGCCTGACATTTCGCTGCCCAACGTCAATGGACGCGATATTGCACTTTCATCAATTTCTTCGAAAGTTGTTCTGATTCAATTCTGGTCGGCGCTCAATCGCGATTCGCGTTTTCAGAACCAGGCATTGGTGGAGCTTTACCGGAAATATAAATCAAAAGGGCTCGAAATTTATCAGGTAAGTATTGACGACAACCGCGAAGCCTGGATAACTGCCATTGAGCAGGATGGATTGAGCTGGATAAACGTTGGCGATATGAAAGGCAGTAATAAAGCGTTGAATGCCTACAATGTGCAAAATATTCCATCGAATTATGTTCTTGATAGTGAAAGACGTGTTGTTGCAAGGGATTTACTGGGGCCAGCTCTCGATCAGGCTGTTTCTAAACTAACCAAGTAATATTTATTTGCACTAAAAGTTGCAAATCGCTATGCTATAAACCTTAATTTTGTGGTTTTATTTTTAGCTCTATATTTGCGGGCAAATTTTTTCGAACCAATCATTCCGCGTTTTGAAAAATCAAGACAAAAAAGTATATTTCGTGTCCGACGTTCATTTGGGTGCACCAGCATTAAAAAACAACAAAGAACGTGAACTTGCATTTGTAAGTTGGCTGAATGAGATTAAGGATGATGCCTCGCACCTTTTTCTGATGGGTGATATTTTTGATTTTTGGTTCGAATACAAAACTGTTGTCCCCCGGGGATTCACACGCACACTGGGCAAAATTGCCGAAATAGCAGACTCCGGAGTTGAAGTTCACTTCTTTACAGGCAATCACGATGTCTGGGTTTTCGATTATCTTCCTAATGAATTGGGAATGACCTTGCACCGCAACGAATTTAACACTGAATTTTCAGGAAAGAAATTTTATCTGGCTCACGGGGATGGCCTCGACCAATCGGATAAAGGGTATCTCTTCCTGAAAAAAATGTTTACCAGCAAAATTTTACAGTGGATGTTTGCCCGGATTCATCCGAACTTTGCGCTTTCTTTTGGTCATAACTGGTCGAAACATTCGAGGGTATCAAAAGGAATAGATGGCGAAGATTTTAAAGGTACAATTAACGAAGGAATGTATATTTTTGCAGAATCGGTTTTACGCGAAGAAATGTTTGATTACTTCATTTTCGGACATCGGCATGTAATGATTAACAAACCCATTGGCGAACACAGCCGGTACATCAATTTGGGCGACTGGATTCATTATTTTTCATACGGAGTATTCGATGGCAACGAATTCCATTTAAAGCAATATAATTATCAAGGCCCACGCGGCCACTGAAAAATTAATTATGACAAAGCGCGTTTATACCAAGATTATAGGCACAGGAAGTTTTATTCCTGTTCGTACAATTGCAAATGATTATTTCAACGATTTTACGTTTTTTGATCACTGTTCGCAACAACCACTTGAAAAAAGTAATGCTGAGATTATTCAGAAATTTAAGGAAATAACCAACATTAGCGAACGTCGGTACATCAGCGACGAGATGAACAATTCGGATATGGCTACACATGCCGCCCAAGATGCGATTATTTCTGGTGATATCGATCCTGAAACGCTTGATTTTATTATTGTCGCACACAATTTTGGTGATGTCGATCCGACGTCAACCCGCGTGGATATATTGCCAAGTTTGGCCAACCGCGTGAAAGCAAAGTTAGGTATTTTAAATCCGGCGTGCTTTTGCCACGATGTCATTTCAGGATGCCCGGGCTGGACACAGGGAATGATACTCGCTGATGCTTATATCAAAAGCGGAATGTCACAAAAAGGTTTGGTTATTGGAACCGATGTGTTGTCGCGGATTTCGGATCCACACGACCGTGATACGATGATTTATGCTGATGGGGCAGGCGCTACCATCGTTGAAGCTTTTGAAAGCGATGAGCCAACTGGAATAATATCTCATTCAACTCGCTCCGATTCCGTTCATTACTGGAATTTATTGACCAATGGAAAATCGTTTAATCCTGAATTTGTAGGGAACGACCAGTTTATAAAAATGTCGGGCCACAAACTGTATGTTTATGCCATAACGAATGTTCCAGGAGTGGTGAAGGATAGCATTGACAAGGCGGGATTGCACTTGGGTGACATTAAAAAGGTTTTGATTCATCAGGCCAATGAAAAGATGGATGAAGTGATCTTGAAAAATGTAT
>JBBQMW010000007.1:0-56351 GCA_038329265.1 Bacteroidales bacterium | reverse complement strand
TTCGGCTGAGACATTTGAATCAAAAATATCTTCATTCAAATATCTATATATCCTACCTGTACCTAAAATGCTTCCACCGATAAAAGAAGGTTTATTGGTTACATCATCAGTTGTGGGTCTATAATCTGCATTTTTAAAATCCGGAGCATTGCTTGTCCCGTTTGTATAAGAAGCATTCATCTCGATTTTTATTTTTTGCGCCGGAATAAAATGCCCCGTTTTTATTTGATACACCATCTGTTTACGCGATTCGTAATACTGGTAAATAGAACTCCCTGTTATTTTAATGTTTTCCTCAGGGCTTATAAATGGGTCATTACCAATATAAACCTTTGCATCCCGTACATTATTGACGCCAATTACATTTGGCATAAACATGAACGAGATGTTATTATTTGGATTGAATTTATAGGCTAAATTGATTAGACCGCTCCATCCATTTGTTTGCCGGCTAGTTTTTTGAAAAATTGAATCATGAGGCATTTCCATCACATCAGTACCTTCATTAATCATTTTATTTGCCCTTGAGTGAGGATCATATAGCATTGAACTTGAATATCTGAACCCCAATAAATATCCGAATGGTTTTCCAAACAATTGAGTTTGGTTACCTATACTAAAGCTTTGGCTGTAATTAAGCGGTGCCGTTCGTTTGGTCGCGTTCCAGTTATTCGGCAGTAATTTGGCTGATTCAATTGCGTCAGCATTAATTAACTGGTAGGCTTTTCCTTTGTATTCTGGTGTGTTGTATTTAGCCCATGCTGCATCAGCAGCATTTTTGTCATTAATTTGTGCTTTCCCTAATAAACCTAATTCAACAAGCCCGAGTCTTTTTGTATTTTCATCATTTATGGCAGTAATTCCCAACGATTTAAAGTAATCTCCCAGACCTAAAGCAACAAATTCCTGGTAAGCGGTAGGTTTTTCAATAAAATTAACAAATTTGCTAGGATCATACTCACGAAAACCATTGTCGAAACCCAACCAATCGGTCGAACTGCGATTTGATGAAACTACCTCCTTAAAAGTAGTTTGTTGGTTATAACCGAACGAAGATTCTACAAAAACCTGAAGTGAATCGGGATATTCTTTTGTATCAACAGAAATATATGCGCCGGCCCAATCACCGGCTATATCAGGACGGGCTGTTTTGGTAATGGTAATATTGTCGATCAAACTTGATGGGAAAATGTCCAATTTAATATTATTGGTAAACGGGTCGAGTGTTGGTATGCGCATACCGTTGATCGTTGTTTTTATATAGCGGTCGCCAGCTCCCCGAACGGTCATCAAACCACTACTTGTATTTGATACACCACTAACACGGGCTATTGCTGTCGCTACATTCACATCTCCCGTTTTTTTAATGGTTTCCGACGAAATAAAATCAAGAGATGTTGCTGATAGTTGTTTTAATGCCACTAAACTGTTATCAGAACTTGCTTTTATTCTTCCATAAACAACAACATCTTGTATAACCGACACAACAGGTTCCATTACAAAATTTTTAATTAGGAGAGGCTGATTAAAAATAAGTGTATCTTCAATCGTTTTATAACTTACATAGCTTACTAAAATAGCTTGTGGTTTATTGTCTTTTATCGTCAATGAAAAGTTACCATCTAAATCAGTAGCAGTTCCAACACCTTTGTTGTTTTTTAAGTAAACTGCAACTCCAATAAGGGTTTCACCATTTATATCTGTTATTTTCCCTCTTACTACATTTTGCCCTGTAAGTCCTGAGAAGAAAGTTAAACTAAACAAGACAATTAATACAAATTTCATTAGTGCTTTATTTTATTGAAAACTAAGTAACCGAATATTTATTTAAAGTTTATTGAGGCCACTCCGAAAAGTAGATTAATTATCCCGAATTATATCATGATTAATCAGTCTAATAAGGTTAATTGTCAAGGCATTTTATACCTTTATACTAAGGTTAAAGATCAAAAGATAAGGTTTTTAAACCTTAGTATAAAAATAAATGTCCAGTTAAAAAGAACCTTATTACCTTATTGTTTTCATGAATTTTTGTGCGAAAACTATCTAATTAGCTTTAATCTTGTTTCTTCCTTTCTAAGTCCCCTCTTTTGCCTGCCTGCCGGTACGCAGAGAGGGGGGTTGGGGGAGGCTTGTATTTATTCCTTTTTGATCACTTTGAAAGTTGATCGAATTCCTTTTGACTTGACTTCAACAAAATAAATTCCATTTATATAGTTACTTAGATCAACTTTTTCATTGCTACTTGCAATATTTTTAGACGCTACACGATTTCCTACCATATTGTAAATAGTATAGGTGCCTGCTGTAAAATCAGATGGCAAACTGATATAAAACAGATCCTTTGTTGGGTTTGGATATACAGTAATTTCTTTTTCAACTAACCCATTTTCAACTACTGCTGTTGGAATATATTCAGATGAACGGAAAGTTAGGGTTGTATCTAAAATTTCAGCAATCGAGTCTTTTACTGAAAGCATGACATATCCCGGGTTTTCTGCAACATAATATTCGGCATTGCCTTCAGGAGTACCTATTTGGACAGTTAGTTTATAAGACAATTCTCCATCTGTAGTCAATTGAGCGATTAACACCCTGTTTTTTGTTGAGTCGGGACCCATGGCTCCCTCCAAACAATACCATGCACCATTTGTTGTAGAAAAGGAATTTCCTGACTGACTAGTTGCATCAAAAACATCTATAACCCCATCAACACCTATAAAACCACATTGACCGGGAGTACCTGCTAATAATCCATCCTGCGCAGTCAAAGCAATACCTGCTGACGCATCGGCACCTTGAAGAACTCCATCCGCATTTATAACTGTAGCAACACCATCATCATCTGATTTAAGAATGCCAAAATTACCTGCACATGCGGCACCGGCTGTCAACCATGAATCAAGCATGACCGTATTGTTTTTTGCATTCGTTTTTGAAAAAGTAGGAGTAGTGTTTCCCCTGTCTTCATTATTGAAGAAGGATGTTGTTGTTGTTATTGACAGAGGATGTTTTGAATCACCATAAGCTGTCTGAAATTTATAGCCCGGAAGCATATCTAAATATATCCTCCAGGTAACCGATCCAACAGGAAGATTACCCGCACTTGCAGCCATATCAGCTTCGTTAGAAACATAGTATTTTTCCACAATAACTTTCTCTAAACCTTTGGTCGTTTGAGCATTCGTCGAAATACTAATAAATAGTACACTGATGCAAAAAAAAGCAACTTTAGTAAATAATTTATTCATAATAGATTTTTTAATTGATTAATAAACTGTTATTCATAAGATAAACCATCAAACTTGATTTCATTTTTTTCGGGATCGTTTGAAACAAATTGTATAATGTCTCCATTGGGTTTTCCAATTTGAACGCTAATATTGAATGATAACTTTCCATCTGTGGTCAACTGAGCTATTAATACCCTATTTTCCGCAGTAGGTCCATTAACCCCTCCAAGGGCAGCCCATGCTCCGTTGTTTGTTGAAAAAAGAACAGCGTCTTTTGTATTGTTAAAAAAATTTAAGTCTAGATTGAAAATTTTAAAGTTTGGAAAAACTCCTTTTGTAAACCCATCAGACTGATTCAAAGTGTTTCTTGTCAAAATTGAACCATTATTATCATCCGATTTAAGAATTCCTGTATGTAACTTTGAGGCGGCGCCCATAGTTATCCAGGAGTCCAATGCATTGGTATTCTCATTTATTTTTTTTGGATCAATGTTAAAACCAGTGTATGCACTGCATTCAGTATTATTGAAAAATCTCGTTGAAGTTTTAATGAAAAGTTCATGCTTCTCATCCCCATACACAACCTGGAGTTTGTAATCAGGTTTCATGTCAACGTATATCCGATAGGTTATTGACCCTTTAGGAAGTATTCCATGAATAGTATCACCGTAATCTGTCGAATCTGCTATATAATATTTTTCAACAATTATTTTTTCAAGAGCCAAACTGTCTAGGTGACTATTTATATCCTGAGCTTTGACAGTATTAAAATAGCCCGTAAAAAATAAAATACCTATTATTGAAAATAAAATCTCGTTATTCATTGCCCACATATTGTTTTCACCTATTAATTTCACGCGGCAAATTTTCAAAAAAGATATTAAGAAACCGTTAAGACAATATCTCAATACCAATAATTCAACATTGGAAAGAACCAGGAATTTGGAGTGATCGATACAGTACTTGAGCTTCATCCCGAGATTTATGACATCTTTAAGGCTGATATTGTTGATAAAGAATCTGTTCTACATTTATCAAGCTTGACATACAGTCTCCTTTTTGCTTTCAGACATTTCAGAAATACATTTCAAGGATAAAAGATTCTACCATGCATGAAGCGATGTCGCTTAACTTTTGGGAAACACCCGGTGATTCAGTTCATAAGAATATGCAACTGGAAATGATTGGCACATTTTAAAGCAAAGGTGAAATGGAGTGTTCTGTCTTATAACTTCAGGGTACTTACAAAAATTTTACTTTGGCATCGATCTTAACCTTATATTAATCCTGGAAACGATACATTCCTCTTTTTGCAGCTGGAATATACACGATTCGATTAAATATCTTATTTTTGGGGAAAGTTGAATTGGTATGGCAGATCAGAGAATTAGCTTACAGCAACGTTTATTACAGAAACTTTCTCCGCAACAGATACAGGTTATCAAGTTGCTGGAGATTCCTACCATGCAGCTGGAGCAGCGTATAAAGAGCGAGTTGGAGGAAAATCCCATCCTTGAATTGCTTGAAAATGATGAAGCCGACGATAATTATGAAGATGACACCGATGATTCGCAATCGGATGATGAATTCTCGCTCGAAGATTATCTGAACGATGAAGATGTTCCCAGCTACCGATTATCGACCAATAACTATTCGAAAGATGATAAGCAGGTCGACATGCCATACTCTTCCGGTGTCAGTTTCCACGATTCGCTCATTGAACAAATCGGACTGTCGAACCTGAATGAGGAAGAAGAACTAATTGCAGAATACATTATCGGGAATATTGACGAGGATGGTTATTTGCGTCGCGATCTTCTTTCCATTGCTGACGATCTGGCATTTCACATGAATATAGAAGTCAAGCAGCGCGATTTGGAAAGGTATCTAAGTATTATTCAGGATTTTGATCCGGCAGGAGTTGGGGCACGCGATCTTCAGGAATGCCTTTTACTTCAGATTCTCCGCAAAAAAGGTAAAAACACAACTTGTCTGGCCGCAAAAATTCTTCAGGATAATTTCGATGAGTTTACCAAAAAGCACTACGACAAAATCATCAGGAAATTTGATATTTTGGAAGAGGAACTCAAGGATGCCATTGACGAAATTTTAAAATTAAATCCCAAACCAGGCAGTTCATACAGCAATCCGATGAGTAAATCGAATCAGGTTATTGTTCCTGACTTTTTACTCGACAATTCGGAAGGCGAGCTTCTGTTGAGCCTGAACCAGCGAAATGCTCCTGACCTTCAGCTAAATGGCACTTACCTCGACCTGATGAAAACGTATTCAGGAAATAAAAGCATGGCTTCGAAAGATCAGAAGGAAGCCCTGGTGTTTATGAAGCAGAAACTGGATTCAGCAAAATGGTTTATCGACGCGATCCGTCAACGTCAGCAAACACTGATGATTACCATGTCCGAAATCATCAAGTTTCAGAAAGAATTTTTTGAGGAGGGCGATGAAACCAAGCTCCGGCCTATGATTCTGAAAGATATTGCCGATATCACGGGGCTTGATATTTCGACTATTTCGCGCGTATCGAACAGCAAATACATCCAAACTCATTTTGGTATTTATGCCCTGAAATTTTTCTTTTCGGAGGGAATGCAAACCGACACTGGCGAGGAAGTTTCGACCCGTGAAATCAAGAAAATTCTTCAGGAATGTATTGCCAATGAGAATAAACGACACCCGGTTACCGACGAGAAACTTGCTGAGATATTGAAAGAAAAATCATACATCGTTGCCCGGAGAACCGTTGCTAAATACCGCGAACAACTTGCAATTCCGGTAGCCCGGATGAGAAAGGAACTGTAAATATGAATAAAATACTATCGGCTTCAGCCCGTATTACCTCCATTGTATTTCATCCGTTACTTATTCCAACTCTGGGATTTTTACTCCTCTTTAATTCGGGTTTCTACTTCACTTTAATTCCCTGGAGTTTGAAGCGAATGGTTTTAATGGTAGTTTTCCTGTCAACCTGCCTTTTGCCAGCCCTTGGCATTTGGCTTTTAGGTATAAACCAAAAGATTGATCTGAAAATGGACAAAAACTCCGACCGGATTTTGCCGCTGATTCTGAGTTCGATTTTTTACTATGCCGGATATATGGTGCTTCAGCGATTGCCGATTTTCCCGATTTATAAATTTTTTCTGGTAGCTTCAATCCTGGTCCAAATCGCGTTATTGTTTATTTCACTGAAATGGAAAATCAGTACACATTCGGCGGCCATCGGTGGTTTGCTCGGTGGATTTCTCGCCATGTCGTTTCTTTTTCAGGAAAATCCCTTGCTGATTTTGACTTTACTGGTTCTCATCTCCGGAATGGTCGGTACTTCAAGACTCATCCTCGAAAAGCACACCAATTCGCAGGTCTATTCCGGATTCCTGACCGGATTTCTGATCATGATCTCGGTCTTCCTGTATATTTGATGCCCCTCCCAAACCCTCCGCAAAGGAGATAGCTTAAAAATCGCTAGTTTCAGTAATATGCCCCCATAATCTACAATCTCAAAAATGAGATATCTGATCGGCATTTCTTATTGCTCTCCTTTGGAGGGGTTAGGGGAGGCTTCCAGTCCGTTCCGTTTTAGCAGTGCAGCAGTGGTGGCTTCCTTTCCGCGGAAAGCTTTGTATAAAATCATCGGATGTTCGCTTCCTCCTTTTTCCAGAATGTGTTTGCGGAACGAGTCAGCAGTTTCCCGATCAAAAATACCGTTCTCCTGAAACAACGTAAACGCATCAGCATCTAATACTTCGGCCCATTTGTAGCTGTAATATCCGGCATCATATCCTCCCGAGAAGATATGTGAAAACGAGGTGCTTTGCAGGCTTCCATCAACCGGTTCGAATAAATCTGTCGAAGAGGTCGCGTTCAGTTCAAAGGTTTTTAAATCGCCTTCAACTGGAATTTCGCGGTTGTGGTAAGCCATATCCAGCATGGCAAAACTGAGCTGGCGTTCCATCATATAGGCTGCCTGAAAATTCTGAGCTTTTTGTATCTTTTTAATCAGCTCTTCGGGAAGTTTTTCACCGGTTTGGTAATGAACGGCAAACTGGTCGAGCCACTCTTTTTCGTAAGCCCAGTTTTCGTGAATCTGCGATGGAAGTTCAACAAAATCCCAATACACGCTTGTTCCTGAAGTTCCTGAGAATTGGCATTGCGACAACATGCCGTGCAGTCCGTGTCCGAATTCGTGCAGAAAAGTCGTCACTTCGTCGAACGTGAGCAGTGACGGGGTATTTTCGGTAGATTTTGAGAAATTGGTCACCAGCGAAATGTGTGGTCTGATCGAATTCCCGTTCACATTCGATTGTGATCGGTAATCAGTCATCCATGCACCCGAACGTTTGCTTTCCCGCGGGAAAAAGTCAAGGTACAAAATGGCAATGAACCGATCAGTTTCATCAAAAACTTCGTAGGCTGTTACTTCCGGATGATAAACTTCGATGTTTTCATTTTCCTGAAGCCGGAGTCCGTAGAGTTTACGAGCCATTGAAAAAACACCGTCGATTACTTTTTCAAGCTGAAAATAGGGCTTTACTTCCTCGTCGGTAAAATTGTATTTTTCAGATTTAAGTTTCTCGGAATAGTATGCCCAGTCCCAACGCTGTATTGAACCAGCGAAACCAAGCTTTTCAGCAAACTCCTGAACTTCAGCAAATTCTTTTACAGCAAAAGGTTTTGACTCCTGATGAAGATCGTCCAAAAACCGGATTACCTTCTCCGGTGTTTCGGCCATGCGTTCCTGAAGTTTATATTCGGCATGTGATTTAAAGCCAAGCAATTGAGCTTTTTCGAGCCTCAACTCAACAATTCTCCGGATATTTGCATTGTTGTCATGCTCATTTCCGTGATTGGCCCGAGAGCTGGAAGCACGGAAAATCTGCTCGCGCAACTTCCGGTTGTCGGCATATTTCAGAAACGGCACATAACTTGGATATTGCAAATTGAATAGCCATCCTTCCTTGCTTTTCGATTGTGCTGTTTGGGCAGCCATTTCAACAATCGACTCCGGCAGTCCACTCAAATCGTCTTCATCGGTAATCAGCAACTCATAAGCATTTGTTTCGGCCAGCACATTTTGCTGATACTGCAACCCGAGTGTTGATAATTCTTTGGTGATTTCACGGTATTTGGCTTTATCTGCATCAATCAGATTCGCACCGCTTCGGACAAAACGGCGATAATTATTTTCGAGCAAGGTCGCTTCTTCGGCATTCAATTCCAAATTTTCGCGCCGGTCGTGAACTTCTTTGATCCTTGCAAAAAGCTCCGCATTCAGCGAGATGTCGTTTCCAAAATCGGATAGTTTAGGGGCAATCTCCTGAGCGATTTCCTGCATTTCGTCGCAAGTTGCAGCCGAATTCAGGTTAAAGAAAATGCCTTTGATCCTGTCAAGTTTTTCGCCGGAGGTATCGAGTGCCACAATCGTATTGGCAAAATCAGGTGTTGACTGATTTTCAATAATTTGCTGAATCTCTTTTCTTGCATCCTCAATGGCCAGCTCAAAAGCAGGCAGGTAATGTTCGATTTTTACTGATTTGAACGGTGCAGTCTGGTGGATTCCGGTAAAGGGAGTTAAAAGGGGATTGGGGGAATCTGTATGCGGAATTTTAACTTTTGACATATGTTTGTTTTTATTTAATCTATTTCTTGACTTTCGTTTTTCCTTCAAAATTGTTGGATTCGAGGTATCTTTTTTAAGCCCTCCCTTTCGGGGAGGGTTTGGGTGGGGTCTTAGTTTTTTTCTTCTCAACCGACCAGCCAAATTTCCCAATCGGATCGCCCATCTTAAAATAATGGCCGTGCGAATAAATCAACGGATTTGCCTTCTTCAGGCTGAAAGCGCCAGTTTCCGGATCGATGTAACGGTCATCGGCAATCACATTCACCACCTCTGAAATAAACATGTGATGAACACCCAACTCGATGATTTGTTTCACTTTGCACTCGATGTTGATGGGAGCTTCTGCCAGAATTGGCACTTTTACGACAGTCGCCGGAGCCGGTGTCAATCCCATTTCCTTCCATTTGTTGTATTTTGCCCCCGACCGGCATCCACACCAATCGGTTGCATAGGCCAGTTCTTCGGTAGTGAGGTTGATCACATATTCCCCAGTGCGTTTAATTATTTCGTAAGAATGACGGCCAGGACGAACCGAGATATAACACATCGGCGGATCGCTGCTAATGGTGCCGGTCCAGGCAATTGTAATCAGGTTATATTCTTCGGGTGTTTCGCCGCAGGTGACCAGCACCGCCGGAAGCGGATAAATCATGGTCCCTGGTTTCCAGTTAATTTTTGCCATTTTGTAAGTGCTTTAAAAAGCTATTCCGCCGGCAAAAATAACAAAACTCTGCTTGGTATACGGGTTCGAAATAAATGAAAGCTTGAGTGGAATGGAGAATGGCAGTTTCAAGTAAATTTCTTTGCTGATAGATATTCCCGTGTTGATGATTGCAAAATGATCGGCATAGTAACCCGGAAAAGGTGTCAATCCAATAAACGGTTCGGTTTCGATGGTAAAAACAGTAAACGGATATTTTACCTCCAGATAGGTCGAAAAGTGAGGATTACCAGTTTCATCATTTTTATCGCCCAATAAAAAAGTCCCGACCAGCCATTTCAGTCGTCGATTTTCGATGGAATGATTGTCGACGGTTAATTCTACCGAATGCCGGTTTAAACTATCCTGAAAACTAAGGTAGGAATTGTTTTCACCGGGTACCGGATTATAATAATCGAGAAGAGTAATTGAGAATTCCTTAAACTGATAGGAAGGGATCAGGTCAACTTCTGAATAACTATTGTTTGTTGTCACCGATGCCCAAACATTAAAACTAAACCGTTCACCTGAGAATGTAACCGATGGCTCCATGGCCGGAGCTGTTCCCAGTTTGTCACCACGCCAAACATGCCGGCTTTGGAAGATAATTTCAGCCTCTGAAAACCGAAACTGACTGTAGCTGTATATGCTGAATGTTAGAAAGAGCATTGAAATAATAAGTCTGTGCATCGCCTTTTGGTTTTGACCAAAACTACCTAATTTTTATAGTCCGCAACAAGACTTTTATCAAACTTATTGGCCGATTTGCTTGTCCCAGGAAGTTATACCAAATGCAATGTCAAATCAGTCCAAAGCCATTGTGGTATAATGCCGATGAATAGAAATGTCAAGGCCAATCGAGTATGCGAAAATTGGATTGATATATTTCTTCAATCGGTATTAAAAATTCGCGGATGTTTCAGATTCAAATAATTATCTCTAAATTGGTAGAAAAATATTCAACTTATGAAACGATTTGGATTTGTTTTGATGTTGTGTCTGATAATTACAGCATCTTTTGCACAGGATGCTCAAAAACTTGCAGGCATTTGGTGGAATGTCACGAAGACTTCAAAAATTGAGGTCAAAGAAGTAAACGGAAAGTTCGTCGGAACCGTGATCTCGATTATTCCGGAGAAATGGGTGAATGGCGAGCCTGAAAAGGACACGGAAAATCCCGATGTCAAATTACGTACAAGATCCCGAGTTGGAATCCAGATTTTATCAGGATTAAAATACAATGCTGCCGATAAGGAATGGCAGGGTGGCAGTATTTACGATCCGGATAACGGGAAAACCTACGACTGCTTTGCCTGGTTCGACGGTGATCCCAACATATTGAATCTCAAAGGGTATGTTGCTGGAATTAAATGGATGGGAAGATCTACAACCTGGACCCGGACTACGAAATAAAGCCTCCCCCAAACCCCCTCCGATAGAGGGGGCTTAAAGAAACGGTAGTCGGAGATTTCCTCTCGGACATTGATTAAACTTTCAGAATTGTCACTTCCCAAACTCTCTTCTCCTGTGGAGAAGAGTTGGGGATGAGGCCTACTTGACCAGTGATTATTTACCCCGAAACCTGGACTTCAATTCCTATTTCACGAACACGCTCGGCAATTTCCTGAAGTTCATCCAGCTTTATTTTTTCAAGTCCTGAAGCCGGGGTATCACGATCGATGGTATAAATCATGACCTGCGATGGTTTTATTTTTTGAATGAGTTTTATCCATTCCTCCAGTTCCGCTTCGGTCGTGTTGTCAATAATTTGTTCTTTAAACTTCCCTCTCAGAAACATGGTCTGGATAATCACTTTGCCCTGAAACGATTTCAGGTTCTCAACCACTTCTGCAAGTTTGAAGTTCGACGACGGGCAATCCATTCTGCGAATGGTTTCTTCAATTCCTGAATCCAGTTTCTGAATGTTGTCGTCAACCTTCATCAATGCGCGGACTACCGCCGATTTGTGCAACATGGTGGCATTCGACAAAACCGCAATACGGCTCTTGGGAGTCAACAGATCGCGAAGTTGAATGGTGTCATCCATTATTCCCTCAAATTCAGGATGCAAAGTGGGTTCTCCATTCCCTGCAAAAGTTATCACATCCGGAAGTTCACGATTTTCGATCATGTCCGTCAGCTTTTCTTCCATTTTCTGCCTGACTAATTCGCGGGAAGGCAATTCGACTTTTTTCTCACGTTTTTTTGGGTTCCAGCCGCATTCACAGTAAATACAATCGAACGAACATACTTTACTGTCGGTTGGCAGCAGATTCACTCCCAGCGAAATTCCCAGACGACGGCTTTTTACTGGCCCGAATATTATTTGATCGAATAAAAATGTAGACATAAATTAAAAGTAAAAAGTAAAAAGTAAAAAGGAATGAGGAAAATAGAAAATAGGCATTACAAAATTCGTTTCAACTTGGTTTTTGGTTTAAAACGAAGCCGGGGAAGGTCAACTCCGGTAAGGAGAAATATTCCGGGCACAATTATCTTGATAAATCCGGCATTTGATTGCAGCAGATCGATGCTGTCGTTCAGTATTTCAGGAATTTTCATTTCAGGAAACTCTACCTGAACTTGCTTGCTTAATTCAATTAGGTCAGGCAACGAAAATGTACTTTGCCCTTCAACAGCCTTCGCCACCAAAGCCTTGATTGGATGTGCGGATTTCGATTCAGGTTCATTTGTCTTTAAAAAGCTGCACCCGGCTATCAATATTCCATTGTGAAAACTGAGCTGCGCCCTCTCTTCCAGGTCGTTGGTTGTGTCGATGTATTGCAGTGCAGTTCCATGATCTTCCGCAACGATAATCCCGTTTTTCAGGAATGTTCCCGATTCTGATATCAGGTAATTGGCGACAAAACTCTTCATTCTTCCCTTATTTGCAACTTTTCCTTTGGCCTGAACTGTGCCTGCGATTCGTTGAGCGCATTAATAATTTCAACGTGCATTTTCTCATAATTTTTTGGGAAGCTCGAGTAATAGATCAGCGAGCGGATAAAGACAGTATCAGCGACCGAATATTTCTTCAGAATTGAATAATACAGATCGGTCTGGGTAATCTTTTTAATGGAATCTTCAGGGTTGGTATCGTCCGGAGTCATTCCCTGAATGATATATATATCTGTGAGCATTTTCACAAACTTATCTTTACCAATTAGCTGATCAGGTTTCTCAATCGTATTATGGCTGCAGGACAACATTCCTGAAAACAAAATTGCAAACGACAAGACGCCTATGAATTGTTTCATTTCACTTTTCATTGATTTCGGGTCAAAGTTAACATTACCTCAGCTTTTTTTGCTGAATACATGCCTGAAAAACAATTCAACACGGTCGAACTGCAAAATTTCTATTTTGAATTTCTGAAGATTGATCCCTTTTCCGGCTTTGGGAATAAAAATGCTGTCGAAACCCAATTTTTCTGCTTCGGCAATTCGCTGTTCAAGCCGGTTCACCGAACGTATTTCACCTGAAAGGCCTATCTCACCGGCAAAGCAAACGTTTTTTCGGATCGGAAGATCGAAGTTCGAAGAAAGGATAGCCGTAATTACCGTCAAATCAATGGCCGGATCATCGACTTTTATACCGCCCGCAATATTCAGGAAAACATCTTTGGTAGCCAGTTTAAATCCAGCCCGTTTTTCGAGAACGGCAAGCAACATATTGAGCCTGCGCAAATCGAATCCGGTTGACGATCGCTGTGGCGTTCCATAAGCTGCGGTGCTGACCAGTGCCTGAATTTCGATCAGCAACGGACGAATTCCTTCGATGGCTGCAGCGATAGCAGTTCCGCTCAGCCCTTCGTGTGCGCGGTTAATCAGCAATTCAGAAGGATTTGAAACTTCGCGCAATCCTGAATTTCCCATTTCGAAAATTCCCAGTTCCGAAGTTGATCCGAAGCGGTTTTTAATGGCCCGCAGGATGCGGTACATATATTGGTTTTCGCCTTCGAATTGCAAGACTGTATCGACGATATGCTCCAGTACCTTTGGCCCGGCCAGACTGCCTTCTTTGGTGATGTGCCCGATAAGGATAACCGGCACATTATTTTCTTTGGCGTACTTCAGGATGCCATTGGTACATTCGCGGATTTGTCCAACCGATCCTGGCGATGATTCGATCGACTCGGTGGAAACCGTCTGAATGGAGTCGATAATCAGCAGGTCGGGAGTAATTTGTTTGCTTTGGGTCAGAATGTGTTCGAGTGAGGTTTCGCTCAAAAAATAGCAACTCTGATTTTCCTTCTGAAGTCGTTGCGCCCTGATTTTGATCTGCTGAATGCTTTCTTCTCCTGAAACGTAGAGAATTTTTTTGTTCTTTAAATCCAAAGCCAGTTGCAAAACCAGGGTCGATTTGCCGATGCCGGGCTCGCCACCAATCAATACCATCGATCCGGGAACCAGTCCTCCGCCCAAGACACGATTCAATTCCTGATTACAGGTGTCAATCCGCTCGGTATTTTCCGATGAAACTTCGTGTAAAAGTTTGGGCTGATTTCCGGTTCCGGTTAAAAACGAAGCCACCGCAGCATTTTGGCGCTCTACAATTTCCTCCACAAACGAATTCCATTCGCCGCACGAATTGCATTTTCCGACCCATTTGGGCGATTGTGCCCCACAATTCTGACAGAAAAAACTGGTTTTAACTTTGGCCATCTGTATTTTTTGGATATTGGTTATTGGAAACTTTCAGAGTTTGTATTTACTGGCTAAAAGGTGGCTTTTATCTTTTTAATTAATTCCGTGGTCGAAAAACCTTCGGTCAAATCAATGCGCTCAACTTTTCCTCCTGCCTCAAGAACGATGTCAAATCCGGCAATTTCTTCAATTTGGTATTCACTGCCTTTCACCAAAACATCTGGAACAAGAGATCCGATCAATTCATAAGGCGTTTCCTCATCGAAAAAGATTACAGCATCAACCATCAACAATGAAGCCAGCAGAATTGCCCGGGATTGCTGTTCGATTAGCGGTCGATTTTTTCCTTTCAGCAACCTGACAGAACTGTCAGAATTCAGTCCGACAATCAGCCGATCGCCCAGCGCAGCCGCTTTTGCCAACGAATCGATATGGCCCCGGTGAACGAGATCGAAACAACCGTTGGTAAATACCACCTTTTCGCCGGAATGTTTCCAGGTATTTAATAAAGGGATAATTGCCTGAGCATTTTCAAATATTTTGGATTGGATAATTTCAGTGGGCGTCATTTCGAAAAAGTATTTCTGTAAAAATAACAAAACCTCATTGCTAACGGAAGCGATGAGGTTTAAATTGTAAGATATTCTTTTGAAAAATTAAATCAGCTGATTGGTTTCGGTATCCGGAAAAACTAACCAGGGCTTGAATGTTTTGGCTTCTTCGAAATCCATTTGGGCGTAAGACATGACGATGACCACATCACCAACAGCTACTTTCCGGGCAGCCGGACCATTCAGGCATATAACTCCGGAGCCGCGTTCGCCTTTAATCACATAGGTTTCGAGCCTTTCACCATTGTTAATGTTTACAATCTGGACTTTCTCGTTTTCAATGATATTGGCAGCGTCCATCAAATCCTGATCAATGGTAATACTTCCAACATACTGTAAATTGGCTTCAGTTACAGTTACTTTATGTATTTTCGATTTGCAAACTTCTATGATCATCTTGTTTATATTTACTATTTTATTATTTACCATTTACTATTAAAGGAAAGTTCATCAAGGTAACAAATTGTAAATTGTAAATCGTCTAATTGTCAATTATATATTGCTTCATACTCTATATTGTCGATCAACCTTATTTTTCCGCAGTGAACTGCAATACACCCGACTTTTCTACAAGGATCGTTCCAATTCTTTACAGGTAAAAGCGTTGCATCATTAACAATTTCAAAGTACTCGGTGTTCAGGTATTCGTTTTCATTGATCCGGTTAATTACCCATTGACAAAGTTCTCCTACGTTAAAGTTGTTCGTTTTGTTTTGTGCTTCAAATAAGGTGGCCGAAATATGTACCGCGGCTTTTCGCTGTTCGGGACTTAGCAACATATTGCGCGAACTCATTGCCAATCCATCAGCTTCGCGAATGATTGGGCATGGTACGATTTCGACCTGAATTTGCAGTTTTCGAACCATTTCGTTGATAATGGCCAGCTGCTGAAAGTCTTTTTGACCAAAAAAAGCCTTGTCGGGTTTAACAATGTCGAATAATCGGCTAACGACCTGAGCAACTCCATTAAAATGTCCCGGTCTGAACCGACCTTCCATCACCTGTTCGAGGGCTCCAAAGTTAAATTGCCTGGTATCCGGTTCAGGATAAATTTCTTCAGGTTCGGGAGCAAAAACAAGCTGACACGAGCCTGGAGTAAGCAAATCGAGGTCTTTCTGAAGATCGCGCGGATATCGCAACAGATCGCCTTTGTCGTTAAACTGAGTGGGATTTACAAATATGCTAACGACCACAAAACTGGTTTGTTGTCCAGCAATTTCGACTAAAGAAAGATGACCTTCGTGTAAAGCCCCCATGGAAGGAACAAAACCGATACTCAATCCTTCTTTTCGCTTGTCGTTCAGTATTGACTGTAAGTCGTTTATGTACTTTACTATCTGCATTTTGGATTAAAAATGAGGGTGCAAAGTAAATAAATAAATTAACACAACTCTGTACTTCTTAAGGTTTTTTAAGTCCCCGGTAAACGACTGGAATTGAATATTGCTGATATTTTACTACTTTTGCACAATTAAACTCAGGCGATATAAATGGAAAAGAAAAAAGTCTTATTTATTTCTTCGGAAATTACACCTTATCTTCCAGAGACAGAAATGTCAAAAAAATCCAGATTCCTTCCACAGGGGATTCAGGAAAGAGGAAAGGAAATCCGGACTTTTATGCCACGGTATGGATGTGTGAATGAACGTAGGAATCAGCTACATGAGGTGATACGCTTGTCGGGAATGAACTTAATTATTGATGACACCGACCATCCTTTGATTATTAAAGTGGCTTCCATACAATCGGCTCGGATGCAGGTTTATTTTATCGATAATGAAGATTATTTTCAGCGCAAATATGTGTTGAAAGATCCGAAAGGAAATGAATTTGCCGATAATGATGAAAGGGCAATTTTCTATGCCCGCGGAGTGCTTGAAACAGTTATTAAACTGAGGTGGGCTCCTGATTTGATTCACTGCAGCGGTTGGTTGACTTCTCTTGTACCCCTTTACATTAAGAAGGCATATAACGACGATCCTCTGTTTGTAAACTCCAAAGTGATTTATTCGGTTTATCACGATGACTTTAAAAAGTCACTGGATGCAACTTTCAGGACCAAGCTTAAAATGAACAATATGAATGATGAGGATACTGAACTGGTTGACGATCCAAGTTATGTGAATGTGAGCAAGATGGCGGTTCAGTATTCTGATGCAATCATTCAGGGAAGCCCAAAAATTAACCCTGAATTAACAGATTATATACAATCATCCGGAAAATTATTTTTAGATTACCAACCTGAACATACCTATGTTGATGCTTACAATGACTTTTACGATAAGGTATTGTAAATAAGTAGGTTTACTGATTTTTAAATTTTTATTGGTGAGAAAAATGCAAAAAAAATTGTACAAATTCGGATTCGGATTTGCATGGGTGGTCATTACTTTCTGGAGTTGTACGAACGATCCGGGAAAACTTGGACTTGATTTGTTGCCAAATGATGATTTGGTTGTTGTCGGAAGAGTAATAGATACAGATATACAATCGTATACTGCATCTGACCAAATTCAGCGTACCGATGAATCGAGTTTTAATCTATTGGGGACTTTCAACGATCCCGTATTTGGCAAAACCAATGCCGATTTTGCCTGCCAGTATCGTTTGACTGGATATCCCGGATTTTCAAAAATTGAGCAAATAGATTCACTGATACTTTATTTTGCCTACTATGAAATTTATGGTGAAACTGTGACTCCTCAACACCTAAAAGTATATGAACTTGCTACCGATATTCGGTTTGATGATAAATTCTATCAGAATATTGATTTGAAAAGTATGGCCAAAACTGAAGTTTTGGCTGAAAAAATCTATATCCCCAAATTCAGGCTCGATTCTTTATCAAACAAATATGGCTCAACAAAAAAGATTCCAAAAGATACCGTAGTTCAGGTCATTTCATTCAAAATGAATTCCTATCTTATTAATAAACTTTTGGCTGCCGATTCGCTGACTAATTCGGATAACGTTCTTTTCATAGATTATTTTAAAGGTTTGTATATCGAAGCCAGTGACCAAAGTCAAGAAGGAACACTGATGAAAATATTGGGTGCAGGTAAAAAATTGAGTCCCGCAATGGTAATGTACTATCATAAAGATAATGACACAACCAAGTATAATTTTGCTTATGCAAGCAATACCAGTGCATCGCGGGTGAGCCGCTTTGTACACGATTATTCTACAACAAGCTTTGCAGTCAACCTTAACTCTGAATTGGTTCAGGACAGCTTGATTTATGTGCAAACAACAGGTGGGATACGCTCTAAAATAAACATTCCAAATCTTGGAATCTGGTCGAAAATGATTCCTGAAATGGCAAACGATCCCGATACAACCCATTTAACGATCAATAAGGCTGAGCTTATCTTCAAGCTTGATACCGCGTTTAGCCAACCCTGGTTATACAAGCCATCGGAGCAATTGGTTTTAGCTGCTATAGCCAAAAATGAAATGGGTCAGGATTCAACTTACCTCCCGTCCGATCATACTTATTCTGCGGCATATTATGGTGGTACTTATAATATTATCGACAAAACATACCGGTTTAACATTGCCCAACACATTCAGGATATAATTAACAAAAAAACCGGAAAGGAAAACAACGGATTCTACCTTGAAACGGCCTACAAAAATTCGACCAGCAGAAGGGCAGTATTAAAAGGAGCCACAAGCAAAACAGGTATCCGCTTAGAAATAACTTATACAAAGGTAAAATAGTCCCCCATTTTCGATCACCTTAAAATTAGATGGTATGTGTGGAATAGTTGGTTACATTGGCGATAAAAATGTTTATCCCATTTTAATTCAAGGACTTCAACGTCTGGAGTATCGTGGTTATGATTCAGCCGGACTGGCTATTTATAACGATACCCTAAATGTTTTCAAGTGCAAAGGTCGTGTATCGGACCTTGAGAAATTTGTTGCAGACAAAGACATTAGCGGGCATATCGGGATTGGGCACACTCGCTGGGCAACCCATGGAGAACCAAACGACCGGAACGCACATCCACACACCTCTATGCACGGCGATTTCGTGCTGGTTCACAATGGAATTATAGAAAACTATGCCGAACTTAAAACAGATTTGCTGAAAAAAGGATATACTTTTCAGTCGGATACCGATACCGAAGTTCTGGTTAATCTGATCGAATATTTCTACAAAAATGCCGATATTCCGAATGCCGAAATTGCAGTGAGGCTGGCACTTTCGAAGGTGGTGGGCGCTTATGGAATTGTGGTTATCTGCAAGAACGAAAAAAATCAGTTGATCGCTGCCCGTAAAGGAAGTCCGCTGGTAATAGGTATTGGTCACGGCGAATATTTTGTAGGTTCCGACGCGACACCGATTGTCAATTATACCAACAGTGTGATCTACCTGAACGACCTCGATGTGGCCATTATGACCAACGAAAGCCTCACGCTTAAAACGGTTGAAAATGTTCCGGTCGCTTTCAAAATTACGAAAGTAGATATGAGCATTGGCGATTTGGAAAAAGGTGATTTCGAACATTTTATGCTCAAGGAAATTTTCGAACAACCAAAAACCATTGAAGATACTTTTAGAGGACGCATCTCATTCGATCATTCTGAAATTGTTCTGGGTGGCTTGCTGGATGTTTTCCCGAAGCTACTCAATGCCCGTAGAATTATCATCATTGGCTGCGGCACTTCGTGGCATGCTGCATTGGTCGGAGAATACCTGATTGAAGAATATGCACGGATTCCGGTAGAAGTTGAATATGCTTCTGAATTTCGTTACCGCAACCCGATACTGAACAGCGAGGATGTCGTGATTGCCATCAGTCAGAGTGGCGAAACTGCCGATACATTGGCTGCTTTGCGCATGGCGAAAGAAAAAGGTGCGACCATTCTGGGAATCTGCAACGTGGTTGGCTCGAGCATTGCCCGCGAAACCGACGGTGGTGTATACACGCATGCCGGTGTCGAAATCGGAGTGGCATCGACCAAAGCATTCACGGCACAGGTTACTGTAATCACCCTTTTAGCGCTCAAACTGGCGAAAGAGAAAGGACAAATTTCAACCGAACTTTATCTTGAACTGATTCAGGAGTTGGCCGAAATTCCAGAAAAAGTGAAATCAATTCTGGTCAAGCACCCACATATTAGAGAGGTGGCAGCAAAATACAAAGATGCGATTAACGCGCTCTATCTGGGAAGAGGATATCTTTTCCCGGTTGCATTGGAAGGAGCATTAAAGCTGAAAGAAGTTTCGTACATCCATGCCGAAGGATATGCTGCCGGTGAAATGAAACACGGCCCAATTGCTTTGGTTGATGATAACTTACCGGTGATAGTGGTAGCTGCAAAAGATCATTACTACGAAAAAATTGTCAGCAATATTCAGGAAGTAAAAGCCCGGAGAGGAAACATTATTGCGGTGGTTACCGAAGGCGACGACGGACTGAAAAGCATGGTCAACGACATTTTTGAAATTCCCAAATCACATGCGGCTGTTTCGCCTTTACTGGCCATTATTCCGTTGCAATTGTTCTCGTACTACATCGCATTAATGCGTGGTTGCGATGTTGACCAGCCACGAAACCTTGCTAAAAGTGTAACCGTGGAGTAGGATATTCCTAATCTTCAACCGGCTCGGTATAGGGAGAATCTAAGCGCCTTCCCCGGTATTCAAACCGGTTTGCCATCATATTCAGGATTTCATTGGCACTGGTTTCAACAGGTTTGTTCGATACATTGATCACTGTAAAACGACCTTTTTCGAAAATAAAACTGGCATTTCGCAATTCAAGCTTCACCAGTTGCTCATCCACATAATTCGTATTGTCGGTATTTTCCAGACTGCGCAAGCGTTTCATGCGGTGCGAGATTAATTGTCCTGAACTGATACTGAGTCCAAAAACACGCTGCGGATCAACCTCGAATAACTCTTTGGGAGGATCGATTCCATGAACCAGCGGAATATTAGCAACTTTCCATCCATACATGGCCAGATAAACACTCAGCGGGGTTTTTCCCGATCGCGAAACGCCGGTCAAAATAATTTCAGCCTGATGCAAACGGTGTGGTCGCAATCCGTCGTCATGATTCAGTGTAAATTCAATGGCATCAATACGGTCGTAATACTGTTGATTAATTTCGCGGTACAAACCCGGCGATTGAAGAGATGCAATGTCCAGTTTTTCATCCAGGTAATCGGCTAGTTCGCCCATGTAATCGATTTGCCTGACACCATTATCGGTACAGATTTGGCTCAGGAAATCGCGCAATTCGCGATTAACCATGGTATGCGCTATCAATCCACCATCGAGCTTTGCTTTCCGGACCAAATCTTCGAGCTGAGCTTTTTTATGAATCTGTGGTACAATAATTAATGGCACATTGTTATTCGGATACTGAATAAGAAGCGATTGTACCATATTGTTGCCGGCAAGTCCTTTACCTCCGGAAACAATGTAGATGGGTTCATGTTCTTTTTGCGTCTTCATGATTGGTAGTTTATTTCTGAACAATCCTGAAACAAAAATGGTTCTGAAACTCCGTAAAAATTAAAAATTAGGCATTTGTTTACCGCAATCACTTTATTTCTTAATTTGGCTAATCGAATTGAACTTAACCTTTAAAATAAATACTATGTACATTGCTGATGAAACCCGCTACCATGATATGCCTTACAATAATTGTGGCAAGTGGGGTTTGAAACTTCCCGCCATTTCGCTCGGACTATGGCATAATTTCGGTGGAGTTGATGTTTTCGAAATTGGAAGAGCGATGTGTCGTCGTGCTTTCGACCAGGGAATTACCCATTTTGATCTGGCCAACAATTATGGTCCTCCTCCCGGTTCAGCTGAGGAAAATTTTGGTAAAATTATGCAACTCGACATGGCTCCATACCGCGACGAACTCATTATTTCGACCAAAGCAGGTTACCTCATGTGGCCCGGTCCTTATGGCGAATGGGGCAGCCGTAAATATTTATTATCGAGTCTTGAAAAGAGTTTGAAACGGATGCAACTCGATTATGTCGATATTTTCTATTCGCATCGTCCCGATCCTAATACGCCGCTCGAAGAAACTATGATGGCACTCGATCAGGCTGTCCGTCAGGGTAAAGCTTTGTATGCCGGAATTTCGAACTATCCGGCTGAAATTGCTTTAAAAGCCTCCGGAATACTGAAAGAACTTGGCACTCCCTGCCTCATTCACCAGCCTAAATATTCGATGTTCGAACGTTGGGTGGAAGGCGGGTTAATGGATGTTCTGGGGAAAGAAGGAATTGGATGTATCCCTTTTTCGCCATTAGCTCAAGGCCTTTTGACCGACAAATACCTGAATGGAATTCCTGAAGGCTCAAGGGCTGCCAAGTCGTGGGGGTTTCTGCAACCGGAACAGGTTGAACCAGCTCTTGAAAAGGTAAAGAAATTAAATGTTCTGGCACTGCAACGCGGACAGACTCTTGCCCAAATGGCACTGGTTTGGTTATTGAAAGACCCTCGGGTGACTTCTGTTTTGATAGGAGCAAGCTCAGTTGCACAGCTCGATAATAACATTGCTGCCCTTAAAAACACACAATTTTCGAAAGCCGAATTGGATCAGATTGAGCTGATTTTAAAAGGAAATACAAAAAAATTATCGGGAGATAATGTTATCGTCAAAAGCGAAGTGAGTCAGGTTCAACCTAGTTTGTCAACTACTCCGTCGCGGGGAGATTTAATGAAAAATCTGGCAAAAAGGCTTGATAGAAGATAAAAAAGAAAAAACCATGGCAAAAACAGCGCTTATAACTGGTGCGGCAAAACGCGTAGGTAAGGCAATGGCCATTCATCTGGCCAATCAGGGATGGAACATTGCTATTCATTACAATTCATCGGCAGACGCTGCCACCTCGTTTCAGAAACAATTGGCGATTGATCATCCCAATCAGCAGTTCGCTTTATTTAAAGCCGATTTAAATCAGGCTGAAGAAGTTGAACAGCTGCTGTCAGGAGTTATTCAGATCATGGGAAATCCCGATTTACTCATCAACAATGCTTCAGTTTTTGAACCTGCATGGCTTGGACAAACAACCACGGAATTTTTAGATTCTCAGATGAATGTCAATTTCAGGGCGCCATTTATTTTAACCCGAAACTTTGCACAACAAATAAAACGGGGAGTAATCATCAACTTTGTAGATACCCGTATTGTTAATAATCGGTCTAACTTTGCAGCGTATTCAATTTCAAAGAAAGCTTTGTGGGAAATGACTAAGATGGCGGCACTCGAATTTGGACCAGACATCCGCATCAATGCCATTGCTCCGGGACTAACACTTCCTCCTGAAGAAAAGGGCGAAGATTACCTTTGGAAACTGGCTGGAAACATTGCAATGAAACGTCCGGGTGGATTGGAGCCAATTCTGAAAAGTCTGGATTTTATTCTGAATAACGATTATATGACCGGGCAGCTTTTATTCTGCGACGGTGGCGAAAATTTGGGTTTAACAAATTAAACGAATTTCAAGATGGCATTAATCCGAGTAAAAAAATTGCTGCTTCGAACCTATATTGGGTTTAATCCTGATGAAATAGCGAACAAGCAGGATGTGGTGATCAACATCAAAATTGAGGCTGATATTCCGGAGGAAGCTTTGCTGGTTGACGAACCTGTTGGGATTTACAATTACAAAACCATCACGAAACAGATCATCGAACTGGTTCAGGACAACCGTTTTAAATTGCTTGAAGTTCTCACTAAAAATATTCTTGATCTGATTATGTCTGATGAACGGGTCATTTGGGCGCGTGTTGAGGTTGACAAGCCACACGCCTTGAGGTTTGCTGAATCGGTTTCGTTCGAAATGGAGGCTGCGCGATGAACGAATGCATTATTGGCATCGGTTCAAACATTGAGGCAAAGCAGAATATTCAGGAAATGTTGAGGCTTTTATCTGAAGAAGTCGAGATACTAAAGGTCTCACAAATGATTCAGACCAAGCCAATCGGGATAATTAAACAAGCAGATTATACCAACGGAGCCGTCCGGATTCGTACTAAAATGGAATTGGAAACGTTTACTTTGTATCTCAAGAAGCTGGAAGATCGGATGGGGCGCGACCGGAGTCAACAAAAATTTGGCCCCCGCAACATTGATCTTGACATTTTAATCTGGAACAATTCGATTGTCGACGATGATTATTATACCCGTGACTTCCTCCGCAACTCGGCTGCTGAATTGGGTTTTGAGAATAAATAGGTAAAAGGAAAAAGAAAATAGAAAAAGAGATAACTATGAAAGATTTATTATTAACCCGAATACATCTGCTAATTGCACTATTTGCAGTATTATTTCTGATTTCGTGTGATAACGGTGATGATCCGGTAACGAAAACTAATCAGTATTATCTCTCAAACGAAATTCAAGATTCAATTAATAAGGAAGAAGCACTTGCAACTTTTACCCAAATTTCTCCGGAAGCCATATTTATTGGCGGTTTTATCAAACATGATGTTGAGATTCAAAAACTTGTTTACAAAACCACCTTTAAAGATCAGAATATTCAGGCTTCAGGTCTGGTTTGCCTTCCAAAGACACCGGGAAATTATCCGGTTTTAAGTTTCCAGAATGGTACCAAAACACTGCATAGCGAAGCGCCAACCGTTGCCTTCGACGACGATTTGTATAAAATGATTGAAAGCATTGCCTCCATGGGCTTTATCGTTACCATTGCCGACAACATTGGTTTTGGCGAGTCGTCCAACATACCGCATCCTTATCTCGATGCCAAGTCGTCGACCCAATGTATTCTTGATCTGCTGAGAGCGGAAAAAGAATTGGAAGCCGAAGAAAATACGGTTGCCAAATCCACTAAGGACCTTTTCATTTTTGGCTATTCGCTGGGTGGCTGGGCAACTATGCAGGTACAGAAATCAATCGAGAAAAATTACGCTTCAGAATTTAACTTGATTGCCAGTTCCTGCGGTGCCGGGCCGTATTCGCTCGAATACATGAATAATTACATTCTTGGATTAGACACTTACCCAATGCCATATTTTCTGGCCTATTTGTTGAATTCGTATCAAATCCTTGGCTCGTTTAATAACCCGATGAGTGATTTCTTTCAGGAGCCATATGCTGCCAAAATTCCGGGATTATTCGATGGTGAACATGCCGGAGGTACTATCAACGCGGCTTTGAATACTCAGCTTCCTGTTTTGTTATCTCCGGTTTACCGGTCTGAATATGCTACCGGGTCGAAATTCGAACAGCAGAGAATGGCCTTAACTGCCAACAGTATTGTTGCTTGGAAGACCACAACGCCAACCAAACTTTTTCATGGCGAGATGGATGATTACATCCCGTTTAGTATAAGCGAGAAAATGTTTAGCGATTTCAGGACTAAAGGTGTTCCGGAGACTCAGATCGAATTGATTCTAATCCCGGGTGCTGATCATACCACAGGTGTATATGAAACCGGTTTAAAGACTATTCTCTGGTTTTTATCCCTGAAAAAATAGTGCAATTTACTCGGTATAAACATGTACGCTGTTTTGTGCGCTTGGCAGGTAATTCACGCCAAACCAACAAATCAATAAAATCGCAAACGAAACAGCCAGAATGGTCATTGCTCTTTTGTGTCCCGACGGATGACGGAACCGGTAGTGAATGTACACAAGGTAAAACATCCAAGTGATGAATGCCCAGGTTTCTTTCGGATCCCAGGTCCAGTAATGTCCCCAGGCTTCTTTGGCCCAAAGTGCTCCAAACAACAATCCGAAAGTTAGGAACGAAAAGCCTAGATAAACCAGATTGTCGGCCATTTGTATCGGGCCGTTGACAGTTTTTTCGGTAGGTGCAAAAAACAGGTTCCGCAAAGCTATCAGCGATGAAGCTCCAAGCAAAGCATAAGCAAAAATGTAAACAATCACATGCGGAATAAACCAAGGACTTTGCAGCGCGGGCATCAGCGTTTTATCATAGGTTTCGGGATGTTGCAGGTTGATCATCAGAAAAACAATTGACAGGCCAAGGCTGTAACTTACGATCCATTTATATTTCCAACGCAGATAAGTTGCCAATCCTATTCCGGAGAGAAAAATAGCGTACCACAAACGTGTTTCGCCCAAAGTACGCATTGGCGGACGTTGAATGTGCAGCCAAAGAATGGCGATAAAAACCAGCAAAAAGGCTGTTCCGGCAAACGAAAAGCCAGCGGCCAGCTGATTCAAAATCTTTTTTCCTGAACTCAAAAACAAACCAGAGGCAGCCAGCCAGCAAACAATGGCTACTGATGCGTATATTGGAAAATCAAGCCACATGTTCAGTCCCTCCATTTTTTGGTTTTCCGTAAATGAATAAAAACCCAGCACCAGCCATCATAAGAAAAATGCCAAAATAAACAAGTGGCAGCCACGGATCGCGAACCAGTTCCAAAACACTCAGGTTCGACCAGCGACCCATTTCGGTATTGTAACCCAACTGATAAATCGTCCAGCCATCGATCTGGAATGGCTTGTTGACTTCAATAGTTGTGGTTACCTGTTTACCGCTTTTGGTCTGAATGTTCAGTTCGGAGCTGAATTTGCGGGGTTCGGCAGGCATCATCACCAACGAATGAGTTTCGTTTAGTTTCAGCGCTTCGGGCTGATTGACGTAACTTCCACTGCAAACCCAACCTGAAATTTCAGTGCCATCTTTGGTCACTTTAACTTTGGCCGAAGGTGCCGAACCGGGTTCATTAACCGGAAAATAAGCATCGCCTACTTTACCTGAAGTTTCCAGAAATTGCTCCACTTCAACATGATATTCCAACAAATCCAGTGAGTTTCGGTCCAGCAATTCAAACTGATTATTGCCTTTATCGAGTACGATTTGCCCGGATTGGTTATCGATGATCGTTAATTTTGGACGAAATTCGTCGATGTTAAAATTCAGCAATTTGATCGCTACCGGAAGTTCAATCGTTTTTCCTGTGGCATCCACCGCGCGCCATTCGGTCTGGTCTTCGTAGCAATTCATTCGTAGCCGCTGCATGTCGCTGCTACCCAAAGCGGTTGAAAAAAGCACCATAAATAATCCAATATGATTCAGGAAAAAACCTGCATTTTTTAAACTGAATGGAGTCAAACGTTTTAAAGTAACTACACCCAAAAGAATCATCAAATACAGGTTGATCAGGATAAACGGCCAGGTTTTTACCAGATGAGTTATGCCAAAAAGCTTTGATAGTGGAGATTTTGGTTCCACATCCTGCTTCACAAAACCCATCAGAAGAACCAGAAATGTAAAGCTCAGTATGGCTGGCAAAGCAGCTTTTACACTTCCTAACCACTTCATTGCCGGATGCTTTTGCCACAACACAAAGGCTGAAATGAGTAAAGCCAGAAAAATAAGCCCCGCAATCAAATTCCAGGGGAAAGCGGCAACACGAAGCACCATTCCACCACCCGATGCCTGAAGGCCAAAGCCAAACAAAAGGATCGCCACACTAACAATCGTTCCTTCGCGGTACGACCACGGCTGTTTGCCTGTTTCCCGGTTGTTTTCGTTGACCATAGCTGAATATTGATTGTGCGCGAAGATACAAAAAGGAGAATAGAAATTTTTGGATACGAAAACAGAAAACAGAAAACAGAGCTCACCAAAACTTCATTTTACAGCTTTTAATTCTTCTTTTTAAGCGACATAGCATCATTCGCTTTCAGGAAATTCATTGCTGAGATTTATTTTTTTTTGAATTGGTAAGTCGTAGTTTGTAAATAACTGCTTTGTGTTATATTTATCCTCGAAAAAAATAAATCTATACGAACTAAAAAAAATAGGATTATGGGAACAGTGAATAATAGGAGAGAGTTTTTAAAAATTTCTGCGGCCGGTGCAATTGGAATATCAATTTTGGGCACGACTGCTTGCAAACCGGCTAAACCAGCTGCTGCGATTGATCGGAAATCGTTTGGTGTAGGCATTCAGTTATACACCCTTCGCGACGCCATGACCGCAGATGCGCTTGGCTCATTGAAGAAATTGTCGGAACTTGGATATAAAAATCTGGAACTCGCCAACTATGCTGATGGTAAGTTTTATGGATTTGCTCCTTCCGAATTAAAGAAGATTGCCAATGATTTAGGCATGGATGTGATTAGCAGCCATACTCAGGTTGAAGCAGCCGGAATTACCATCGACAATGCGAAGATTATGGCTGATGCCCACGCTGAACTTGGTGTGAAATTTTGTGTTCAGCCTTGGGTGAATGAACCGGACCGCAACATTGAATCGTACAAAAAGATGATTGCCGATTGGAATGAAGTTGGAAGGATTATGAAAAGTGTCGGTATTCAGTTTGGATATCACAACCACAATTTTGAGTTCGCCAATATCGACGGAGTTGTGCCTTACTATGATATATTTATGCCTGAAATGGATGCCGATCTGATTACGATGGAACTGGATCTTTTCTGGGCAAATAAAGCAGGTCAGGATCCGGTTGCGATGTTCAGCAAATATCCAGGACGTTTCCAACTTTTGCACTTTAAAGATATGAAAACCAACGAGGCACCATTTTTTGATGTGATTAAAGATGATGTTTGTTCGGTTGGTGCAGGTGTTATTGATTTCAAAAAGATACTTGCAGCGAAAGAAGTTGCAGGAATGAAAAACATGTTTGTTGAAGACGATAACCAGGGTAACGGAAGAACTTTCGAAGAGCTTGAAGTCAGCATCAATAACCTTACAACCAAAATTTTGGTATAACCCGAAATAGCTTAAAAATCAAGAACCCGGTACATTTGAAATGTATCGGGTTCTTCTTTTTTATTTTCTCTTTCCTTCTTCCTTTTTCCTGAAATTAATTCGCTTTTATGACCCTGCCTTTATCAAAAATGGCGGCATAAACATCAGGCTTGTTAATAACATCCAAAGCCTTCTTCACGTCAGAATCATCGCGCAATGCCGATTTAATAGCACCCTTTTGATAATAATACCTCGAAACAATTTCGTCGGCCAGCAATTCCGAAATCTCAGGTTTGAAATGTTCCATATCCTGATCGATGTTGTGCCCCAATTTTGCCTTTAACTGATCAAATTCTACCTTCGAAATGTCGTAATACTTTTCCTTTTTAGCCACTTCAAGCAATTGATCCAATTCCTCTTCGGTTTTCGATTCGTATTTAAAATCCTGACTTTTTAAAAACTGGATAAAATCAGCATACACATCATTACTAATTGTAAATTCTTCCGGAGAAGCAATCTTTTCGGTTTTACTGTTGAAAACAGTTGCATAATCAAACACTTTCGATTGCGTAACCAGATTGACTGCCAAATTACTCAAATCATCATCATCTACTAAAAGGTCTGGAAATACGCCCCCGCCATCAAATACAATACGGCCTTTTTTGGTGGTAAACCTGGTGATCAACGAATCGGGAACTACCCCCACACTGCCATCTTCGTTTCGGTGCGTATAATCGAGTGCCTGAATACATCTTCCGCTGGGGATGTAATATTTTGCAGTTGTAATTTTGAGTTTTGCGTTGTAGCTGAGGTCGCGGGTGGTTTGCACCAAACCTTTTCCAAACGTGCGGGTTCCTATAATCATTCCGCGGTCGAGATCCTGAATGGCACCTGCAACAATTTCGGAAGCCGAAGCCGATCCACGGTTAACCAGAACCGCAATTGGCATAATCGTATCAATTGGATTTTCGGTTGCAGTATACACTTTGTCCCACTGTTTTACTTTTCCGCGGGTACTCACAATTTCCTGTCCTTTTGGAACAAAAAGGTTCGCAATCCTGACGGCTTCAATCAGCAATCCACCCGGGTTCGACCGCAAATCGAGAACCAGTGATTTGGCACCTTGCTGTTCTTTCAGGTCGATCAGTGCCATTTTTACCCGCTCGGTGCAATCCACTGTAAAATTCGACAATCGGATGTAACCGGTTTCCTTGTCAATCATTCCGTAGTATGGAACAGGATCGATCTGTATTTTTTCGCGGACAATCTCAATATCCATTGGTTTTTTCTGGCCATAACGCTGAATTTTAACCACAACCACTTTACTTGCAGGGCCTTTCAGCAACGAACTTACATCTTCGGTCGAGAGTTTTTCAGTCGATTTTCCTGCCACTTCGAGTAGAATATCGCCGGCTTTTAATCCGCTTTTTTGCGCCGGAAAGCCTTCGTAAGGTTCTGAAATGACAATTTTTCCATTTTGTTTGCTGATGAGTGCACCGATACCGGCATATTCACCTGTTGTCATAAACTTAAAGTCTTCGATATCATCTTCAGGAATATAGTTGGTGTATGGATCGAGTGATTCAAGCATTTTTTCAATACTGGTTTTTACCAGTTTATTCGGCTCAACTTCGTCGACATAGAACAAGTTCAACTCTCTGAACAGCGTGTAATAAATATCGAGGTTTTTGGCGATCTGGAAATTTTTATCGTCTTGTTTAAAGCTGTAAAAGCTGATGGCCAGCATGAAAACCCCAACAATAACAATCCCCGCTTTTTTTGCTCTTGAAAATTTCATTTATATGGTGTTGTTAATTTTATAAGGCAACAAAAATAGTAAAAGCTTTGTTCTTATCGGCCTGCGATATCTTCAATATTCGTTAATTATTCTTAAAGCGAAAAACTGAAAATCAGCGGAAAAATGCTGAATTCCGGTCGATCAATCCCGAAAAATGGTGCTCATGTTCTTAAAGGATCATTTAAAGGTTTTCCATTTCCTTTTTTTACTATTTTGCGCTCCTATAAATTAATCCTGATTTCATGTCTAATCTTCAGATTTTCAAGAAATACCCATCCATTTTCTGGATCTCCAACATCATCGAGCTTTTTGAACGCTATGCCTGGTATGGATTTTATATGGGATTTGGACTTTTCCTGGTGGGGTCGAAAGAAACCGGAGCCATGGGCTTTTCTCCTGAACAGAAAGGAATTATTATGGGTACCGGTTCTATGTTACTTTATTTTTTACCCATAATGACCGGTGCAATTGCTGATCGGGTTGGTTATAAAAAGGTACTTTTTCTGGCTTTTACCATTTATATTTCAGGATTTTTTATGATTCAAAACTTCGAGAGTTTTGGAATGATATTCGTTTCATTCATCTGGATATGTGTTGGCGGTGCGTTTTTTAAGCCCATCATTTCGGCCATGATTTCGAAAACGACCAATCCTGAAACGGCTTCCATCGGATTTGGCATTTTTTACATGATGGTAAATATTGGCGGTTGGATCGGTCCGGCGGTGGCAGGTATCGTTTTGGGCAAAGGTTGGAACTTTGTTTTTTTGCTGTCTATCGCTTCGATCATGATTAACATTGTAATTACATCCCTGTTTTTTAAAGATCCTCCCCGCGATGAAAGCACTTCAGGAGTATTAAAAACTGTATCCACTGCTTTCCGGAATATTTTTGTAACCCTAATCAATTGGCGTTATTCCATGTTTTTGCTCATCATGTCACTATTTTGGGCGGCCTTTAATCAACTCTACTATTCATTCCCGAATTTTGTTGTCGACTGGGTGAACACAACCAATTTGTACCATTCCATCTATTCATTTTCTCCCTGGTTGGCCGATCTGATTGGTTCGGAGCCTAGTGCAGTAGCCTTAACTTTGGGTAGTATGGATGCTTTTTTCATTATCGTTTTCCAGATTGCGGTATCAGCATTCGTTATGCGATTTCGTCCACTGAACGCCATGATGGGCGGTATCTTTGTTCTTGCCGGTGGATTGGGAATGATGTTTTCGTTTCAAAATGGATGGCTCATACTATTAGGTTTGCTCATTTTCGGGCTAGGAGAAATGGGAAGTTCACCAAAATTTACCGAATACGTGGGAAGCATTGCGCCTGCCGATAAAAAAGCCTTGTATATGGGTTCTTCGTTTCTACCCATCGCACTGGGACATCAAATTGCCGGATTTTTATCAGGAGCTCCGTATGAAAAAGTGGCCGACAAACTTTACCTCCTGAAGGCCGAAGTTGCCAAACGCGGTTTATCAATTCCTGAAATATCTGATTCGGTTACCAAAACCGACTATTTCACAGAAGCCGCGCGACAGATGAGCTTCAGCCAGCAGGAATTGACCAATTTTCTTTGGGAGAACTACCATCCACAATCGATCTGGATTATTTTCAGTTCGCTAGCTTTAAGTGCCGTAGTTCTCTTATTTTTGTACGACCGGTTTATATTAAAGCCCCCTTCCAGTTCCCCCAAGGGGGAAAGCTTAGGAAGTTGATTTGAAAAGCTTAGAACTTTGACCATAGATAAATTTGAAACTACAAAATGCAAAAACTCATTTACATACTACTCCTGACTTTAACGGTCTATCAATTAACCGGTCAAACCCTGTCGGACCTGACTTATTTCTATAAAAACATAGATACTACCGAGGTGAAAAAATTGAATTTCGAAATCGAGAGTATGAGTTTTTTTGATAATACCGAATACATGGGTGACATTGTTGATGGCTACACCTGGACGGGTGCCTGGGTTCGACCTAAACTGAACTACACTTTTTCGGACAAGTTAAAAGTGGAATTGGGAGGTCATTTTCTGAGATACCATGCCCGTGACGAATACACCATTGTCCGTCCATGGTTTACGGCTGAATTTCAAATGTTCGAACCTTTAAAGGTGGTATTCGGAAACCTGGATGAAAATAATAATCACGGACTGCTCAAACAACTTTGGGAACCCGAGCGGATTTTAACCGATGCTCCAAGAGAAGGGATACAGTTTCTGTATAAATCCCGATTCCTCGAAGTCGAAAACTGGATGAGTTGGGAGCAGTTTATTTTGCCCGGCGATCCTTATCAGGAACATTTTACTTTTGGGCTGACCGGACGTGGCCAACTCTATTCTAATTCGGGCACCACCGTGAAAATTCCCCTTCAATTGTTAGTTTATCATCAGGGCGGAGAAATTGATTCGAGTCCGCTGGGTGTAGTTACTCACTACAATTATGGCACCGGACTGGAAACGAACTTTAAGGTTGGCGACGGGTTTATAAAATCGGTCGATTTCAATGCGCATTGGTTAGGCTACCAATGTCCTGATGGCCCTGCACCGTATCCGTATAACAATGGACATGGCTATGCGGTAACTTTGGCTGGTGACACCCGTTGGGGAAAACTTTCGCTCGACTACTGGAATGGCTACCAGTTTATTGCTCCCTACGGAAAAAGGATATATATGTCGATTTCCGATCGCGACATCGCTCTTTCTGAACAAGATCGCTCGCAGTTGGCCATGAATTATATGCTTCGGCAACACATCCTGAAAGACATCGAATTTGCTTTTATTGGTGAAGCCTACTGGGACTTCCTGACGGAACGTTTTTCGTTCGGATTTGGCTATTATTTGGTAATCAATTCAGATTTTTTCCTGAAGAAGTTTTGATTGATTTAAGAGTAGAACCTCCACAATTTATTCTTCCATTCGCCGGCAGCATATTTAATTCCGATGCGTTTTGAAGTTCGTATTTCCGAAATTGGCTCTCCATCTTCCACCCAGATTCTTTCAGAGCGAATCAGGTTTTCGCCATAAAATCATCGGTCGAGTTGAAGTTCGCGCCCGACACGTCCTGATCCCGAAAATCCTTCGATGCCGCGGATTAAAACCGCAGACGCATCGCCTTCAATGCTAGTCACAAGGTTTAACAGCTAATTTTGTTCGCAAATATGGTAAACGTAGATTTTTCCGCCGAAACAGAAACTCGGCGCATAGAGTTTAAAACGTGACTAAAAATCAACCTATCTTTCTTGCTTTTAAGACTCTGATGTTTCCATGTTCATCACATATTTCAGTGACTTCATTATAATATTTGTTCGAATTGATCCTTTTTGCCAAAAACTCACCCTGTCCTAATCCACATTCAAAAATTAAATATCCTTTATCACAAAGATATTCCGGAGCAATTGAAATTAACTTATTAAAGATTGATAATCCAAATGGCCCGGCATCAAAGGCTTCCATGGGTTCATGATTCGCAATTTCTTTTGCCATTTGGCTTACTTTTATTGTGGAAATGTATGGAGGAGCGCTAACAATGATATCAGTTTTATTTTTTAGGGAAAAAAACTCAGATGGGTCAAACATGTCGGCATGATAAAAGGTGGCCAATTTTTCTAATCCAAAATGTTTTGCATTCATGTTTGCAGCTTCAATAGCTGGCTCATAAATGTCTGACCCGAAAACTATTGTATTTTTACAATAATGAGCTATTGCCAGGGCAATCGTACCTATTCCAGTGCATAAATCAATGACAGTAACCTTTTCTTTAGTTGCATAATCTTTTAATAACAAATCAATTGTGACTCCGGTTAAAAGTTCAGTCTCTTTGCGCGGGATATAGAGGCCTCTGTTTAAGATATAATCTAATCCCATAAAATTTTGCCTTTCAGTAAGGTGAGCTAATGGTATTCCTGATAATCTATTTTGTATTAATTCTTCCAATACTGAAGTTTGAGAAGGCGAAAGTGTAGGCAAATTAAGGTTTTTAGCTTTAATTGGCGAAACCCGATTACCCGCAGCTGTATGCCAAAGTGCACTTAGAGTATTGTGTGCATTCTCTTCACTCTTGTCGGGCAGAATGTTTATCTGATCGCCAATTATGTTTAAAAAATCTAAAAATAATTCGTTTTTGCTCATTTATTTTTCCTCCTATCTAAAGCACTTTAATATTCTGCTTTGTTATGTTACTTAAAAGCAAATAACTACCCAACCATTTGGATGGTAGATTTTAAATTAGTAAGTTTTTAAATAATTTTCCCAACTTCAAAAGATTATCACCCTCACACCTTTCTTCAGATCCACCTAATTTATGACTTCATATTAAAGGACACTCAAGTCTCTAACGCAACGTATTAAGTCTAAGCATAGAGTTCAACCGATTTTGGTGATAAATATAAATATGTTTTTTGATTTTTTTTAACTAATCAAATTTTTTTCATTGTAAAAATGTTTTTCAATAGATTGTTATCCAAAAAAACGCCATAGTTTATCCTTCCATTCTCCGGAATAATCAATGCCGATTCGCTTTGAAATTTGTATTTCCACAGCTGGTGCACCGTCTTCTATCCATAGCCGGGAAGAATTGATCAGGTTTTCGCCATAAAATGAGCGGTCGAGTTGAAGTTCGCGCCCGACACGTCCTGGTCCCGAAAATCCTTCGATGCCGCGGATTAAAACAGCAGACGCATCACCTTCAAAGCCAGTCACAAGGTTTAACATCCAATATTGGCCGTAGATCAAGTAAACATAGATTGTTCCTCCTTCCTGAAACATGATTTCAGTGCGTGGAGTCCGACCTTTGCTGGCATGGCAGGCAAGGTCTTCAATGTCGCGGTAAGCTTCGGTTTCAGTAATCCGGTAGCGTTCAATTCGACCGTCGTCAAAACGACGAACCAGCATTTTTCCAAGCAGTTCGGGAGCCACTTCCAATACATCGCGCAGGTAAAAATCAGCAGGTAAACGGGTATTCATCATACACGGTTAAAGTTTCAGGCTCAAAGTTCAAAAAAATATTCAAGCACAAGATGGGTTGAACTGATTTTGCATTACTTTGTAAAAGAAAGGAGAAATTATGAGAACACATTTTATTAACGACCGAAACGAAATTGATGCCATCCTGAAACAGTGTAAAACCTGTTTTGTGGCTATGTCGATAGATAATACGCCATACGTTTTGCCCATGAACTTTGCGATGGATGGTGACCGGGTTATTCTGCACTCGGCTCAGCATGGCCGCATGTGGGAAACAATCCTTAGAAATCCAAAGGTTTGCATCAACTGGACATTGGGAGAAGAATTGGCCTGGCAGGATGAACAGGTAGGTTGTAGCTACCGCGTAAAATCGAAATCGGTAATTATTGAAGGAACTGCCGAAATTGTGGAAGACACGATAGAAAAAGAGCGGATTATCCGACAATTCATGACCCAATACAGCGAACTCCCTTTCAAATTTAGTGAACCGGCCATTCGAAATGTGGGTATTCTGCTGGTTCCAATCAGCAAATTATCAGCAAAGGAATTTGGAGCGAAGGCGGTAACGCCGTGGAAGAAGTAAAATTATTTACGATTTATTCATTGACGATTTACGATTTGAATTGCTCAGTTCATTGTTGGATTTGTAAATGGTAAATGGGGTAATAGTCAATCTTTCAAACAATTTGAGGCACTTATTTTCTACCTTTGTTTTATGGCTTTACCAATTAACATCGAAGAATTAATTCATGGTCATTCACTTGAATGGGATCGGCTGGAATTTAAGAAAGGATGGAATCCCGAAGAAACAATTCATTCCATCTGTGCATTTGCGAACGATATTAATAATTGGGGTGGCGGTTATATCATTATTGGGATTGCGGATAATAACGGAAGGCCAATTTTACCACCTATTGGAATTGAACCCAACAGATTGGATGCAATACAAGGTGATCTAGTAAAGATTTGTCATCAGATCACTCCCAACTATATTCCTATTACTCAGCCCTATATCTTGCAGAACAAACATATTTTGGTTATTTGGGTTCCTGCCGGAGATATTCGGCCTTACACTGCACCATCCACCCAAGGTAAAAATGCGCGATTGCAACCTTATATCCGCCTTGGTTCACGCAGCATTGTGGCAGTAGATGCCAACTTACAAAGGTTGCAAGAACTCACTGCCCGAATTCCATTTGATGACCGGATTAACAATCATGCATCAGTTAAAGATTTTGATTTGGGGTTGATCCGCTCATTTTTACAGGAAATAAAGAGTGACTTGTTCGAAGAAAGCTTACTGATTTCATTTAATGATCTTTGCCGGCAACTTCATATTGCAAAAGGTCCCAACGAAGATTTTCGCCCAATAAATTCAGGCTTACTTTTCTTTTCCAATCATCCTGAAACTTACTTTAACCGCGCATGGATTGAAGTCGTAATTCGCAATGATGACACAGGAGACGACTTTGATGAAAAGTATTTTAAAGGACCCATCCACCATCAGCTTCGAAATGCACTTAACTTTATCAGGAATCAAATCATCCTGGAAAAAGTAAAGAAAATATCCGGGCAAGCCGAAGCTGTACGTTTCTATAATTTCCCGTTCGAAGCTGTGGAAGAAGCGTTGGCCAATGCTGTTTATCACAAAAGTTACGAATTGGATAAACCAATTGAGGTGCAGATTTGGCCTGACAAGATTGAAATCCTAAGTTTTCCGGGTCCTGTACCTCCAGTAAATGCTGAAATATTGGCTACACAACGGCGGATTGTTGCACGCGATTATCGAAATCGGCGTATCGGCGATTTTCTGAAAGAATTACATCTGACAGAGGGCAGAGGCACCGGTGTGCCAAAAATGTACAGGGCGCTTGAACGTAATGGTTCTCCAAAACCAATTCTGGAAACAGACCCTGATTGCAATTACTTTTTGACGGTAATTTATGCGCATCCTGATGCAAAAAGTGTCCAGGCATTCGAGCAAACCAGTAACCAAGATAAGATTCAGAATATTAATTTATTAGAAGAGATCAATTCGCTGTTATCTCATTTTAGTGGCCAAGTAACTGACAAAGTAACTGACAAAGTAACTGACAAAGTAAAGAATCTTATTTCTGATCAATTTGGTGAAAGAGCCGAACTCATTCTAATCTATTTATCTGAAATACCACGGAAAAGTAAAGAAATATTGGAAGAGTTGCTGGGCGTTTCCCTTCAAACAAAAAATAAGAAGAAATATATTAATCCTTTGCTAACTGAAAACTGGATTGAACTGACCAACAAGGAGAATCCAAACGACAAAAGCCAAAAATACCAGCTAACAGAAAAAGGCCGTTTGCTAGTTAAAATACTCAAACAATGATTTTAGTAACAGGTGGAACCGGATTGGTTGGAGCTCATTTGCTCTATGAACTGACGAACTCAGGGCAACAGGTAAAGGCTTTGCGCCGTCCACAAAGTAATACCAACTGGGTTCGGAAGATATTTTCGTATTACTGCACCAACGTTGATGAACTGTATGCCCGGATTGACTGGGTGGAAGGTGACATTCTCGATTATCTGAGTCTGGAAGAAGCGCTGAAAGGCGTAACCGGAATTTTCCACTGCGCCGCCATTGTTTCGTTTCATGGCGACGACAACGACATGATGCTCAACAATAACGTGAAAGGAACTGCCAATTTGATTGATGCGGCCATTCACAATGGTGTCAGCCGGTTTTGCCACGTCAGTTCAATAGCCGCATTGGGCAAAACACAAGATGGAAGTGAAATTACCGAAGAGACCTACTGGACACCATCGAAGCGAAAATCGGGCTATTCGCTTAGCAAGTTTTTTTCTGAAATGGAAGTCTGGCGCGGGATCGAAGAAGGTCTGGAAGCAGTAATCGTCAATCCGTCGATCATCATGGGTCCGGGAAACTGGGAAATCGGCAGCCCTAAGCTTTTTCAATCGATATGGAAAGGTTTGAATTATTACACCAAAGGAATTTCTGGCTTTGTTGATGTTCGTGATGTCGTAAAAGCTATGATATTGCTGATGGACGACCGGCAATTTGAACAGGTAAAGAGCCAGCGTTTTATTCTGAATGCCGGGAACCTGAGCTATCAGGATTTTTTCAACAAAATAGCGGATGGACTGAACAGACCTCGTCCAAGGAGTTTTGCCTCTGACGTGAAATTACATATCGCCTGGCGAATGGCCAAAGCTGCGAGTTTTTTTACCGGGAAACGCCCGCTCATTACGCGTGATACTGTGTCAGGATCGAACCAGAAGAACCAGTATTCAGGAGAAAAAATTACAAAAACCAACGGTTTCGAATACCGAAGCCTCGATTCTTCGATCAGCGACATTGCCGAAATCTTCTTGAAAGACATGGTGAATCCGCTCTGAGATTAAACGATTCAATCATAAATCCGGAATTTTTTATTAGGAGGGCATTTCCCGGATGATTCATTTCCATAAGGTTAACTTCAGGAATTGAACCAATAAAATTTGATTGAATTGACCATTCTACCCATTAATTTATACTATATTTGCACACTTTTTTTAGTAAAGCTGAAAGCCTATAAGGCTTATTTTGAATTAAATAGAAGATTTGTAGCAAGGATAATAAAAGGTTAAAACACAGAACAATGAAGAAAGCAGATTTATTAAAAGACACCATCGAACATATCGACATTAAGTCATTCGATTCAACCCCGATTATTGACGCGATGCGTAAAATGTCTTTCACTTCGCGCGATACCGCGAGTGCTACCGACATTTTGATGAAAATGGTTGAAAATAAAGAATGTACAAACATTCTGACCCTGGCCGGAAGCACCAGTGCTGCTGGTTGTATGCAGGTTTATGTGGAAATGGTTAAAAATAAAATGATTGATGTGATTGTAGCCACCGGAGCATCGATCATTGATATGGATTTTTTTGAAGCCTTAGGACACAAGCACTACCGCGGATCTACTGAAATTAACGACGGAATTCTGCGCGATCTCTACATCGACCGTATTTACGATACTTTTATTGATGAAGAAGAATTGCAGAATTGTGATGGTACGATCAAAGATATTACAGATTCGCTAGAGCGGAGGCCTTACTCCTCACGCGAATTTATCCATGAAATGGGCAGATGGCTGACTGTAAATTCAGTAAAAAAGGACAGCCTCATCCAGGTTTGTTATGAGAACAACGTGCCAATTTTCTGTCCTGCCTTTTCTGATTCGAGCGCTGGTTTTGGTTTGGCCAAACATCAGTGGGAAAATCCTGAAAAACACGTTTCCATCGACTCAGTGGCCGACTTTCTCGAACTGACCCGGATAAAAATGGCGGCTGGTGTTACCGGTTTGTTTATGATTGGTGGTGGTGTTCCAAAGAACTTTGCGCAGGATACTGTTGTTTGTGCCGAGATTTTGGGTAAAGAGGTTCCGATGCACCAATATGCCGTTCAGATTACGGTTGCCGATGTACGCGATGGAGCATGTTCTTCTTCAACATTGAAAGAGGCAAGCTCATGGGGTAAGGTTCAGGTTACCGATGAGCAAATGGTATTTGCTGAGGCGACTTCGGTACTTCCTTTAATTGTCAGCTGCGTTTACCACAAGGGAACATGGAAACACCGTGAACCTAAAAACTGGAGCAATTTGTTCGATAAATAATTCAGCGAAGATATTTTCATCAAAATTCCTAATGAACAAATAGTTTATTGGGGATTTTTAGTTCTGAAAATAAGGTTGTTTCAGAAATCCTGAAGTCGTTGAGTACGGATAATGCTTGCGGATAATGTTTTCGAGTATTTCATGGGTCAAATCCGGAAATCTGATCTGAAGCGCTGCTGAATGCTGAATCCAATTGGCAAGTTCGGGAGATGAATTGGTGAAATGATCAAGAACTTTGATTCCCATCGATTTCAGATAGGCGGCATTGCAATATTGCTCATATTGCTTCTTCATTGGTATCACACAAAGTTTTTTGCCCAGATAAATCGCTTCTGCCGGACCTTCAAACCCGGCAGTACACAATAATCCGGTACAATTCAGAAAGCTTTCGGTAAAGCCTTCCAGCGAGACGGGTCGAAAGTGAATATTCTCAACATGATATTCATGGGTTGAATGCTTGGAGAACACTTCCCATGAAGTCTCCGGAACTTTCAGCAAAACATCCTGAATTTGTTGATCGCTGTATGCCGGAAGATAAACGCTATAATGAGGTTTAAAAGTGGATTCGGCTCTTCGGATAGACGAACGGATTACCGGAGGAAAAACAGTTGGAGTGGCAGCTTTAAAATTGAATCCGTATTGATAAGTAGATGGCGCATAGTGTCTTAAAATCTGTTTCCCAAACCAATCACTGAAATCGGGTTGGGGCGCTGAAGTGTGTAAAACTGCATTCTGATGGCTCAGCCCGATACATTCCTTGTTATGCAACCAACAAGCCCATGCCGAAACTGGTTCAAAATCACTAATCACAATATCGTACCGATCAAGCGGCAAATTCCGAATGTCTCGGAAAAACTGCATAACCGGCATTTTCTGAATGGTTTTTGGAATATCGACTCCACCATTATGTCCGACAATAAAACTCATTCCTGAGAAGCAATAATCAATCTGAAAAGGAACATTCAAATCGGCTTGAGTACCGCTGACCAGCACATCGGTATCGGCCATCGATTTCAGGATCGGAACAATTTCTGTAGCACGTGCCAGATGACCGTTTCCTGTTCCCTGAATAGCATATAAGATTTTCATTTTGATTGGCGATTAAAAGAAACTTGCAACTTTCATTTCTTCAAGAATAGACCGGTACAACTGTTTTTTGTCCGGAATATAAAGCTCATCTGCCGGAGATTCATCTTCATCATCATCGATATCCGAATTGAAATAGTTCAGTGTCCAGTCTCCGTCAAGACACTCAGCGGCAGAAAAATGCTCCACCCAATCGCCACAGTTGATGTACCGAACCGTTCCTTTTTCTGTTTGGATGATTTTATCAACCGGAATATGGGTGTGTCCGCATATAACCAAATCGACCTCTTTACTCAATGCCGCATTGGCAATGGCCAGTTCGAAATTGGTCAATATCTTTTTATCTTTATTTATTCGGTCTGTCATCGATTTATAAAGTATCATATCTTGACCTCCAAATAAATGAAGAACAACATTCAAAACCTTATTAAATCCGGTAAGCAAACCATAAGCCGCTGCACCAAATTTTGCCAGTCCGGGCGAATGATGGATAATGTGATCAAAAACATCGCCGTGAAAGATCCAGGTTTTTTGATTTCCACTCGTGATTTCAAGTTGGTTGACAATGCTGAAATTCCCCAGTCGGGTATTGTTGAACTTGCGGAAAACATCGTCGTGATTGCCGGTAATGTAGACTACCTGAACCCCTTTTTCGATCATTTTCACCAACTGACGGATCACTTTCAAATGAGATTTTGGAAAATAATTCCGACTAAACCGCCACGAATCGATGATATCGCCATTCAAAACCAGCATATTGGGATGAATCGACTTTAAATATTTGAGTAGGGGTTTTGCCTTACTGGCGAGAGTTGCCAGATGTACATCTGAAATGACTGCTAAATCTATTTTTCTTATATCGTCGTTCATAAAGCCTGAGCTTATTAACGACCGCAAGTTGCCCCAGTTTCGTTACATGTTGATTAATATTCAGTTAATCTTTTATTAAGTATATTCGAATGCAGTTTCGGTGGCATGAGAAACCGGGACAAACTGTAGGTTTTTCGGGTCAAAAATTACTTCTTGTGAGAGCATACCACTCCTCACTACCGATCACAATATAACTTTCTATTCGCTAATTAATTGTGAGTAGTAATTCCTACTCCGTCCAAAATTAGGAAATAGGAATCGTTAAAATTCCCGGTTGTAATCTTCATGTTGCTCAAGGTTTTATCAGGCAGATATATTTGAATACCTGTTCAGATATTGGATATTGTAATTGAGTATTTCTTCGTAGAATTCAAGGTCAATGTGAGAATATCCTTTAGGAACGGTGAAAGAGAATGTAGTTCCTTGGTCGGGTTCACTGGTTACCCAAATTTTGCCACCATTAAGTTCAACAAATTCAGTGCAGATTTTCAAATCCAGAGCTAATCCTTTTTCCTGAATCGATCCTGAATGGCTAAGATTTTCGTTGACATTAAAAATCTTCCGTATACTACATCCGTTGATTCCTTTTCCTGAATCGCTCACCTTCATAACATATTCCAATTCATGTTCATCGCAACCGATAATAATAGTTCCGCCGGAAGGTGTATCTTTTATTGCATTTAAGATCAGGTTGCGTAATACAGAGTTAAACAATTCATCATCAGCATATATTTGCGCCATTTCCTGAATTTTTACTTGCAAACTGATTCCTTTTTTGTCCAAAATGGTTTCATATATTTTAATAGTTTCAGCGACCAGTGATATCAAGGAATGATCTTCTTTTACTGGAGTTATTTGGTTTAGTTTTGACCGCGACCAGTTCAGCAAATTGTCCACCTTTTGGGTTGCAGATGTGGCGATTTCATTAAGTTCTACTAGTAAACGTTGAACAGTATCAGGGTTCATACTCTCATGTTTCTTTGCGAGCATTTCAGTATTTTTCTGAACCTTATATATGGGTTTCTTTAGATCATTGGCGAGAAATGAGAAAAGGATTTCATTCTCATTTTTGGTCTTTTCCAGTTCAATTTTCAGGTTTTCCATTTCCGGATTTTGTAGCGTTATCATAGGATTTAATTTTTTCGTATGAATGATTCTCTGTTTAATATATTTACTTTTTCTACCGTATGATGACTTGGGCAAAATGAATAGATGTTCTGAAATTCTTTTGCAAAAATCAATTCAGGAGATAAAGTACCTGGATTTTCATAGAAAGAGAGCAGTTCAGCAAGCATTTCGGCATGATGCGGAAGATGAAGTTTTTTGCTGTATCCTACTGAACGAAGGATTGAGATAATGTATTCGGAATTTGTATTTTTATGGATATATGCGAAAGCTCCGTTCCTCACTATGCGCATAGATTGAGTATCATTTGGATTTAGGGAAAAAATAACCAGTGGTATTTTAGGCCATTTTGTTTTTATATCATTAAGTATTTCCAATACATCTTTCCCTTTCATGTCCAGGTCCAAAATCGCAAAGTTATAGTAGCTGTCAACGAGATTTTTAAGTAAGTCATACCCATTCGAGGCTTCTTCCTTAATGGCCACATCGGTGGTTTCATCGAGAATTAACTGTAGCCCGACACGAATCAGGGTATATTGATTGGCAATGAGGATAAGTTTTAATGTCATATTTGTTGGAGATATGTCCAAAATCTATATGACGAAAGTAGACTACTTTTAGCTAACCATCTTAAAATTAGAGTTAATTTTAAAATAATAAACTATTACAATTCAATTACTTAATGATTAATTGTTTCCTAAAAGTTAATTTTAAGTTCTTCCAATGTATTGAAGACTGGAGTTTTACCCCTTCCATCCCGTTCCATATAAGTTCGCCAACCACAAGCCAAAAAAGCGGTCATACACCTGATAAACATTGTTTTCGGAGTTGATTATTTCTTTGTCGAACAATTGCTTTACTGCGGTTTGAACAGAACTCTGCGATAACAATCCATGTTTTTTAATAAAGACGCCTGAAGTAATACCGATAGCTTTCCCTTCTTTAGCAATGGCATAGTGGATCTCCTTTTGTCGTTCGGGCAAGAGCGATAAAGTGCTTTGATAAAATGGCTGGTACGAATCAATCACAAACCTCACATATTCTTCTTCTCTGATTGCATCCAATTGCAACAGACTGACACTTTGATAAAACGGACGCGAAGAGCTGAAGAAGATGTTCTGCATCAAATGCCGCTGACTTCCGGCAAATATAAAAGATGTGTTTTTGCATTTCTGAATATAGGTTCTCAGCTCGGCTTCGATGTTCTTTTCCGGATATTGGCCAATTTGCTGAAACTCGTCAATGGCTACGATGCAAGGTCGGTCGGCATCTTCGAGGAATTTGAATATCTCTTCCAGCGTGAAAATTGCCTGGTGGATTTCGCCTGTACCAATATCAAAAGTTGGTGTATCGGTCGTAGACTACGACGCGTATTGACGTGGTACATTTCATAAAATCACGACATCTTGAAACTTGAAACCTGAAACATGAAACTCTTCTACACCCAGCTTTCTTCCAGAATATCGCCCTTGATGCTGACAATAATTTCCTTCACCGGAACTTTACGTGTTGCCTGGGCTGCAGCCATTTGAACCAATTGAGATAAACCGCCGCAGCATGGGACTTCCATCATCATCACAGTAATGGTATTTACTTTGGCCTCGTCAATGAGTCGACGGATTTTTTCTACATAGATTTCTTTGCCCTGATCGAGTTTGGGGCATGCAATGACCAAGGATTTTCCGGCTAAATGTTTTGAATGGAAATTCCCAAGACTGAATGCGACACAATCAGCAGCTAAAAGCAGGTCAGTTCCCTGAAAAGCTGCACCAGCCGGATTGATCAGGTGCATTTGTACCGGCCACTGGCGAAGAGCCGAAGGTATTTCAGTTGAAGCTGCTGCCGGAGCAAAACGGAGATTCTTAGGATCAAAACTTTGCTCCTGAGAGCCCGGGCAACCTCCGCTGGCGCAGCCCGATGATTCCACTTTGGTGGAATGAACTTCGGCAATTACAGCTTCAACACTGAAAGGAATTTCGCTGGCGTGAGTTTTCAAGTAGCCAACAGCCTGTTTCAGGAAAACGGTTTCGCCGTGTTCTTTCAGGTGTTTCATGTGCGCAACAAGTGTGTTTTTGCCTTTCGGAATAATTTGCTGAACGACTAAAATTTCGTCGTATTCGTCGGCTTCACGTTTTTCAATCGTAATTGCTCCCTCAGGGCAGTGGCCAAGGCAGGCTCCCAATCCGTCGCACATCAATTCGCTAATGAGCCTGGCTTTTCCATCAATAATTTGCAATGCACCTTCGTGGCAGTTGGGAATACAAATTCCGCAACCATTGCACAAGTCTTCGTCTATATTTACAATTTCGCGTATCATAGTTTCTTATATTTTTTCTGAAACAAAAGTATATCCATTCTGTTCGACAGATTGTACCCTTTGTTACAAACCCTGAAAAAAAGTATTTTTCTACAAACTGCCGATTCTCATTTTTATGTGGTATTTTGCAGCAACCTTGAATAAAGATGATGCAGAAATTGAAATAGAAAATCTGTGAATGTATGGAATCAAACAGCGAAATAATCCTATACCAAACCGAAGATGGCATCACTAAAATTGATGTCCGTTTGGAGAATGAAACCGTGTGGCTTACACAAAAGCTTATGGCCGAGCTTTTTCAAACAACGCCCCAGAACATAACTATTCATCTAAAAAATATATTTGAAGAAGGCGAATTGGAGGAGATTTCAACTTGTAAGGATTTTTTACAAGTTCAAAAAGAGGGAAATATACTGGTAGAGCGTAACCAAAAATTTTACAATCTTGATGCGATAATTTCGGTTGGGTATCGCGTTAAGAGCCACGTTGCCACAAAATTTCGCATTTGGGCGACTCCGCGTCTAAAAGAATATATCGTCAAAGGATTTACGATGGACGATGAGCGGTTAAAAGCTGCCGGGCAAATCCGTTATTTCGATGAGCTGGTTGAGCGTATTCGCGACATTCGCAGCTCTGAACGTATTTTCTACCAGAAAGTAAAAGATATTTTCACGCCTAGTATCGACTACGACGCTAAAACCAGTCGGGCAAAAGACTTTTTTGCCACTATCCAGAACAAACTTCATTGGGCAATCCATCAACATACAGCAGCCAAACTGATTGCCCAACGTGCTATTGCAACAGCAAAGAATATGGGCCTAAGCTCATGGCATGGCTCCAAAATAAGAAAAACCGATGTTGGAATTGCCAAAAATTACCTGAGCGAAGCAGAACTGAGTCAATTGAATTTGTTGGTTGAGCAATTTCTGGCCTTTGCCGAGAATCAGGCGCGCCAGAAAAAAGCAATGTACATGTCCGATTGGATTAGAAAACTAGACGGCATACTTACAATCAACGAAAACGAAATTCTGGAACATGCAGGAAAAATTTCGCATGTACTGGCTTTGCAGATGGCCGAAACCGAATACGATTAATACAACAAGGAAAAATTAGCAACAGAAGATATAAGAGCCCTGAAAAACCTAAATAATGAAGTAAAGAAACTTAAAAAGTAATCAGCCGATAACAATTCGTAAAACAGAAAAGTCAAAAAAAAGTAATCAAAAATCTATGCTTCAACTCCCTATCTTATCACAATCACCCATTTTCAGGGGTATTTCTCCGGAAGATCTTCAGAAATTGTTCAGCCAAATTCATTTTCAGGTTAAAACTTACCAGAAGAATGATTTGATTACGATTGGCGGTGAAATTTGTGATCGCTTGCTCATTATTCAACAAGGAAGCGTAAAAGCCGAGATGACCGACTATTCGGGAAAGATCATAAAAATTGAAGATATGTCGGCGCCTTGGCCTTTGGCTACCGCTTTTTTATTTGGAAAAGAAAATAGGTTTCCGGTAACAGTGTCGGCCACATCCGATGTGGAAATGGTATCAATTCCCAAACATGAATTTGTGAAACTGCTGCAATTAAATGCTTTGATTCTGAACAATTACTTGAATACGATTTCAACCCGCGCTCAGTTTTTATCGCAAAAGCTGAAATTTCTTTCCTTTAAAACCATCAAGCAAAAAATTGCTCATTATCTTTTGGAAAAGGCTGGCGACCGACTTCAAACGGTCGAGATTCAACAGACGCAGGGACAACTTGCCGAAATGTTTGGTGTAACGCGGCCTTCGCTTGCCCGCACATTGGGCGAAATGTGCCAGGAAGGATTGATCGAGACCGATCGTCGCTGCATCAAAATTTTGGATAAAGTGAGGATGAATGAGTTATTGAAAAGCTAAAAAGTTCAGGAAAAAGGAAGGAAATAGAAAGTTTGCAGCTTAAAGCAAAAAACCTCTTCCCTTTACGAGAAGAGGTTTTTAAACCCTGAATTATCTGGATTTCAGTTTCTATTTCGAAGCTGAAAGTTCAATTTTTACCTGATTGCTTTTCGCATCTACATTTAATGTTTTTTCTTTCTTGTTATATGAAGTGTAATTCGTAACCAGTTTGCATTGTCCGGCTTTCAGGTTATCAATTACAAAGTGACCATCAAAATCGGTATAGGTTTTCACTTCAGTACCTTCCACTTTTACTTCCACGCCCACTAAAGCTTCGCCCGAAACTTCGTCGATAATGTTTCCGCTTAATGAAAGTTCTGTAGCTTTTGTTTCAGCCTTAACTTCTGTTTTAGTTTCTATTTTTTCGGCAAATGCAGAGCTAGCTACAAATGCAACTAATAAAGCAAAAATTACTTTTTTCATGATCTTTATTTTTTTGTGTTTCTTTTTCTAAATGATACTTCAAAAGTAATGCTGCCCTATTACAGAGCAATTAAGCAACGATTAAAATATTGTTACAAATAAAGGTCTGAGGAAAGCCGAATACCCGAAAAAATTAAAATGAAATTAAAAATTGCTGTTTTTACGTTCTCAAACTCAATTTAGGGAAGGAATACGGTAGCAATTTTGTAATAATGCAAATTAAGTATCGAAAAACAAATCTGGTTATTTCTCCTTTGGTTTCTCCGGATATTCGCGTTCGCTGATGATCTCGCCATCCTTTCCGAAATTCCGCCAGATGCCAGATTTCTCGCCCATGTTGTAATGCAATTCGTAGAGCAAATTCCCGTTTGCATCCCAAATCATCCAGACACCATGTTTCAGCCCATCTTTGTAGTTGGCAAGTCCGATCAATACTTTTTGCTCATTATATGTGATCCAGGAGCCGTGCATCAGGTTGTTTTTATACGACCTGACCTCATTCAACTGGCCATTCTCGAGATAAACATTTACGGTTCCGCTCTTTATTCCATTCTCCAAACTCATCTCCATTTTGATCTTTCCGTTTGGGAAATGGGAGCTGTATTTCCCGGTAAAAGCCGTACTGTCGGCATAGTAAATGCCATTAATCTCTTTCAGATCCTGGGCGCTGGCTACCAGCGACAAAAAACCAATGATCGTGAATATTAACGCAAGTTTCTTCATGGTATTTGTCTTTTTTACTTTCTTGGGAATATCCCTTCAAATATAATAATTTTAAAAAAGAGCTTCATCGGTAATTGCCGATGAAGCTCCTGATTCAATTCGTGCTATTTTGTTCTATTTAGAAATCATTTTAACTGTTTTCTGCGAGTTGTCAGTGATGACCTTTGCTACATATATACCTTTTGGGAGAGCCGATCCATCAAATGTAAACTGATGAGTTCCTTCGATCAAATTACCTTCCTGAATTCTGGAAACAATGCGTCCGGCCAAATCAACAACAAATACCCGGACAAAAGAATTCTTTTTAAGCTGAAGTTCTATGGTTGTGATTCCAGTAAATGGATTAGGATAATTAACCAAATCCATGTCATCGGAACTAACCATCGGACTTACCGCCGTAGGTACCCAGTATGAAATATCGAAAACCATTGATGATTGAACTGGTTGGAAATTCCACGCATCGTAGGAGAATGCATTTGGAATTTTAACCTCATCGTTGGTATCATACAATTTATTTCTCCTTGAAGGGGCTTTATACCACGCTTCCATGCTGGCCGCATTCATCACAGTAGCTTTTGGATCTTCAACGAAATCCAATGCACGCGATCCGGCAATGGTAGTGTTCTGAACAGTTAATAAATCAGCATTTGCAGCCGTCTGGCTTCCGTCTGATTCGATACGAAGACCTTGTCCCCAACCCATGAATAAGGCATTGTAGATTTGCAAACGAGAGTTGCGACGTAAACGCATTGCCGAACCTTCGGCATGTTTCGGTAGCAGAGTTGCCGGTTGGGTTGCAGATGCTGATGGCCCAAATGCACTGATATTGCTAAAAATTGCAGTTGTAAACGGAGAACTGGTACTACCGGCAGCATCATTGTCTGATTCGAAAGCATTCGCTGCATCAGTATCTACAATGTTTGGATCACGCTGGATTAAACCAAATTGCACCATTCCACTAAAACCATTATCCGTATCAAAATCGTCGTCTTCAGTCTTATACGAAATCAGGTATTTGGCATTAACAGAACCGCCAAACCATTCGAAGGCGTCATCGCCTGAGTATGAAACCTGAACAAAGTTGATTTTAGTTTTGCTACCTACCGAATAGAGGGTTAACCCATTAATTTCTTTTCCTGTTGCAACTTCGTATCCAGGGAATTCGATACGCACATATTTTAATTCTCCTGAATTATCATCAGGAATGGTACCGCCATAAGGTGAATCGATTCCACCTTCAGCAATGCCTTCGTTACCTGGGTTGTTGTTATATGCTTTTCCGCAGATCACTAAACCAGCCCAATCGCTCTGGGCACGGAATCCAGCACCCTGATTTGAAGTAAATACAATAGGTTTTTCCATTGTTCCCACAGACATGATTTTTGCACCACGTTCAATCGAAATTAAACTTTTGTTTGTACCACGAATAATAGTTCCGGGTAAAATAGTTAGAGTAGCGCCTGCATCAACAAATACCCAACCGTCGAGTTTTATTACACCCGACCATGTTTCATTTCCTGTAATATGAGCACCTGAAGATCTTGAAAATTGACCATTTCCTTTAGTTACACTGGCTTCAGGATAGTTGATGTTCTGTGGGTCAAAATTAGCCCAAAGGCTAGTCCAATTCAGGTTTCCATCGAAACCTCCAATGTAGCGTACTTTATCGAAAAAACTATGATTGATTGAAACCGGTTCGTTTTCTGAAGAACCTTCATTCCAGTATGATGATTTCAGTAATGGCGATCCAGCCATCGGCAGAAAATTCGGCGCTATCAGATTGAACGCATCGTTAACTTTTGCTTCGTCGTTGGTAGCCAATACCTGATTACTACGTTTGGCATCTTTATACCATGCTTCCATGGCCGCGGCATCCATAGCAGTAGCTTTTGAATCAGGCACAAAATTTAGTCCCCTTGAACCTGCAATCAAAGAATTCTGAACAGTCAGCAGGTCAGTTTTAGCAGCATTCTGGCTGTTATCCGACTCGATTCGTAAACCTTGGCCCCAACCTAAAAATGCAGCATTGAATATCTGTAATTGAGTGCTGCGACGTAAACGCATTGCTGAACCACCTGCATGATTAGGAAGAAGAGTTGCAGGATCGGTTGCACTTTTGGCAGGGCCGAATGCGCTGATATTACTGAAAATTGCATGAGTGATTGGAGTTGTTGCACTTCCGGCTGCGTCGTTATCCGATTCAAAAGCATTGGCTGCATCGGTATCTACAATGGATGGATCGCGTAATATTACGCCATACTGAACCATTCCGTTGAAGCCGTTATCCGTATCAAAATCATCATCTTCGGTACGGTACGAAATCAGGTATTTAGCATTGACAGAACCGCCAAACCATTCGTAAGCATCGTCGCCTGAGTATGAAACCTGAACATAGTTTATTGATGTTTTGCTTCCCACCGAATAAAGTGTCAGCCCATTAATTTCTTTTCCTGTAGCAACTTCGTAACCCGGGAACTCTATACGAACATATTTCAATACTCCTGAATTATCGTCAGCAATAGTACCGCCATAAGGTGAATCGATTCCACCTTCGGCAATGCCTTCTCCTCCCGGATTGTTATTTAAGCCTTTTCCGCAGATAACCAAACCAGCCCAATCGCTTTGCGAGCGGAATCCGGCACCCTGATTCGAAGTAAATACAATAGGTTTTTCTACTGTTCCAACGGCCATGATTTTTGCACCACGCTCTACCGAGACTAAACTTTTATTAGTACCCCGGATAATTGTTCCTGGTTCAATGGTTAAAGTAGCTCCGGCATCAACAAATACCCATCCATCGAGCTTAATTACTCCCGACCAGGTTTCGTTAGCCGTGATATGTGATCCTGCAGTACGTGAGAACTGGCCATTTCCTTTGTTTACAGTTGCTTCAGGATAATTGGTATTTTGAGGATCAAAATTCGACCATCCTTTGGTCCAGTCAATCAATTCGCCAAAAGCACCGGTATAGCTAACCTTATCGAAAAAACTGTTGGTTATTGAAGCTGATTCATTATTGTTTGTAGGAGTGTACCAAAGTGATGCATTAAGTGCCGGAGATCCGGGAAGTGGCTGAAAGTTTAATGCGCTAAAATTGAAAGGAGAGGCAATTTTAACTTCCCCGTTTGTCGCATAAGTAGAATTTTTGCGTTTGGCATCTTTATACCATGCTTCCATCGCTGCGGCATCCATTACAGTCGCTTTTGAATCCGGAACAAATTGAGTTCCACGAGTACCGGCTAAAATGGTATTTTGTACAGTCAAAACATCTGAAATGGCTGCAGTTTGGCTGTTGTCTGATTCAATACGAAGTCCCTGACCCCATCCCATAAAGATTGCATTGTAAATCTGAATGTGAGTGCTGCGACGTAAACGCATACCTGAACCACCGGCGTGGTTTGGAAGCAGCGTAGCTGGACTAGTTGCACTTTCAGCAGGACCGAATGCACTGATGTTACTGAAGATTGCTTTGGTAAACGGTTCTGCAATGCTGCCGGCGGCATCATTGTCTGATTCGAATGTATTTGCAGCATCGGTATCCACAATGTTCGGATCACGAAGAACCAACCCGTATTGTATCATTCCTGAAAAACCGTTGTCAGTGTCAAAATCGTCGTCTTCAGTTTTATACGAAATCAAATGTTTTGCATTTACTGATCCGCCAAACCATTCGAAAGCATCGTCACCCGAATGAGAAACCTGAACGTAATCGATACTGGTTTTACTGCCAACCGAATATAATGTCAACCCGTTGATTTCTTTGCCGGAAGCAACTTCATAACCCGGGAACTCGATTCGTACATATTTCAGTTCTCCTGAATTATCATCAGCAATTGTACCACCGTATGGAGAATCGATACCACCTTCAGCAATACCTTCACCGCCAGGGTTGTTGTTTAAACCTTTTCCACAGATAACCAACCCAGCCCAGTCGCTGTTAGCGCGGAATCCGGCTCCCTGGTTCGAAGTTAATACAATGGGTTTGTCTAGGGAACCAACGGCCATAATTTTAGCGCTACGTTCAACAGAAATCAAACTTTTGTTTGTTCCGCGTATGATGGTGCCGGCTTCGATTGTTAAAGTAGCTCCGGCATCAACAAATACCCAACCATCCAGCTTAATGACACCTTTCCAGATTTCGTTGGCAGTGATATGTACTCCTGCTGATCGCGAAAACTGACCATTACCTTTGGTCTCAGTTGCTTCAGCATATGTGGTGTTTACCGGATCGAAATTGGTCCACCCTTTTGTCCAGTCAATGGTACCATCGAAGGCTCCAATGTAACTCACCTTGTCAAAGAAATCGTTGCTGATACTTTGAGCAAATAGCCCTAAAGTAACTGTCAACGATAGAACGATTGAAAGTAAAGTCTTCTTCATAATTGTTAATTTTAATAAACTGTTTTAGAACTTCTATTTTTTGATTTATTGTTTTTCGAACACGTATTTAATTGCTAAATCTTCACATTTCAATTTGCGACTAAAAACTGCGACTGACCACTGATCACTTCTTTCCCTTTTCCTATTTTCTTTTCCTCTTTTCTAATGACCAATGACCTAAATCTTAACGACAAGCGCAACTGCATACGTTCTGTTTGGCCTGTATGAATAGGTATCCATTTCGAGCGCATCGTTTGGTCCGTAGTATTGTACAAACCGGACTTTGTCATTCAGAATGTCTTTCACCCCGGCTTTGATGCTCATTCGTTTCCCGATTCCTTTTTCGATGGTCAGGTCGAGCGAATTGCGCGGTAGTTCCCAGGTATGTGGATTGGTTGGCGTTCCTACATAAGCGATACGGTTGCCAATACGGTTGTAATTTAGACCTACCGAAAGTCTGGATTCCTGATTTTGATAGTTCATGCCCAGGTTGATGATATAGGGCGATTGCCCCTGCATCACACGAACACTGTCGCGTGCAAAACCCTGCTTTTCGGTATTGATTTCACTTTTAATGAGTGAAGTATTGAAGATCAATGTCAAATCTTTCAGGTTGCGAAGAAAACTTCCTGATTTTTCAAATTCGAGCAGTTGTTTCCGAACGTCAAGTTCAAGCCCCATGCTATAGGCATGTTCGGTGTTGTATGGTTTGTAATCGTATCCTGAACCTGCCGGAATCAGAAATACTTCGATCGGATTAGTGAAGTCTTTGTAGAATGCGCCAGCTGAAACAATCTCACCATTGGAAGGATACCATTCGTAGCGGAGATCGTAATTGTCGATGTAGGCACTTTGAAGGTCTTCGTTCCCATGAATCAGGATAAACATCTCAAAATCCTGGTAGTCGAAATTTGACATTTCCCTGAATTCGGGACGATTGATTGTTTTGCCGTATGATCCGCGGAGCAGGTTCTTTTCGTTGATGTTGTATGTTAAATTAGCAGAAGGATAAAAGTTGATTGAATCACGTGTAATGTCCAGATTTTCAGTATCTCCGGTTTTCTCGTAGAAATTGCTGATCAACCGTGAAAATTTTTCGACCCGGACTCCGCCGTAAAGATTGATTTTACTGGAAAATGGGATTTTAAGTCCGACATAGCCTGCCGTTAAATTGTCTTCTGCATCGTAACTGTCTTTAGAACGGGTGTTATCACGATAGGAAATCCCATGCTGGTTATAAGGAGGGGTCTGGTCAAAAAAGATGTTTTCTTCCTGAAATATTTCGTCAACTGAACCGTAGAGAATGTCAGGTGGATTATTAATTGCCACAGCTCCTAAAAGGCGCGAGTCAAATGAACGCACTTTCTTTTCGTAGAGGAATCCGGTTTTTAATAGCCAGTCGTTCTCGCTTCCAAAAAGCTTGAACTGATGTTCCAGATCCGCTTTGATATCATATACTTTTTCATTCATATCCAGCCATAAACGGCCACCCATAAAGGCATTCGGTACATTCTGAATCCGGAAATAATATTGGTTATACTTGTCGCTCTGGTCATCTGCATTTTGAACGTAGGTATATCTACGGTCATCAGGCTGTTGATTTTTAGTAGAACCATAACCCAGCATCCAGTTTAGCTTGGTGCGATCGCTGTTAAATTTCTGTTCACCTGCCAATTGTCCGGAATACACAAAACGGGTTTCGTATTTCAGATTAAATGCATTCAAAGTCTCCACATTGTAATAGTTTATCCCATTTCGTTCCGTTGAAGTTTTATTTCCCATCTGATTCAGGAAATTTCGGAATTCGAGCCTTTGATTTTTACCGTAAAGGATGTTCCAATTGTGAATGAAACCCAACTTAGTCGATTGTTTATAGCGTTGATCCTGGAAATCAAAATCTTTGATTACTAAATTTTGTTCAGCAGAATAATCCTGATATTCAATGCGCGATACATCAAGGAAATCGCTCGATGCATTGTAATTAAATGCAGTTATATTTCCAACTGAAACTTTTCCAAGAACAAACCTCCGCTGTAGGGTCACACTCAGGTTTTGATCGGGAAGCGGACTTTTTGTATTCGTTATCCAGTTATTGCTGAATGATTTTGAAATATCGGTGAGTTGTGCGGTTTTTTGCAGATAATCACTGGCATTTTTCCAGACATACAATTCATTAAAAGCATCTGTTCCGGGAACAGATACTGGAATATCGCGTGAATTATCGGAAAATCCCAACCAGTCAGTTTTTCCGCCCTTATAAGTTTGGAAGTCACTTTTAAATGTGGTATTCTCAACAAATTTTGTTCCGTATGAAATCACAAGACTATTTTCGTCGGCTACACTTTTTGTCTCGATGTTAATTGCAGCACCGGCAAAATCGGCAGGTAATTCAGGTGCCGGACTTTTATATATTAGGATATTGTTGATCATACCACTTGGAATGGCATCGAACGAAAAAGCCCGCTTGTCGGCTTCGAAACTCGGGGCAGTCGCACCATTCAGCATCACCGAATTGTATCTTTCAATCAAACCACGCACAATCACAAAGCGGCCATCGGTAATAGTTATACCTGGAACACGTCTGATCACTTCGGCAGCATCCTTGTCCTGCGATTTGCCGATTTGCTGGGCGGTAATTCCACTTACAATCAAGTTGCCTGCCTTAAGGTTCGACATCATTGCAACTTCAGTATTGTCGCGACGTTTGGCAACTACCTGAACTTCCTCTATATCTACTGAAGCAGATTTCATCCCAATGTTTATTTCTGTTTCTTTTGCTTCGGAAACTTCTGCACGAACGATTTGGGAGTCATAAGAGATGTATGAAATTACCAGATTGTATGAGCCGGGTTTTACCTTCTCGATCCTGAAATTTCCATCAAAGTCGGTTGAGGAACCAACAGTCGTACCTTGAATGGCCACTGTTGCACCTATTAAAGTCTCGTTGGTGTTTGCATCTTTGATATTTCCTTTGATCACACCGGTTTGTGCCATGCAAGTCGCTGAAATGATCAATCCGACGGCAAGCAAAATATATTTCATATCCATTAAAAAACGCATTGGTTGGTAATTCAACTTTTTCTGCTCGTTTTCTATTTATTCAGCAGAATATTAATTCGGCAAAGGAATGGGACGATTGTTACAGAACGAATAATAAAAGTTTACACAATCAATACATTTGAATAACAAGACTGTAATAATTCTAGAATTCTGATTATCTTTCAATACGATATGTTAGAATAAACTCGTATTAAAAAATGAACAACACATCGAAGAAGATTACTAAATTGTAACAAAACCCGTTTTTGGAAACTTTTAAAAATCAAATGATTTACAATGAGTTCGGCTTGTTGTAATCTATAATTAACAGAAATGTAATCGAACTGTAATATTAAAGGTGAAGCTTTGTGGCGAATCTAATTAGTTTAATAATTATAAATTTAAAACACATGAAAAGAGTTAGCTTGATTGCAATGTTGTTAATTTTAGCTCTATTTGTTAAAGTCCATGCACAGGTAGCAACTACCGATGAAAAGCTTAGTGAAATAAATGACAA
>JBBQMW010000006.1:0-57055 GCA_038329265.1 Bacteroidales bacterium | reverse complement strand
TGACCCAATGAACTTGAAACTTCCTTGACACCTGAATCAACCATCAGAATAGCATCCCGAAGCCCGTAAAATATCGGGTGAATTCCTTCATAAATAGGGATTGCATATTCATCGGAACAAGATTCAAACAATTGTTCTTTTCCCCAGAGCGCAAATCCGGGATATATCGACCGGCAAGCGCTCCCACTTCCCATTCGTGCCATTTCTGAAGCTTTGCGCCATAAATCCGGGTTGTCAGGTTCTTTTCCGGTAAGTGCAAATTCGATCTCGGTCAGGCACAAAGCCAATGCGCCAAACGAGGAGGCTGATGAGGCTATTCCAGCCGAATGAGGGAAGCTGTTCCTGCTCCGAATTCTGAAATTATATTTGTTTATCCACGATTTCCGAAGCGAAAGTTGGTCGAGGTATCTTTCAATCCGCTCACCAAAAGCACTGGGGATGCCATCAAAATAAAACTCAACTTTCTGGTCGCCTTCTTTAAAAAGCTCGACCGAAGTCTCGGTATAGGAATTTTGAAGCACAAAACTCAATGAAGGATTCATTGGTTTCTGGAAATCACGTTTTCCCCAGTATTTTATTAGTGCGATATTCGACGGACATCGCCATTTGCTTGTCCAATGGGCATGTTTTGCTATTCCGGTCATTTATTTTCCCGTTTTAAGATCAGATCGTTCCAGCTAAAAATAGTAGTTAATCCTAAATTATCAAAATATTTTTTCACTTCTGAAAAAGGTTGGACAGTCGAAATCAAATAAAAATCGCCGCCCCAGGCTCCCAACGATTTGATCTCACCGTTAAAATCAGCAAAAAACTGTTCTTTCACAGGCACTTGACCAATCAGTTTGCCAACGATTCTTTCATGACGCCTGATTAATTCATTAAATTTATTTTGATGCTGGCAGGCAAAAAATTCTTCTGTAAGGGCTGTAACTTCATCAATCAACCGAACTGAAACATTTTTTTCTTTCAAGAAGCTATTGACTTCAGCGTTTGTTATTTTCTTTTTTCCTGAATACACCAGAAACAATTGCTCTGCAAACGGATAATCCAGTTCAACAGGCTGGTAAGGCTGATTTTTGATATAAAAAATTGGCCCATCGGCCATTGCACAGGCAATATCAAATCTTGAACCATTAAAAACAAGCTCATTCAATTTGAACGGATCAACCTTGGCCCATTGCGAAAGCAAACTTATTAAAGTGCTGCTGCTTCCAAATCCCCATTCAGGATTGGCATCCAGCGAAGTTTCCATCCTTGTTCCGGATTTAGGCTGAAAGCCCGGATTGAGTTTTTTTATGGTTTGAAATATTTTGCTGAGTGTTTCTGCTTTCCCCGGATGATTGGTGGCAATCACTGAAAAATCAGAAGGATTTAATTGGCACGAAAACCAAACTTGTCCATTATAAAATGCTTGCCAGATAAGTGAATCGGAAGCAAAATCTTCAGAAACCGTTAATTGCTGACCAACTTTCAGCGGCAGTGCCAGCGATTTGGCTCCATGAAGAACGAAATACTCGCTGGTTAAAAGCAGCTTTCCGTTGGCGTGATATATTTGGGTGATGGGCAAAAGATTTTAGATTTTAGATGAAAAAAAGAATATCCAATATCGAATGATCAATATTCAATATCAAGGATTGTGCTGAACAGGGCTTATTCAAGATTCGAGACTCGAGATTCAAGATTCAAGACTCCTCCAGTATTCTTCGACAGTCGAAAATAAAACCGTTTTATCCTGAAAATAACTATGAATTTCAGCCCGTCTTTCCTCCGGAATATGCAGTTGGTTCAGGATATTGCTCAGATGCATTTTCATGTGGCCTTGCTGTATTCCGACAGAAACCAGCGCTTTGACAGCGCCAAAATTGGATGCCAGTCCGGCCACTGCCAAATACATCATCAATTCGGGAGCGGATGGATTACTGAGTATCCGCATCGCAAGTTTTGCCAGCGGATGAATTGCCGTTACACCGCCAACCACACCGACTGCCAAAGCCAGATCGATACTGAGCCGAAACATTCCATCCTGAACCTGAATATCGGTCAGTCCGCTGTATTGGCCATTCCGGGCTGCGAATGCATGTCCGCAGGCTTCGATGGCCCTGAAATCGTTTCCTGTTGCGATAGCCAGCGCATCGATACCATTAAAAATGCCTTTGTTGTGGGTTACAGCACGAGAAACGTCTGCTTTCGAAATTCGGATGGCTTGCTCAAATTTTTCTGCAAAGAGTTTATTTTCTTCTGAAGATTTGCCTTCAAGCAGATCAATTACAGGACATTCAACCCAGGCACGAACCCGGCTTTCAGGAGTATAATTGGATAAAATGGCCATGATAATTTCGCAATCACTCTCATCACCCGAAACTGTTTCGCTCATCCTGAAATAATGCTGAAGGCTTTTACCGAATTGTTCGAGACATGAATTGATAAAATTGGCGCCCATCGCGTCACAGGTTTCGAAACTGGCATCCAACTGGAAATAATCAGGTAAAACGTGATTCATTTCTTTCAGTTCGAGCGTGCTGATTCCACCGCCACGTTCAATCATTTTTGCCGTCAGGAAAGCGCTCTCGGCCAATAATCGTTCTTTTATTTCAGGAAAAAGCAACCGCAGCTTTTCCACATTGCCTGTCCACTTGAAATGAACCTGACCTTTTTTCTCTGTTCCCAACACTTCAGCATGAAAACCTCCCCGACGCGCCCAAAAACCTGCGGCATTGGCCAAAGCGGCCACTACCGAACTCTCTTCGGAAACCAACGGGAAGAACAAATTTTTGCCGTTTACCACAAAATTAGGTGCAATGGAAAATGGAAGTTGAAAACCCGAAACCGAATTTTCGCTCAAATCGTCAATGATTTTTTGGGTTGTTTCATCGGAAGTTTCAAATGAACTCAGCCATTCTGCCAAATTTTCTTCAAAACCGTATTTCTGAATCAAGGCATTGATTCGCTGTTGTTTGGTGAATTTAGAAAATCCTTTGATGATGGAATCATCCATGATAATCGGGATTAATTTTCAAATAAGCTTTTGCCAGACGAAGTGCCTGAATCTGGTTTTCAAGGAAACCGGTGAGTGATTCAAAACTTTCAGAAGCATGTTTCAAGACTGCCGAAGCCATGCCAAAAACAGCCGGCAACTGACTTTTGGATGTAAGGTAATAACCATCGAGTGCATTTTGAATTCCGCCTGAAATAATGAGTTGGCGACAAGCCGGATGCGGATTTTCCTTAAGTGTTTGATTGATTGAACCGACCATTTGGTTAGCCGAATGCCCCACAAATGCAAAAGGCAGACTGGCTTCAAGTTTTTGCTGATCGCCCCGCAACATCTCTAATTTCGAAAAATTGGTCCCGCCGTAAGCGCCAAATTCGATGGCTTCGAGCGGAAGAGCAAGCAATTGTCGTAAACTTTCGGGACCAAATCCTTGTCCGACTTCCTTTACAATTATTTTAATCTTAACTTGATTAAGTAACTCTTGGATGGTTTGCAGAGGCGATTGTTTCAAGCGGTTTCCTTCGGGCTGAAACCATTCCTGAAGCGGGTTGACATGTACAATGAGTCCGTCAGCCCTTAATTCGCCAACCAGATCAACTACCGCCTTAATATTTTTGGAAAGAAGCAATTCTTCCACCTGAGCGATTCCAAGATTCGCCCAAAATGCCTGATCATCACCTATTTCGTCCCTGAAATTAAAATCATCCCAATGCGTTTTATCGAACAGGATCTTGCGGCACGAACCGAGTCCCATTCCCATTCCAAATTCGCGGCAGGCGCGGGCAATGTTGCCATTTATTGTGCGTGCGACTCCGGTTCCGCCGGTCATGCTCGAAACCCAGATCGGTGTCCGCATTATTTTTCCAAGGATTTCGATGCTCAGATCCGAATTTTCAGGATGTGCCGCTATTATAGGTTCGTAGTTGAACCGGCGGTCTTGCTCCGCCAGTTTGGTCTGCGAATCGAGAGCGAGTTGGATATGTTCGAGTTTACGGTCGTTGTCCATAGAAATGATGAATATTGTTGATTGATGAATGCGCAATCATCTATAAAATTATGGTTTTTTATTAAAAAAGGGCAATTTTAAAACTGATAAATATATTGATATGAATGTTTTATTCCACAGGGTTTCATTTCATTTCACCCTGTGCTATTACATGGCGTCCTTTTAGGACTTTTAAAGGGGCAACGCCCCGACCTGTATCAGCATAGGACGTAATGAAATGAAATGGATACGATAATTATGCGTCCCCTTTTTCAACAATTTGAACCCTCACCACCCATTGCCCCGATTTTTGATCAAACTAACATTTTCCACAGGGTTTCATTTCATTTCACCCTGTGCTATTTCATGGCGTCCTTTCAGGACTTTTAAAAGGGGCAACGCCCCGACATGTATCAGCATAGGACGTAATGAAATGAAGTCCTATGTCGATGTGGAAAATTTATTCCCGTAAAATATTTCGTGAAATCACCATCCGCAGAATTTCGGAAGTTCCTTCGCCGATTTGGAGCAGGCGCTGGTCGCGGTAGAAACGTTCGATAGGCCATTCACGGTTTTTGAACAGACCGGCGCCACCCAAAATCTGTACTGCTTCGTCGGCCACTTCGCGCGCAATTTCAGAACAATACAGTTTTGACATGGCCGCCTGTTGTGCAAACGAATGACCGTTATCTTTCAGCCAGCAAGCGTTGTATAAGGTATTACGGGCATTTTCAATTTTCAGGGCCATATCGGCCAGCTTAAAGGCAATCACCTGAAATTCGCTCAACGATTTGCCGAACTGTTTGCGTTGTTTGGAATAGGCCAGTGCAATCTCGTACGCTCCCTGCGCCAATCCGAGACCAATAGCTGCAATCGAAAGACGACCGGAATCCAGCGTTTTCAGCATGATTTTAAAACCTTTTCCGCGTTCGCCCAACTGGTTTTCGAGCGGTACACGGCAGTCGTCGAAATAAAGGATTCCGTTGTCAGCAGCACGCCACACCAACTTATTTTTCATCGTTTCGCGGATGAAACCTTCGCGTTCCTTTTCAACCAATATGGCCGTCATTTCCTTGCGCCCGTCAGCTTCGCCGGTAATGGCCAAAATCGTCATTCCCGCCGAAATCTCAGATGTACCGTTGGTGATATATTTTTTCGAGCCATTCACCAGAAATTCGTTCCCTGAAATTACAGCTGTTGTTTCAACACCTTGTGCATCCGAACCGGCATTTTCTTCGGTCAGGCCGAAAGCCCAAAGCTTTTCTCCGGTACAAAAAGCCGGAAGATAGTTCTCCTTTTGCTGCTGCGTGCCGAATTCCAGAATCGGGCCAACACCCAGCGAGTTATGTGCTGCCAGTGTGGCCGCCATTGAACTGTCGATCCGCGCCATTTCTTCGATGGCTATGATGTACGAAAGATAATCGCTGCCCTGTCCGCCAAACGCTGGAGGAACCTGCATCCCAAGCACACCGGTCTTTCCCATTTCGCGAACCAGTTCAAGCGGAAATATTTCTTTTTCATCAAAATCATCAATCACAGGCTTCACCTTTTCTTCAGCAAAATACCGGACTTTCGCCCTGATCTGATGGTGTTTCTCGTTTAATAATGCATTCATTTTATATAAAATTCCAAGTTTCAAGTTCAAAGTTCAAAGTTTGTCTTTCCTGTCCAAACATCTCTATCAGAGTTTTTTTTACTCTCCCCCTTCGGGGGAGTTGGAGGGGGCCTCTTCCAGTTCAACCAGCAATTGTTTCTCTATCACTGTATTCCCCTCATTTACATGTATCCTTTTCACCCGAGAATCAACCGGACAAAGCACATGTATCTCGGTTTTCATCGACTCCAATGTCAATAAGGTTTGTCCTGAGCAGACCACATCGCCCTCACAGATATTTAATTTCAATACCTTTCCAAACAAATCGGCACAAATAAGGTTCTGAAAAATCTTATCCTGACTGGTATTTTTACGATTTAGTAATACTTGACTCATCAGAGAGTTAGAACGTAACAAAAATGAAAATCCACTCAAGATAACTTGTGTTTGATTTTTATCTTCCAGACAATAAAAAGTTTCAGGCCGTTGATCAATTTCCATTTTCAACAAATTTCCGTCTAATTTCACAGTCGAAACCTTATATTCTTGCTTATTGATTCTGAAAAGCTGCTGATATGCTCCGGTTTCGATGCGACAATTGTATTTTTTACCATCGAGCGAAACTTCAATTTGAGGCATCATTCTCCAATAACCAAGCTGATTCCAAACCGAATTTTCGGGGTTATTTTTTTGTTGAAAATGGAAAACGAGGTAGGCAATTACCCACTTGTGCCGATTTAATCTTAACTTTTTTTCCTGAATTTGGGTGTTGATCAAATCCAGGTTATCATCTATGTATCGTGTATAAATTTCATTCTCCTGAACGGATTTACTTTCAACCAATCGCGATAAAAGTAAAAGGTTGGTATAAATTCCTGAAATTACTATTTCCGATAAAATCTGCTGCATTTTTTCCAGCGCAGCCGATCTGTTTTTGTCCCAGACAATCAGCTTACCCAACAGCGAATCGTAATTCGCAGAAACGGTAATTCCTTCTTTTACAAATGTTTCAATCCTCGAATTCGCAATTTCAGGAATTCTCCATAGGTTTAGTTTACCTGCAGATGGCTTGAAATTATTTTCTGCATCTTCGGCACAAAGACGCACTTCAATGGCATGTCCTGAAATCCGGATATCTTTCTGTTCGATTGGCAGCGGATTTCCTGCAGCTACCAACAATTGCATGGAAACCAAATCCGAATTGGTAATCATTTCGGTAACCGGATGCTCCACTTGAATACGGGTATTCATCTCCAGAAAATAGAAATGTCCGTTTTCGTCGAGTAAAAACTCAATGGTTCCGGCATTTCGGTAATTCATCGATTGGGCAATTTTTACAGCTGCGGAGGTCAATTCTGTCCGTAATTTACTATCAATCGAAGGCGATGGCGCTTCTTCTATAATCTTCTGAAATCGTCGTTGTATTGAACATTCACGCTCAAAAAAGTGCACCACATTTCCGAAATGATCGGCCATCAACTGAACTTCGATATGTCGTGCCCGAGGCAAATATTTTTCAACAAATAACTCACCATTTCCAAAATAGCTGATTGCCTGCCGCTGTGCTTTTTCGAGTGCCGGAAGTAATTCTTCAGCCGAATTGCAGATCACCATTCCTTTTCCACCGCCACCACCCGAAGCTTTCACCATCAACGGAAACTCCATTTCTGAAGCGTATTCCAAAATTTTATCTTTTCCACCACGGAAGGATTTTAGGATTGGAATTCCGATGCTTTCGACATAAGCCAAAGCTTGGTTCTTTTCGCCCATCAGACGAATATTTTCGGGAGAAGGACCAACGAAAACCAATCCGGCATCGGCCACTTTTTGTGCAAAATCAGCATTTTCAGAAAGAAATCCATAACCCGGATGTATTGCGTCAACTCCCGATTTCAGGGCAATTCGTATAATTTCATCCTGATTCAGATAAGTTTCATCTAGGTTTTTCCCTGAAAGCAAAATCGACTCATCAGCCAGCGAAACATGAAGCGAATCGGCATCGTCAGCAGCAAAAATGGCCACCGAGCGAATACCATTCTTATGAGCTGCCCGAATAATCCGGACGGCAATTTCTCCACGATTGGCTATGAGTAAGGAAGTCTCCCCCGACCCCTCCAAAGGAGGAGGGAAAGACGAGCCTCCCACGACCCCCCTCCGAAAGAGCGGGCTTTGTATACCGGTTTGCGAAAAATTGCTTTTTGACATGCAGAGTTTCTTCTTTAAATCAAACGTTTCTATCCTTCATTACCTGAATTTCCTTCTTTTTTGGAGACCTGTTGTGGATTGCTCCTCAAAGTCTCCCCTCAGGCTTTGGGCTTTTTCCACTCCGGTTTACGTTTCTCCAAAAAGGCATGAATTCCTTCCTGTCCATCAGGCGATGAAAGTGCTTCAGCCAGAATGCGGGATGTCCGATCGGCATCATGAATTCCAATTTCTCCGGAACTGACCTGATTGATCATCTTTTTTGCGTTTTTTATTGCTGAAGGTGCTGCTGAATCAAAAGTTGAAATGAAATCCTGAAGACATTTCTCCGATTGACCGTCATCGCATACCACATCAACAAGGCCTGCTTGAAGGGCTTCCGGAGCATGAAATAAGCTACCGGTCAGAATCCACTTCCGAAGATTCTGCTGCGAAAGACGTTTGGCTACAAAAGGCAAAATGGTTGCTGGCAAAAGCCCAAGTTTTACTTCGCTGAACATGAATCGAGTATTGGGTTCGGCCAGTACAAAATCACAGGCAGCCATCAGTCCGATGCCACCACCAAATACATTTCCACGCACACCAGCAATAGTTACCAGCGGCATTTGATGCAATTTCAGCATAAGCTCTGCAAGAGGTTTGTACCTTAATGCATTCTCCTCCAAATCTTTTCCAACCGAACCGTAAAACCAGTTCAGGTCGGCACCGGCACAGAATGACCGCCCGTTCCCGGAGAGAACCACGAAAAGTAGTTCTTCCATTTCGGAAATCTCATCCAGCACCTGATCAAGTTCTGCAATCAATTCAAGAATAAGCGCATTGTGCCTATCTGGACGATTCAATGTAATCCGTGCAAGCTGATTTTCAAATTGAATTTCAATATATCGATAGTCGTTTTTCATAATTTAAGCCTCCCCGAACCCCTCCAAACGGAGGGGAGTGAATACCGGTACTCGGTGATTCTCATTTTAATATAATTGTTTACCATATTAATAATTGCTGTCGAAACTCCCTTCTCCCTCGGACAAGGGTTGGGGCTGTCTTTTACATCCTAAATACCCCATAACCCGGGTCTCCAAATGGTCGGTTCAGTGAAACTGATAAAGCCATTGCCAGTACTTTTCGGGTAACAGCCGGATCGATAATTCCATCGTCCCACAGCCGTGATGAACTGAAATAAGCCGAACTTTCTTCGTTAAATTGTTCCAACAACGAATCGGATGAACCGTTGCTTCCAATACTTTTTAAAACTCCGGAAGCCTGTTCTCCACCCATAACCGAAATACGTGAGTGTGGCCACATGAACAGAAAATGAGGGTCGAAAGCCCGACCCGACATGGCATAATTTCCGGCTCCAAACGAACCACCGATTACCACCGTAAATTTCGGTACCGAAGCATTGGCCACTGCATTAATCAGCTTGGCTCCATCGCGGGCAATTCCACCATGTTCGTATTTCTTGCCGACTACAAAGCCGGTAATATTTTGCAGAAAGAGCAATGGTATTTTTCGTTGAACACACAACTGAATGAAATGAGCTCCTTTCTGCGAACTTTCCGAAGTTAGAAAGCTTTGATTGGCAATGATTCCGACCGGAAATCCCCAGATTCGGGCAAAGCCGGTAACAAGTGTTTTTCCGTAATTGGCTTTGAATTCAAGAAACTCACTTCCATCTACCAATCGCTCAATAATTGCATGGGCATTGATTGACTTTTTTAAATCAGCAGTCAAAAAGCCATAGATTTCTTCCGTAGGAAAAAGTGGTTCTTTTACGGGTTGAATATCCAGTTTTTGTTTCTCCGGAATGGGTAATCCTGACACAATATTCCTGCAAATCCGCAGTGCATCAACATCATCTTCAGCGATGTAATCAGCGACTCCCGAAACCGAAGTATGAACCTCCGCACCGCCCAGTTCTTCCGGAGTAACCTCCTCGCCGGTGGCAGCTTTTACCAATGGAGGACCACCGATAAAAATAGTTCCCTGATTGCGTACCATGATGGTTTCGTCGCTCATCGCAGGAACGTATGCTCCGCCTGCAGTGCAAGAACCCATTACTACTGAAATCTGCGGAATTCCTTTTGCGGACATCCGTGCCTGATTGTAAAATACCCTCCCAAAATCGAAGCGGTCTGGAAAAACATAGGCTTGCTCAGGAAGGTATATTCCTCCGGAATCAACCAGGTATATACAAATTAGCTTATTTTGGCGGGCAATCTCCTGAGCCCGGACGTGTTTTTTGATGGTTTCGCGAACGTAGGTTCCGCCTTTGACGGTAGCATCGTTGGCAATAATCAGGCACTCTCGGCCTTCAACCACGCCAATTCCAGTAATAATTCCGGCTGAAGGAAATGCATTCTCATATTGATTGTATGCCGCAAAGGATGAAAGTTCGAGAAAAGGCGTGTTTTGATCGATCAACAAATTAATGCGCTCACGAGCCAAAAGCTTTCCACGTGAACGGTGTTTTTCAACTGCAGTTTCGCCACCATGAGAACTAACAAGAGCCAGTTTCTCACGAAATGAATTCATAATTTCAGCGTAATTGCTGAAATTCTCCTGAAATTCAGGAGAAAGAGCTGGTTCTAATCTTTGTTTAATTTTATAAGTCATTTGATTAAACAGAATTGTTTCAATCCATAGACAAAAATCCTATTCGTTTAGTTCACCAAACAGATACATATTTTCGCCAACACCCCTAATTTCAGTTAGTCTTATCGTGTGAACCGTATTTTTTTCAGCTTTTGATGATTTAAAACGAACAGGGATATAATTTTGACCATATCCATTGGCTATTCCCTGTGTAATTTTCTCTATCAAAACATCCTGAGTCTGACCAATGAATGAAGTAAAATAGTTCAGTTTATTTAATTCGGAAAGTTCTCTGACCTGAAGCGACCGGGCATTTTTTACTTTTTCCGGAATGTGGTTTTCCAATCGCTCGGCTCGGGTACCTCTGCGAACGGAATATTTAAAAGTATGCACATGACTGAAATTAAATTCCTTCACCGCATCAATTGTTTCCTGAAATTCTTCTTCGGTCTCTCCCGGGAATCCAACAATGATGTCGGTTGTGAAATTAAACTCAGGAAAAACAGACCGAAACTGATTGACAGTTTTGCGGAATTGCACCACATCGTACATGCGCCGCATCCGGAGTAAAGTCTTTTCTGATCCGCTTTGAAGGCACAAATGCAAATGCGGCATCAGTTTCGGGTTGGCAAAAAGTTCGACAAAACGATCGCCAAAACCATCGGGTTCGAGCGATGAAATCCGTACCCGAAAATCACCTGGAATCTCCAGAATCTTTGCGAGTAAATCTTCGAAACGTGCATCTCCATCTTCGTAACGGCCAATGTTTACACCGGTAATCACAATTTCTTTGAACCCATTTTCGAGGGTTTTGCGCACACTTTCGAGTACCTCTTCTACTGGACGCGAAACTGCATGACCGCGTACCATCGGGATGATGCAAAAGGTGCAGAAATTATCGCACCCATCCTGAACCTTAACGGCACTGCGGGTATGCAGACTTTTCTGAACCGGTTCGTACCGAAAAACATCCTGAGGCAACTGATTGGGATGAAGAATCTCTCCGGAGAAATGAGCCTCAACCAAAGCAAGAACCGAACTCTTCCGGTTATTTTCAACTACAAAGGTAATGTTGTCCTTACTTTCGAGCTTTTCCTTGAAATTATTGGCCATACAGCCGGTCACCACGACAATGGCATCCTTGTTTTTGCGAGCCGCCTGACTGATCACCGTCCGCGATTTCTGGTCACTCTGATTGGTTACCGTGCAGGTATTTACCACGACCACATCGGGCGATCCGTCAAAATCGACCAGTTGGTACCCGGCATTATCGAAATCGGTGACCAGAGCATCGGTTTCGTATTGATTGAGCCGGCAGCCGAGGGTTTTAAAAGCTACACGACGAGCCTCCCCCGACCCCTCCGAAGGAGAGGAGAAAGAACCGGAATTCGTAAATTTTCCTTTAAACATTGAGTGGTTCAATTAAGCTAGAATGTTCAGAATTATCAATTACCAAGCTCTCTACTCCTTTGGAGAAGGGCTGGGGATGAGGCTTTAAAGTCTCCCCTTCGGGGAGATTTAGAGGGGCTTTTGTTCCACTCAACGAAAAATCGGCAGCGGAAGTGATTTTGACATCTACTATTTGTCCCATTAATGATGCATCGTGTTCATCGAGCCGTACAATGAGTTTACCTTCGGTTGATCCGGTCGAAAAACCAGTTTTGCGATCAGTTCCGTTAATCAGAACACGTAGGATTTTGCCAACCAAAGTTTCGTTATATGCTCTGGAATGTTCTTTTAGCACTTCAGAAAGCCGGTGCAAACGATCCTTTTTATCGTCAGAAGAAATTTCGTTTTCCCAGCGGTAACTGGCAGCTCCGGGCCGTGGCGAATACATGGCAATGTAGGCCATATTGAACTGGAATTCGTTCATAGCATCCACCGTATTCTGAAACTCAGCTTCTCCTTCACTGGAAAATCCTACAATAATATCAGTAAACAATGTTGCCTGTGGAATCAATTCACGGATATCAGCTACAATACGGCGGTATTTGTCCATCGAATGGCGGCGGTTCATCTTGATCAGCACTTTTTCATCGCCACTTTGCATCGGTAAATGAATCTGCTTCGCAAGGCAATCGAAAGCTGAAATAACCTCTATCACATCGCGGTTCATATCCTGTGGATGCGGCGAAGTAAAATATACCCAGAATTCTTCTCCGGAAGATTTCCCGTATTCGCCTATCTGACGCAGCAATTCAGCAAAATTGATTTCTTCACCGTTTTTATCCAGTCCGTACGAATTGACATTCTGGCCCAAAAGAGTAATTGACTTATAACCGTCGTTAACCAGTTGTTTTACCTCATCAATAATTTCAACGGAAGGACGCGAAACCTCACGACCTCGGGTATACGGAACCGCGCAGAAGGTACAGAATTTATCGCAGCCGTTCTGAATTGGAACAAACGCTTCGTAAGTGGACTGGTATTTGGGTTTAATGTGCCACATTTCAGCAATATGTTCGTTTTTAGGCATCACTGGCTGCGGAGCCTTTAGTCCGGCGGGTGTCACAATTCCATATTCACGAATCATGTCGGGCAATTGTGCCAATTCGCTCATCTGAAAAGTAAGGTCAAACGATTTCAGGAACTTTTCTTTATCGGCAGGCAAAATACATCCTGAAACGAAGGTGATCACATTGCGTTTGTTTTTCCATTTGTTCCATCTGGCAATTTTATTGTAGACCTTATCGATAGGTTTTTGCCTTACCGAGCAGGCCAACATCCCCAATAGGTTGGCTTCCTCCTCGTTTTCAGTGCGTTCATAACCCATGGTTTCGAGTACAGAACTTACCCTTTCGCTGTCCGAAAGGTTCATCTGGCAACCCAATGTAATCAGGTGGTATTTCATTTGCATTTATTCTTTTAATTGAACCACATTGTGCACAGTAGAAAAGTAATTTATTATAGTAACTATGAATGACTTAATCGTCAATAACCATTATTTATTTAAAAATGTGGTCTATGTGTCTATGTGGTTTATTCTCTTCTAAAAGTGTTAAAAATAAACTTCGCAGTGGATTTGATCGCGCTCGAATCCTTTTTCTTTCAGGATTTCAAGGGCATCAAAAATCATATCGCTGTTGCCGCAAAGATAAAACTGCGTTTCGGGTGTAAAAGTACAGTTTTTCAGGTATACTGTCAGCCTGCCCTGAAAAGTTCCTTTTTGATCGCGGCTCGAACATAGCACATACCGATCGGAAGCATATTCATCGTGATCGTAGTCTTCAGTAGAATACCGGACGCCATGAATCAGGGTATAATCAATTTCAGGATAAGTTCGAACAATGCTACGAAAAGGAGCAATTCCGGTACCGCTGGCAATGAATACAAATTTTCCGGTTTCGGCATCTTTCGGTTCCATCCCGAATTTTCCGAATGGACCATGAATTTCAACCAAATCACCAGCTTTCAGTTTCCGGAGTTTGGGTGTAAAATATCCCTTTTCAACTTCCTTAACCAACACTTCAAGGTTATTGTCGTTCACTCCGCTGTAAATCGAATATTCGCGGCTCTGATAATCGCCCTTAATACCGAGCGAAATGTGCTGCCCCGCCTTAAAAGCAAAGCGCGCTTTTGGTAATATCAACGAAAAAGTCTCATCGGTCAATTGTCTGATATATTCAACTTTATAAAAACTTTCGTCAATTTTTATATCGTGCTTAATCATGCTAATCATGTCTTCTGAATTTTGGACTGCAAAAATAAACAATTATTTCTATTTCAGACAATTCAATCTTTTATTTTCGTTCCCGTAACAATTCCTTCATTCAGAATTTCAGGTAAAAATCCTTTGTTAATTCTTTATATTCGGCAGTGTAATCATGATGTTTCTCGAATTCAATCATCAGATGCTCTTCGCTCGTAACACATTCATATTGAGTTAATTCTATCAATATTCTAAAATCTGGTTTCAGTGGATTCGGTTTGATCCGGCACAATCGGGAAATATACAACTGATTGGAAAGAGTGAGATGTTTGATCTCAGTAAGACTTTCGACGGGCAAAACCAAGGCTATTCTGCCGTTTTTAGCTAGTAAATTAGTTGCTCCTGAAATCAAGATATCCAATGGCAACGAATCGGAATGACGAGCCTGTGCCCGATTTTCTTTCGGAGCTTTTACCCCATTTGCAAAAAAAGGCGGATTGCTCACAATCAGATCATATTTTTGATCAGTCCGCTCCGCAAAATCCTGAAATGATGAGTTTTCGATTTGAATTTTGTCGTTCCTAGGCGATTGCTGTGCATTTAAAACCGCTTCCTGAAATGCCTCCTGATCGATTTCAATGGCTTCGATTTGTGCAGAAGCATTTCTCTGTGCCAACATCAAGGCAATCAATCCTGTACCAGTGCCAATATCCAAAATTCGTTCGGCTCCGGATGCGTCAGCCCATGCACCAAGCAACACGCCGTCCATCCCAACCTTCATGGCCGAACGTTCCTGAATAATGCGGAATTGTTTGAATTGGAAATAGGATTTTCGGGGCATATTATTTGTTATTCTCAGTTTCTGTTAAAACCAATTTCCTTACGAACACTCAAATTGTTGGTAAGCAGTTGTCGAACTTTGGTAAAAATCCGCATGATCTGGATGTTAACTTTTATTGCACTTTCGCTGTTTAAAACACTTGACAGCATTAAAACCCCCTGTTCTGTAAAGACTAAAGGAAGTTTGCGACGACCGCCCCAACTTGATGTCGCAATTTGCGATTTCAAGTTGTTAAACTCGGTATCTGTCAACTGAAACATAAAATCTTCAGGGAACCTTAATAGATTGCGTTTTACTTGTTCATTTAAACGGCGTGTTTCAACGCCATAAAGTTCAGCTAAATCGCTGTCGATCATCATCTTTAATTCCCGCACATAGTATATCTTGCTTAGAATAACCTCGTCAGGAATTACAAAAGCATTTTCTGATTTATCCATGTTTAAATTCCATTTTAAACCTACAAAATCAATAACGTTTCTCCAATTGCACCTCTCAACTTAGCTTCAACTTTTACCTGTTCTGCATATTCGTTCCATTTGGCAACCGTTTCGGAGATTTGCTGAACGATTATTGGCGCCTTTTTGACATTCATCTTTCGGCCAACTTCGAGCAGATCATCACGTGTGACTGCTTGTCGTTTGCCATTAATGCTAAGCGAATGCTGACTCACCCATACACTTCCGGGACGGTATGCATGGCAAACATCATACGCCGGAGCCAATCTCCACTCGCCCAACTGAGTCATGGTGAAAGCAAAATTTTTGGTGTGATCATCGCAATTCTGGGCCATCACATTAAAAACCATTCTCCGGAACATCTGCTCGGCTTCGGGATAAGTCAGCCGCAAAATGCGCATGGTCTGAAACAATTGCTCGTAGCTGTACGAATAAATGTCGTTGAAATCGTAATGCATCATGGCGCAAAAAGTCTGCACATGAAGCTTTTCATTATTTGCCAAACGATCGAAACGCCGGGTCATAAAATGAGCTCTTTTGTTTTCCTCAATTAAACTGCATTCCATCATTTCAATTCCACAGTCAACAGCCATTAAATAATATGCCATTTCAACTCTTCCGTAGCCAGAAGTCGCACCAAACTGGCTATCGTCTACCCCGTCAAACTTCAGGAGCCAATGCGAAAAACCCTCGGGAGCCTGAGCCTGACCCGATCGTACTTCGCCAGTTTCAGGATTATAGGCAATTACCGCCTTCGCTCTTGCCCCGCCCGCCGAAGTTCCGATTTTAAGGATATCGGAAAGTGCCTTTTGCTCATCGTGCGAAAGATCGGTTTGAAAAAATTGCCTTCCTGAAAGAATTTGCTGAGCTACTTCGGCCAAACTTCCAATTTCCACTTTACTCGCCTGATTGGCTGATTTTGGAACTACCGGCTCAAACTCAAGTGCTCCCATTCCGCGCTTTCCGGTAAAACAAAGCATCTCAACAGGGTTCATACTACCTGAAGGGCGACCAACGCGGGCAAGCCATGCATTAATAAGAGCATTCCCGTAGCGGTCGGGTAAAATATCAGCCAGTAAACCGGGTAAGCCTTTAAATGTTGAACTTCCGGCCAGATTAGGAAAAGAAAATATTTGACCTTTGGCCTTTGCGGTTGGCATTTTTAGTGGTGCAACATCAAGCATATATTGGAGAAATCCGGGATCGAACTCAAAATCAGCAATTCCTGAATCCGGATTCCAGTGAATAGCACCCACCAGCTTATCCCAAATGTTTATATAAGCATTCTCGATCATCACCAGTCGGGTAAAGGATAAGTTTTTGGATCGTTTGTTCTTCGGGCACGCTTACGCTTTTTCATCTCCATCTTGGCCAAATACAATGGACTTGGCTTTTCTTCAACCTGAAAAACTTTCAGAAAAGAGATCTGATCAAGCACTCTCAAAATCTGAATCAACGTGATTAGTGTTCCTCCACGCCCGTTTTCGATTTGACTAAGCGTACTCCGGTTGATTCCGGCTGCATCAGCAACCTGTTGCTGGCTCTTGTTTTGCCGGATGCGAGATTGTTGAATAAATTCACCGATCATAGCCTGTAAGACCTCATCGCTGAATTCATTCCATTTTATGTTGGTATTTTCCATCACTAAGTTGTTTGTTTATAGTTATCGATGGTTTACTCCAACAAATTTAATATTTTTTTAGGAATAAAAAAAATATCTCAACCGTTTTTTAATGTCATGCGGTATATTTCCAACATTAAGTCGTAATTAATTCGATATTGTTGTTATTTGCCAACATTATTGAGAATATTACTTAAAATGATTTTGCCATCACAAACTGTGATACAAAGGCAAAATAAAATATCACTCGTTGCAGCTATCACTCAAATAAGAAGTAAGCTGGAGTATCCCTGATTTACCCTTGCTTTAATACACCAAGCGCTTTCTCCACGCGTCCAAGGTAATTGTCAATTTGCTCTGTATTTTCAAATCCGACTATCATCATATTTACGGTTCCCAAACCTAATACAAAGCGCAAAGTGTTGTCTATTTTTTCACTGTCGTTGCTCAATTTGCCATCGCCAATAACTTTCATTCCTATCACACCTTTCCCCGAATCGTGCAATTGTTGAATAACCTTAACAACTTCTTCTGGCTCTGGCTTGTCCATGGCAATTCCATATGGATTGATCCGGACATGAATTACATCGACCCATGGACTTTTAACAGCAGTTTTCATAGCTTCCAGCGAGTGGACAGAAACACCGTGTGCCCTGATAATTCCTTTTGATTTCAAACTTTCCAGAATATCCATTTGCCTTTTCTGAGAATCCGTCCAATCCTCATCCACCATACAATGGATTTGAACCAAATCGATATAATCAGTTTTCAATTCTTTCCGAAAACGGTCAATAACGATATTTGCATCAGGCCTTTCGGCATCAGGAATACCTCCGCTCCGAACCCAAATTTTTGATGTGATGGTAAGTTCTTCACGGTTCATTTTAGGCAAAACTTCGGCCATCATCCAATGGGTTCCATAAGTGTCGGCACAATCGAAGTTGCGAAATCCTTTATCGTACGCATACCTTAACATTGCCAGACTTTTATCTTTTTCCTGTTTAGTGAGAAATGAACCTCGGTTGGTAGCATGAACACCCGTTCCAACGCCCAGCAAAGTAGTTTCAATCCCTGAATTTCCAAGTTTTATTTTTTGTAATGGATTTAAGGAATTACTATGAATTAAACTTGCATAAAGTGGATTTGAAAATAAAACGTGTGCTGTTCCAAGCGAAAGAGCTGCAAGAAATTTCCTGCGGTTTAGATTTAATTTTTCCATGACAGTTAATTTATAACCAATAAATTAGTATAACTGCTACCAATTGCATTTGTTCAAAAAATGGTATTGATTTTTGGATGTTGTTTGCGTTGCTAACACAGCACAATTATCCACTCTTTTCCTTTCGCTCAGACGAGTACCAGTCCATTTCGCCTATCCGCCCCAATTTTCCCGATCAAGACTTCGATACTGGATGGCTTCCGATAAATGATGGCTTTCAACCCTTTCGCTTCCTTCGAGGTCGGCAATGGTGCGCGAAACTTTCAGAATGCGATCGTAAGCACGGGCAGACAAACCAAGTTTTTCCATCGCATTTTTGAGCAGACTCCTGCTAGTCTCATCCAGATCAACATACTCGCGAATCATTTTTGATGACATTTGCGCATTGCAGAAAACACCTTCGCTTTTAGCAAAACGCAGCGATTGAACTTCGCGCGCAGCAATCACCCGTTCACGAATGGCCGTGCTGGGTTCGATCTCTACTTGCTCCGAAAGTTTTTTAAAAGGAACAGGCACAACTTCCAGATGAATGTCGATGCGATCAAGCAGCGGACCTGAAATTTTATTGAGGTATTTCGCAACGACTCCCGGTCCGCAGACACATTCTTTGGTAGGATGATTATAGTAGCCGCAAGGGCAAGGATTCATCGAAGTAACCAACATAAAACTGGCAGGATATTCCACCGAAAACTTGGCTCTTGAGATGGTAATGGTCCTGTCTTCCAAGGGTTGGCGCATCACTTCGAGCACCTGCCGTTTAAACTCCGGAAGTTCGTCGAGAAACAAAACACCATTGTGAGCCAAACTAATTTCCCCCGGCTGAGGAAAAGCGCCACCACCAACTAAAGCAACATCACTTATTGTATGGTGCGGTGAGCGAAATGGTCGCTGTGTCATCAAAGATGTGTTTTTATCGATCTTGCCAACTACCGAATGTATTTTCGTAGTTTCCAAGGCTTCACGCAAGGTGAATGGTGGAAGTATTGTAGGAATCCGTTTCGCCAACATCGTTTTTCCTGCCCCGGGAGGGCCGATCATAATTATATTATGTCCGCCAGACGCTGCAATTTCCAGCGCACGTTTCACATTTTCCTGACCTTTAACGTCCGAAAAGTCCACATCACATTCATTGGCCTTCGTAAAAAATTCTTCACGCGTATTTACGATTACCTGCTCAAGTTCAATTTCGTCGTTAAAAAAACCGATTACTTCACTCAGGCGGTCAACTCCATAAACTTTCAAAGTATCGACAACCGCAGCTTCGCGGGCATTCTCCTTCGGAAGTATAAAACCCTCGAAACCTTCCTGACGGGCTTTAATCGCAATGGGCAAAGCACCTTTAATCGGCTGAAGGTTTCCATCGAGCGACAATTCACCCACCATCAAATACTTCGAAATTTTGTCTGATTTAATTTGTTCATTTGCCGCCAGTATTCCAATGGCGAGTGGTAAGTCGTAAGCGGAACCTTCTTTTCGAATATCGGCGGGGGCCATGTTAATGACGACCTTTTTTCGGGGCCATTTGAAATTATTGAGCCGCATAGCCGATTCGATGCGCTGCTGGCTCTCTTTCACTGCATTGTCGGGCAGGCCAACCATAAAGAATTTAATTCCCTGGGAAATTTCGGTTTCGATGGTTATTGTTGTTGCATCGATACCATGAACAGCGCTCGCGAAGGTTTTTATCAGCATGAGACGGAAAGTTAGATTTTTATGTCAGATAAAATTACAAAACCAACAGCACTTAACCAAATCAGGATGAATATTTTATGATTATCCTTTAAAATCCTTTAAAATCCTTTAAAATCCATATTTGTACTATCAATCATGGTGACCCATTTGCCCATCTTTTTTTGGATAATCCGGAAATGGTGCTGATCTTCAGGAGTAATAAATGAAATAGCTTCTCCCGGACTTTCGGCGCGGCCAGTGCGACCAATGCGGTGAACGTAATCTTTGGGTGAGCGTGGCAATTCGTAATTGATCACATGAGGTAAAAACTCAATATCGATTCCTCGTGCCAATAAATCGGTGGTAACAAGCACCCGAAGCTTGCCGGTTTTGAATTCGCGCAGAGCCTCAGTTCGCGCTCTCTGGCTCTTTCTACTGTGGATTGAAACAGCATCGATTCCGTTTTTGCAAAGTTTATCGGCCACATTATCGGCCTGAAAAGTTGAAGAAGTGAAAACCAATACTTGGTGCAAGTTATTCTTTCTGATGATGTAGCGCAGCAGTGGACCTTTCCTTTCCGGAGAAACAAAATACCCGGTCTGCTCAATCAAATCAATATTTTCTTTCTCTGGTTCAATTTTGATTACCTCCGGATTATTTAGGATAATCTGATTGATATCGGTAAGCTTTTCGCTCAGGGTAGCCGAAAATAGGAGGTTTTGACGTTTTTTTGGCAACAATACAAAAATTCTTTTCATCTCTTCCTGAAAACCAAGATTGAGCATTTTGTCGGCTTCGTCCAATACCAAAGTGTCAATTTCGGATAAATGAACCGCATTCGAATCGATCAGCTCCAGCAATCGTCCGGGTGTGGCTACCAAAACCTGAACGCCCTGCAATCCAATCATCTGCGGATTGATGGAAACTCCCCCGAAAACTGCAACCGTTTTAATACGATCCGGAAGTTCTGACCCAAATTGAATGAATACATCACGCACCTGAACCGCCAGTTCACGGGTCGGAACCAACACCAAAACCTGTGCATGTCTGTTTTTTGAAGACGAACTTCCCTGTAGGTTAGTTAAAATTGGCAACACATAACTGGCAGTTTTCCCCGAGCCAGTTGGCGCAATGCCTAAAACATCTTTCCTCTTCAGGATAGCTGGAATTACTTCTTTTTGAATGGGATAGGCCTGAGAATAATTTTGGTCAGACAAAACTTTTACCAGAGCTGGTGATAAACCGAAAGATGAAAATGACATGATATTGTTGATTTGTTTCTGGGAGCAAAGATAACGCAATATTGGTATTGGTCAGATGAACTTTAAGTCAGCCGAAGAGTCGAATCAAAGCAGTGCTATTTCTTCTGATAAATCCGGACATAATCGATGACCATTGAACGTGGAAAGATGCTATCATCAATGCCATTAGCTCCACCAAATGTTCCGCCAACTGCCACATTTAAAATTAGGTGGAATCGCTGATCGAATGGCCAGGTTTGAAATCCAGATCCTTCGTTCCTGAACGAATTATAAAGTATTGAATCTGCATAAATGCGAATTTGATTGGAATCCCATTCCATGGTGTAAATATGAAACTCGGAATAGCAGTCAAGTATTGGAATAAGTGTTTGCTTATGGGTATTCTGATTAAAGTTGTATGATTTTGTTTGAACGGTGGCAGCAATAAAATATGGAATATGTCCTAAATTTTCCATGATATCAATTTCTCCACTGACAGGCCAGCCGCCATAAAACCAATCGGTTGGCAGCATCCAGATTGCCGGCCACATTCCTCTTCCTTCGGGCAATTTTGCTCTTATCTCAAACTTTCCATACAACCAATCTCCTTTTCCTTTGCTGACCAAGCGTGCAGAAGTATATTTTTTACCTTCAAAGTCTTCCTTTATAGCATTGATATAGAGAAAACCAGCCCTGACTTCTGAATTTTGTATGCGTGAGTCAGTATAGTATTGAGCTTCTTTATTTCCCCATCCACCACCACCCACATCATAGCTCCATTTCGAATTGTCAGGCAATCCATTGTCGTTGAATTCATCGTTCCATACTATTTTATATTGATCTTCAGGGGTTTCAATGTCCGGTTTTTTTTCTTTGGAACAACTTCCGAAGAAAAGTGAAATCAAAATAAATGCTAATAGAAATAATGGTCTCATCGGAAAATATCAATACATTCTTAACTCCTGAAGTTTATTATGATTTTTCGAGAGCAAAGACTTCGGCGTGAGCTCAGTCGAACGCCTGTCGAAGCTATTTACACTGAACCTTTGCCCAGGTATCTTTCAACTGAACGGTGCGATTGAAAACGAGTTTACCTGTACTTGAATCCTGATCGACATTGAAATAACCTAAGCGCTCGAACTGGAAATGATCCAGTGCTTTAGCCTCTTTTACGAAAGGTTCGATGAAGCATTTCGGCAGAACCTGCAATGAATCATGATTCATGAATTCCTTAAAGTCAACGTCTTTATGTCCATCAGGTTCTTCGTCGTTGAATAGACGATCGTATAGTCGAACTTCGGCTTCTACATTTTCGGAAGCCGATACCCAGTGAATAGTCGATTTTACTTTTCTTCCGTCGGGAGAATTTCCACCGCGCGATGCCGGATCGTAGGTGCAATGAATTTCAGTGATTTCTCCGTTTTCATCCTTTGCCACGTTGGTACAGGTAATGAAATAGGCATAACGAAGGCGTACTTCGGTACCTGGCGATAAACGGAAAAATTTCTTCGGTGGATCTTCCATAAAATCTTCCCGTTCAATATAGAGTTCGCGGGTAAACGGAACCAAACGTGTTCCCATCGAAGCATCTTCCGGATTATTTACAGCTTCCATCTGATCAATCACTCCTTCAGGACAATTCGTAATTACCACTTTCAATGGATTCAATACGCCCATCACACGCTGTGCACTTTTGTTCAGGTCTTCGCGAATCGAATGTTCCAAAAGAGCTACATCGGTAATCCCATCGGTTTTGGTCACACCAATGCGTTCTGCAAAATTCCGGAGCGATTCTGGAGTATAGCCGCGACGACGCAATCCGCAGATGGTTGGCATGCGTGGATCGTCCCATCCGGTCACATGATTGTCTTTCACTAATTCGAGCAATTTACGCTTGCTCATTACGGTATAGTTGAGGTTCAGTCGCGAAAATTCGATCTGTCGTGGCCGGTAATCCGAATCCATCAATTGATCGACAAACCAATCGTATAGCGGGCGGTGAACTTCGAATTCGAGGGTGCAAATTGAGTGGGTAATTCCTTCCCAATAGTCGCATTGACCGTGGGCAAAATCGTACATCGGGTAAATGCACCATTTATCTCCGGTACGGTGATGCGGCGTTTTCATGATCCGATAAAGAATCGGGTCGCGCATGTGCATGTTGGGCGAAGACATATCAATCCGGGCACGCAAAACACATTCACCTTCGTCGAATTCGCCGGCTTTCATGCGCATAAACAAATCGAGATTCTCTTCTACCGAACGGCTATAGAAAGGACTTTCAGTACCCGGACGTGTTGGAGTTCCCTTTTGGGTACTGATCGTTTCAGCATCCTGATCGTCGATGTATGCTTTTTCTTCCTGAATCAGTTTTACCGCAAAATCGAAGAGCTTGTCGAAATAATCGGAGGCATAATACAACCTATCATCCCAGTTAAAACCGAGCCAGCGAACGTCTTCCATGATGGAATCAACATATTCAGTTTCTTCTTTCGAAGGGTTGGTATCGTCGAAACGCAGGTTGGTTAAACCGTTGTATTTCTGAGCGGTTCCAAAATTCAGGCAAATGGATTTTGCATGACCAATGTGCAGATATCCATTGGGTTCCGGAGGAAATCGGGTATGCACACGTCCATTATTTTTTCCTACACTAATCTCTTCTTCAACAATCTGGTGAATAAAATTATTCGATTTCACCGCATTGTCATTCGCAACAACATGTTCGCTCATTGTATTCAGTTTAAAAGTCTTTTCTTTTTGGCATTAACGACAAAAGTATAAAATGATTTCAGCTATCGGATATTCATCGGTTTGAAAATTGAATTCCAGTACAATAAAATTAAATTTGTGGACGAAGTCCGGAGACGGAAGTCAGAAGTCCGGAAAGACACACAGGCACAAGGTGAGGTGAAATTGTAAATAATAAATTGTTAAAATAGTAAATGCTTATGGCTTTAATCGAAATTGAAGGAATGGAGTTTTATGCTTTTCACGGGCATTTTGAGGTTGAAAAAGTGGCAGGCAACCGTTTTCTGGTAAACCTAAAAATTGAAGCCGATCTCAATAAAGCCGGTCAAACCGATAGGCTTGAAGACACACTCGATTATCAGAAAGTTTATCGGATGGTGAATGAAGAAATGGCAGTTTCGTCCGATCTGCTCGAACACGTTTGCCAGCGAATTATCAACCGGATTAAAACTGAATTTCCGGAAGTACAGAAAGTAACCGTAAAAGTTTCGAAAATGAACCCACCAATGGGCGGACAGATTGAAAAGGTTAGTTTGACGTTGGAAGGATAGATTTTGGTCAAGGTTCCACTAGTCAGGGCTTTACTCCAAGTGAAACCCTGACTAATAAAACACTATCGATTTCACTTTCGAAAACCGCACCAAAACCAAAGCATGAGGTTCGACCGCAACCGAGAATTTATCGGCAACTGCGCCTTTGTCTTCCTTGCTCCACAAATCTTTTACAGAGTAACTTCCTGAAACGCCAAGTTCTTCAGGAGTAACAGAAATTTCGGAAGCTACCGAATCGTTGCTATTGAAGAAAGCCACGTATTTATCTTCAGTTCCTGGCACATCAGTGGTCCACACAATCAGTCTGTTTTCTTCCTTCAGTTGTTTGTTGTTGCTGCTGTTTTGGTTTACTGCAAGTAACTTTTACAGCAGACAATTGTTTTTCGCTTGCAGGTTGGAATATTTTTTTGTTATCTTTGCCAACCCAAAACGGGAAAAGCCATCAATTTGGTCGGTTGGCCGAGTGGTTAGGCAGCGGTCTGCAAAACCGTGTACGGCGGTTCGAATCCGCCACTGACCTCGTTTTAATCAAAAGGTGTTCAAGAAATTGGACACTTTTTTTTTGTAAAAATAAAATCTAAAATCATGATCTCGCAAAAAAACCTCCATCGAATTTTGGTTCAAGGGAGGTTTTTTGCGAGATTAATCTACTCTAATATGCGGATTTTCTTATTCTAAAACCACAAGTTTGTAGGTTTTGGGAACCTTTTGATCAATCTTAATAAAATACAGTCCTTGCGGGTTTCCTTTCATGTGTAAGTATTCAATTTTGTTAATAGCTATCGAATTGTGAACTACTTTACCGGTAATATCATAGACTGTAATCCGGCTTCCGGAAACAGGCATGTGGCTAAATTCAATCTTAACCATATCTTTCGTCGGATTCGGGTAAATCTGAATAGTTGCGTTTTCCGATAACGGATCAATTCGCGTTGGAATGTTTACTTCAACTTTAAATTTTTCTACAACTTCTTTCCCATTTGAACTTGCGGTAATCACAATATCAGAAGATCCGGTATTTTCAGTTGAGAAGCTCAAAGTCAGGATCGATCCGGTTATAGTGGCCTGCACGATTTGGTTGTTTTCGTTTGAAGTTAATGAGTAATTCAAAACATCGCCAAGGTCATCATCAGCAAAAACTGCATTCAAATCAATAATTTCATCCGGAAGTAGTTTTTCTGCCAAAATGTTATTGATTGGAGATTTTACGTAGGGGGCTTGATCGATATTCAATACCGTTATCTTCACCTCATCTGGCGGAGAATCTGCAATACCGTCATTGACCACCAGCGAAAACATATATTCAGTATCAGCACCGACTTCAGGTGCAGTAAAAGTAGGTTTTTCCGTGCTTGTTGAGCTGAGACTTATGCCATCTGGAGCAGTCCATTTATAGGTTAGTACATCTCCATCGGCATCAAAAGAAGCAGAACCATCAAGTGTTACCAATGTCAATTCATTGCCGGTTTGGTCTGTTCCTGAATTTGCTTCGGGAACCTGATTAATCAGTTTGACTGTTATAATGACCTCATCAGGAGACGAATCAAGTGGCCCATCATTCACAACCAAAGTAAACGTAAAATCGGTATCGCTTGTAACTTCCGGAGCAGTGAAAGTGGGCTTTTCATCGCTTGTTGAACTCAGTACAATTCCTGCCGGGGCAGTCCAAAAATAGGTTAATGCATCATTATCCGGATCACTTGAAGCAGAACCATCGAGATGTGCAACCGATTTTTCATCAGCAGTTTGATCTCCACCTGCATTGGCACTCGGTGCAGAATTGACGTTGGTATTTTTTACTGTGATTACTACCTGATCGGGCTCAGAATCTGATTTTCCATCGTTAACAATCAGCGAGAAAGTATAGTCTGTATCGGAGTCAACTTCCGGAGCCTGAAAAGTAGGTTTGGCATCGGTGTCAGAACTTAGGGTAATTCCTGATGGGGCAATCCAGCGATAAGTCAGTGGAGCAGGAGTGCCTGTTCCGTCACAAATTAAGAGAGAAAAATTATAGTCAGGATCGGAAGGGCCTTCAGGAACGGAAATAGTAAGACTTGCAACAGTAGGCGAGCCCAGTTTTACCAATGTCGGAGGAATCCAAAGATAAGTCATCGCACCATGTTCCGGATCCAAGGAATGTGAAGCATCGTATACCAACATGGAAAAAGTATAATCTGCCGGAGGTGTAGGTTCGGGAGAAGTAACCGTTAAGCTGACAATACTGGTTGAAACCAATGGTATTTTGGTTAATGGAATCTTGACATATATAGGTGCGCCAATGCCTGGTTCGGAAGATTTGGAACCATCAAATACTTCCAATGAGAAGTTACAGGTTTTATCGGATGGATCTAAAGGAGTAATGATAGTTACTTTGGCAACAATCTTTGAGCTCAAGGTAACTCCTGCCGGAATAACCCATTGAAATTTCAAAGAATTGTCCGGAATTGCAGGAGATGAACTGTCAGTTATTTTCAGTGAAATTAAATGATCAGTAGTGGTTGTAGTTTGCAGACCTGAAAACGTTAACCGCGTAACATATTTTGCCCCCGGGTTTAATTCTGCCGGGCAAGTCCAATGATAATCTATGGCACAATTATCCTGGCTGGAAGAACCGGTCCCATCCAGAGTGACCAAATTCCTTTCGTTACCTGACTGGTCGGACCCGGCATCGGCAATCGGTTTTTTATCAGTGACCGGTCTTTTTATTGTGATTACAACTTCATCGGCAATTGAGTTGTCTGTTCCATCATTCACCACAAGCGTGAAGTTAAAGTTTGTTTCACCAATTACCACCGGTGCAGTGAAAGTTGGTTTGCCAGCTGTTGCGGAGCTCAATATTATTCCTGCAGGTGCATTCCAAAAATAGGTTACTGGTTTTCCTTCCGGATCGCTGGAAGCGGTTCCATCAAGTGTAACGATCGCACCTTCCGTAACAGTCTGGTTAGATCCGGCGTTTGCTATTGGAATCTGATTCATATTTTTTACAGTGATCACAACTTCATCGGCAGTTGAGTTGGTCAATCCGTCGTTCACTACCAGTGAAAATTTATAATCGGTGTCGGAACTTACATTAGGTGCAGTAAAAGTTGGTTTGTCAGCAGTTACTGAACTCAATGTAATTCCATCTTGAGAAGTCCACAAATAGGTTAATGGATTGCCATCCGGATCGGATGAAGCGGTTCCATCTAAAGTTACCAGAACTGTTTTGTTTACAGATTGGTCAGCACCAGCATTGGCCATCGGAGTTTTGTTGACTTGTTTAACGGTGATCACAACTTCATCGGCAGTTGAGTTGGCCAAGCCATCGTTCACAACCAATGAAAATTTATATTCTGTATCGGAGCTGACATCAGGAGTTGTAAAAGTCGGTTTGTCAGCAGTTACTGAACTCAAAGTAATCCCAACTGGTGCAGTCCATAAATAGGTCAGTGAATTGCCATCCGGATCGGATGAAGCGGTTCCATCTAAAGTTACCAGAACTGTTTTGTTTACAGATTGGTCAGCACCAGCATTGGCCATCGGAGTTTTGTTGACTTGTTTAACGGTGATCACAACTTCATCTGAAACAGAATTGACTAAACCATCGTTCACAACCAATGAAAATTTATATTCTGTATCGGAGCTGACATCAGGAGTTGTAAAAGTCGGTTTGTCAGCAGTTACTGAACTCAAAGTAATCCCAACTGGTGCAGTCCATAAATAGGTGAGTGAATTGCCATCCGGATCGCTTGATGCTGTTCCATCCAATGTAACCGCATCACCTTCATTTACAGTCTGGTCGGTTCCCGCATTGGCTGCCGGCGGATTATTCACTTTGATCTGTTTTTTTACCGTAATGACAACATCATCAGCAATTGAATTATCTTTCCCATCGTTCACTATAAGCGATAAAGTAAAATCAGTGTCGGCAAGAACTATAGGCGCGGTGAAAGTTGGTTTGCCAGCTGAACCCGAACTCAATGTAATGCCAAATGGTGCAGTCCATAAATAGGTAATTGGATCATTATCGGGGTCACTTGACAAAGTTCCGTCCAAAGTTACCAAATCGCCTTCATTAACTGACTGGTCTGGTCCGGCATTTGCCAACGGAAGTTGATTGACCGGAGTTGCAAATGATAGTTTCACGATCGCAGTAGCGTTTGGCGTAAAAGTAGGTTCGCCTGTTACCTGCCCGTTTTTTTGAAAATATTCGGCGGTTATTCCGGAGATTTCGGTGCTTTTGCTTGAATCCCAAAATTTGTAGGTAATCTGGCCTCCGTTACTAAACCCATTTGATTTGCCATCGTCTTTACTCGAAGTAGTAATTGTAGCAAAAGTGCTGTTGTCTGATGTAACTATTGGCTTTACAAGTGTTATTTTGCCGCAGCAAATGGCTCCGTCAAAGGCAGCAATTTCATCGCCGGCTTCAAGAGAAACTCCTCCCAGTTTCGCATCGATCACATAAATATTCATGTGATCGTTTCCAAAACCTGACCAGGCGACATTAAAGTGACTTTGTGCAAAACCTGTTGATGCAATAAGCAGAATTGCTATTAAGTTGGTATACCTTTTCATAGGATTGAATATTTATGTCTCTGTTTTATCAATTATCATCGAGCCGATTAACGTGTCAGAATAACTTTTTTAGTCGTATCATTCACTTTCAGGAAATAGCTACCGGGCACCATTTTTGTACCCTGATCATTTCTTCCATCCCAGAACAAAGTTTTTGTTCCGATTTCATTTCCATGAAAGAGGTTCCGAACCAGACGTCCACCGACATCGAAGACTTCTACATCCAGTATCGATGCATCTGAAATCGCAACTTCAATAGTCAACTGCTCTTTGAATGGATTCGGATAACATTTTACAGAAACAGATTGCCCTAATTCAGTAATACCGATGGCCAATTCAGTTTGTGCGCTGACAAATATGGAAGCATCTTTCCCGAATATGTTTTTGCTGTTATTCTGTAATTCAGGTTTGAGTAAATATTCCTGATTATTCCTGAACAATCGAAGGACAACCTGATTGCCAGAGATGAATCCATTCAGTTTACCAATTCCATCGTTACTTGATGCGGGGATACTGATTTGGTTGGAGATTAGCTGATCAATTCCGATCTGTACAGCTCCCACACACAGTTTTCCGTCAAATATTCCGATTTCGTCGCCAACTTTGAACCCACCGTTCGCCAAATTAACCAGAATAATATTCATGTGGTCGGTTCCGTTTCCGGTAAATGCTTTCCTGAAATGCTCAGAAGCATTAATTTCAGGAGAAATAACTGCCAGTTTGGTCGAATTGGCTGGAATAGTTATTGTTCCGGCTGAGGAAACATAAACTTTGTATCCTTTGTTTGGCATCAGGTTTCCGATGTTGTTTTTCCAACCTCCGAAAACACCGAAGTCTTCAATAGTCAATCCTGATTCGTTCATCACTTTGTTAAGTTTGCCCGAGTCAATCAGCGGCTGGAAGATCGGCATGGCATCCTGAAGCTGAACTGATGGATATGCAATAATATTCCATCCGCTATTCAGACTAATCTCCATTGGCAACGAAACGGCAGGCCCCTCTAATTCGAGTGTGGCATCTTCAGTGACATATACTTTATACCCTCTTCCGGTAATCATATCGCCAATGCTATTTTTCCATCCACCAAAAACTCCAAAGTCTTCCAGAGTTTTTCCAGCCTCGTTCATCACTTTTACCAGTTTCCCGGCATCAATCAAGGTTTGGAAAATGACTGTCAAATCCGGATTTGAAGGGATAACATTTGCTGAAATAATATTCCATCCGGCGCTCAGATTGATTGTTTGAATGCTCGGGATCACAATATTCTTTACTGTTATGGTCACCAGAGAAATCACAGAATTTACCTTGCCATCGTTGACTGTCAGACTAAAGATAAAGGCCTGATCGGCACTCAATTCAGGAGCAGTAAACGTTGGTTTTGAATCGGTTGTAGAACTCAGTGTAATTCCAGATGGAGCTGTCCATAAATAGGTCAACACATCGTTTTCCGGATCATTTGATCCTGACCCATCCAAAGTAACCGTTGATCCTTCATTCACCGTTTGATTTGTACCTGCGTTGGCATTTGGAGCTTTGTTAGAACTGACAATATTCCATTGAACTTTGGAAACTGACGCTCCCTGCTTTCCACTGTTATACTTATTCAATTTGCTGAGATCAAGACTTATACCGTAAGTTCCTCCTCCATCACCTGCCAGATCCATACCAGACAACACATAAAGCTTATCGGTCGATTTCAGGATAGAAAGATTCCCTGTTCCCAAAGATTGTCCGTCGCGTTCAAACGTTAAGGTTTCCAATAACTTGGTATCATCGAGCAATTTGTCGGAGAACTCAAACTGAAGTGAAGCTGGCTGTGTGGTAAGTGCTAATTGCGGAGCGTTTTTCCAGCTACCGACAAGTGCAGCTACATCGATAAATACAGGAATTTCAGTAATTACCTGATTGGTATAAACATCGGTGCAGAAGGCCTGCAAAGTCAGGTTGCCCGAATAGCTTACGTTGATTGGCAATGCAAGCGGACCGATGTTTACATTCGAAACATCTGCCAAAAGCACTGCATTAACCTGATCGGTCTGATAGATTTGAATTCGTGAATTTGGCTCGTTTACGGTTAAATGTGCTACCAGATTGTGAGTCGATGTGATATTGTCGGTATCCGAAAATCCCAAATCCGGAGTGATGCGCAAATCGGTCACTGCTTTTGGAGTAGTGCGGTAAACGACCCAATCATACTTTACGGTATCGGTTCGTAAGTTCCCCGCATTGTCCAGAATATCCAGCATTTTTATTTTCAGTTGATAAGTACCTTCGTAATAGGTTAGCAACCTGAACTGTGTAAGCAAGTATTCCGAATCAGATTTTTTCGTGAGGTCAAGTTGTGAGAGCGGTTGCCTCAGACCATCCTTCCACAATTCCAGATTATTGGTTCCGAATCCTTTCACGGGTTCGTCAAACTGAACAGTGAATGCGGTCCGGTGTTGCGAATCGTATCCGCCGTCGGTTGATGGCGTAATCTTACTTACCGTCGGAGCAGTGGTATCAATTTCCCAATTCACAGATTGCGGCAGGATTCCATTGTTTCCATCGAGCGATTTGATATTTGGCAAATCTACTGTGAGTGAATATTTTCCATCCTGCGACATGAATGCCTGCAATCCGGAAAGTCGGAACAATATGCCTTCAGTATCCATTTCAGTAATGGTAACTGTACCTGAGATTGGTGTTCCATCTTTCGTCCATGTCAAACGTGCAGGCAGCAGCGTTGTCTTATCAACCGGAAGGTTAAACCGAAGCATCATAAAATCGAAAGGTGCGCCAACGTTGTTGTCGGGCAATCCGATAAACTCGCTGATCGCAGGCACGTTGATGAATTGTGTCCAGGTTGCCTGTTTGCCAACCAGACCATTTGTTCCGGTCAGGTCACTGATCTGGCTTGCCTGCACAGTAAGTACATAATATCCGTTCGCAACCGATTTCGTTGTGAGGTCGATTTTAAATGTTTCCGGAGTAAGCTGCGAAACGATTACTGTATTGTCCATCACATCAGTTCCACCCTGAATACGCAAAGCCATATCCTCAAAATTAAAGGTCGCCGGATCGATTGGTTTATTGAATACCACGTTTATAGAAGTTAACGGCGATGTAATCGCTGCTGCAGGTACATTTTCGAAACTTACGATTGCCGGTGGGTTCTGATCTTTGGCAATAAACCGGATGGTATATTTCTGAGTTGTGTTTGCTGCAAAAACATCAAGGAAATGCATCTTGTTTTCATAAACAGGTTCTTTTCCGTCAGGCAAAGTAACATGGGTTTGCCATACATTATCCAGCGGAATTTCCTGTCCGTCGTCGCGGGTTACACTGGCAATTTTATACTGTCCATTTCCCGGATCATTGAATTTGATATAGTTCCAACCAATCTGTTTTGGAGTTACCAAAAATTCAAGTTCGTGATTTCCTGAGGCAATGGAACCTGAAGTGCTTTGCGAAACTGCCGGATAAACATCGAGTACTCCACCATTTGAAAGATAAATAATGTCCGGAAACTCTTTGGCATCCTGAACCTCATTGACCAAAAAGTCGTTGATATTATCTTGAACTGTATAAACACGAATGCTTTTGATCAGTTCGTGCAATGCTACGCCGCTAATCAGGCTCAGATCAGGATTTCCACGGCTGTCCAGATGAGTAAGTTTAGTTTCATATGAAATGAAGTGACCCAGTAAATCGCTGGTAAACCACCACTGCCCGATAGTTGCTTTTTTCGCTGCAATGTTCCCAAAGTCGATGTTGGTCAAGCCCAATTGACGTGGTTGTCCGTTCAGGTTTGATCCGATCAATGCAAAATTAATGGCCAGACCTTTTTCATTTTCTACGATTTTTGGTTGAGCTGTTTCAATACGAACATTTCTTGCTATACCAAATCCATTGTTTTGGATCATTACGGCAAATTCAGCCGGGACTATTGGTTCAATCTTGTCAGGTGTTAACGCATCATCACCCAAAATATCGCGCGACATAAAATAGTGCAGGAATAAATCCGGACTTGGGTTTACATCCAGTGTTACCGGGAACAATGGTTTTGTTACGGTTACACCTGTAAACGGATCGAGGTATGAGAATGAACCTCCGAATGAATAACTTTTCGGTACAGTAGGAGCAGCTCCCTTTTCAGGAATAAATAATACGGTAGCACTTCCCTTTTCATTTGGTCCGAGTGTTCCATTGCCGTCAATTCCGGTCAGGATGGAAAGTGCCTTGGTATCAATCTGGAACAAGTCGTTGCTCAAAACTCCGTTTGCGTCCCGAATTTCAAGGTTCAATTTGATTTCCTTCATCGCAGTGGTTGTGTTGCCATTAAAAATTGTCAGTGTTCCTTCAAAGGCTTCACGGGTCATAACCACTTTCTGAGTGATGTTGATTGTTACCGAAGCACAAACTGAATTACGTCCTGTTTCAATCTGTTCCTTCATATCAGCAAAAGCAGTGCTATACATCTTAAGAACTGAGGAATATCCGCGTGAAGCGGCGTACCTTTCGGCAGAGTCAGCTTTTTCAACAAAACCGGCCAACAGATTATCATTAATTATTTCAGGATAATCAACCGTTGGGGCCAGAATATTCAAACTCCATGCCACTAATGAGGTATTCCATCTGGTAATAAAAGTGTCTATTTCATCAGATGTTATGTCTGTTCCGGCCATACTTTGCTTAATCGAAATAAGATCAGCCGGAAGAATTGCAGTTTTTGTTTTGATAAATGGATCAATAACAGTAGCAAAATCCACGAAACTTTCTTTCGATTTCCAATCTAATGTGCCCATAAATTCAGTCGTCCAGTCCTCAATTGCTTCTTTCTTGTATAAGGCATAAGTCATGTCAACTGCAGCCTGCCGGAGAATTGGGGGAACCTTTTTATTGGCTTGAATGCTGGCAAGCATGGATGCACTTTTCAGGAAGAAAGGCGGATCCTGGTAACAGGTAATCATTAAATTGATAATTCCATATACACAACCTACAGGTGTAAATCCAATACCACAATCAAAAATGTCTTTAGCACTTACATCTCCATCGGAAAACGACTTAATGCAAGCTATTACTCCTGAAACCGCTTCCGTAGGAGGGAAGCAACCTGCAATGGCAAGAGCCAAATCAATCAGACAGTTGTCGCAGCCAATGGTAGGAGCGCTAACTGATGGATTGCCACTGTATGGATCGTAATGGTTTGACCCGCCACCTCCAGGACCACCGGGACCAAAACCATAACCGGGACCCCAGCCACCATAACCACCACCACCAGGGCCACCATTACCCGGACAAATTCTTCCGCTAAAAGAAATCCCATTGTTCGTTTGATGCCATTGTTTATCCTTACCACATTCCCATCCATAAATGGTAAAGGCGTAATCGGTACATGGCCCGGTTGAAGCGGTTGACTGAGTCATATTTGCTGATTTTAACCCAGCTCTAAGTTTCATCACCACCGGAACCTGAATAGCCTGCTGTGCCAAAAGATCCATTTTGGTAAAATTGGTCACGAACTCATATTCAGGATCGTTTTGAGGAAAAGTAATCTGAACATCTTTTGCCGTGATCAACCCTTTATTGGTCATGGTAACCAGGAATGGATAGGTCTCATCGTTAAAGAGCTGAGGCATATCTTTTGGCATTTCAACGATCACAACCGGAACCGGAACATTGGTCTCAAACTTCATAATCAACTGAACTTCGTACTTGTCTTCAATCTGCGTTGGAACCACCTCCCAAGTGTATGTAATGGCCTGGAAACTTAAAAATACGCTTTGTTCGTTTACCCGGCCCGGATCAATAATTAAGGTAGTCTGGAAACCTTCATGCTTGTCAGCTTCCACAATCATTTTGTAGGCACCTTCAGGCAAATTATCAACTGAAAAAATTCCATTTTCGTCGGTAAATCCGTCAGCCATAATCTTTCCGGAGAAAGGATGACGAACCACCACGTGGGCATTCTTCAAATGCGGTTTGGCTTCAGTGAAATACGTGTACTCGTCAATCACATCAACTTTCAGGCCTCCGGTTTCTTCGGATACTGCTTCGATCCGGTAAGGTATTGAAACACCGTTTCCATTCAAACAGTTTGCCACTATAGTTCCTGAAATCGGTGTATTTAATGGAACGTCTGCCGTGGGGGTAAAATTTAAAATAACGGTAGAAGTATCATTGGGAGACATATTTTCGATCGTAGCTGGACTCACAAGCGACATCCAGTTCACGTTTGGTAAACTAATCGTAACCAGACCAGTTTCACCTGCTCCGTTATTGAATATATGCAGCTCATACAATCTTGTTTTTCCCTTTGTCATTGTTGTATTAATGCTTACCGGATCAGATTTGAGCTGTGCAGTCAGTGCCTGGCAATAATAGTATGCCGGGAACTGAGTAGTAATTCCTTCGTTTGTACTAACCGTGAAATTTATTATTTCATAATCCTTACCCGTCGAAAGTTGATTTCCCTTCAGCGAAAAACTAAATTCTTTGGTTTGGTTTCCGGCGAGTGATGCAATTGTATCCAAAACAAGCTCAGCACCAGCCGGTAACTTATCGGCCTTTATTACTAATTTATTTAAAGTTGTATTGCTGGTGTTTGTTATACCAATTTTACCTGTAATGGGTACACCAAGTTTGACGTTCCAAATGATGAACCCGGCAGATTCACGCTTTAATCCCGGAATATCAAATTCATCCTGAGTTGTACTTAGATTTTGTTTTGGAAAACAGGCGCCAATCGTATAATGTCCCGATTCATTGGGAAGAGGAACGAAATCAACCGTAAAATCGCCTGCATTGTTAGTTTTTGTTTTTAGCTCCCGGCGTGTGCCATTGCTTAATACATATACATCCACATCTACATTGGGTACTTTTCCGCTATTATTATTGAGCGCAGATCCATGAAGTACTACAGTGGTATTTGGCAGATACAGGTTATTATCGGCAATGGCTGTTGCGTTATACTCGGGAGTAATGGTTAAAGGCACAGCATCCGAAACATTGTTGAAATAAACCAATTCGGTGATTGCTTCAGCCGGATTAATTTTTGCCAGGATGAAGTAGTTTCCGGTTTCGTTAGGAACATCAACAGTCTTCATGAAATTCGCAGGAGTTCCCTGTGGAATTGAAGATGGAAATACAAATTCACCTAGGAGATTGTCGTTCGTATCGAAGGTTTTGTCTTTCGAGGAATAAAAATTCATTTTTACTCCGGAAGGAGCGGTCGCAAAACCACTGTTAAAGGCTGATCCGGATATTTCAATGACATCGTTAGTTGCTGCGGTATCGTTATTTAAAGCAATATCCGTAATCTCCATGTCAGGCTTGTTCAGGTCTGTCACAAAAACATAACCAAATCCCGATGAGAAGGTTGGAGAATTCGCCTGAATTGATACCATCTGGTTTCCATCTTCGATGTTATCGTTGATGGTGTTGATAGGTACCCGAACCGATTTTTGTCCGGCCAAAATTGTTGCCGAAGTTTGTATACTGACTTCGGATGCATCGTTATGCGAGATAGTTACATCCAATGCATCAGTTGTTGGTGTGTTGCGCGAAATCGTTAAATTCCCGGCATTCAGTTTTCCTTCAGGAAGTGAAATGGGAAGAACCGAAACAGAAAGTGATGGACCGTCGTTGTCGGCAATAACCAGATTAGCTGTTACCACTCCTCCATTTTCAGGTGTCGTTCCGCAGTTGCACGATGAAATATAAACCGATCCGGATAGAGTTACTTTTCGGTAGCCGTCTACATCGCCATTATCCACAACGCCAATGTTGAATTGTTGCTGCAATGCCCCTTTTGGCAAAGTAATGCTAGCAGGGAAAAATAGTGCATTTGAAATATTGGAAGATAAATTGACGGTTATAATATCATCGCCCTTTACCCGTTTGAGAATTCCCCAGGTTGCATAAACTCCTGCAGATTCAGAGACCGTATCGGTGAGAATCTCGATACTTACCTGCGGAACATCATTGTCAAGTATGCTGCCGGTTACCTGGCCTGTGGTTAATCCGGCTGAACTTACATAAAGAACAGCATCGCCTTTTAATTCCGGAATGTTGTCGTCGGTAACACTTACTGAAACGGTGTTGGAAGCTACATTAGCCGGAATAATAACTGATATCGGGAAACTCCATTGTGCTGCTTTATTGGTTGAAATACTAACAGTTACCGCTTGATTAGTGACCAAATCGCGTGTTACAGTCAGTGTAATTGTTTCACCTTCAGTCGCCGGACTTTTGCTTAAACTGGCCGACAGTCCGGGAATCTCATCGTCCAGAACAGTAATTGTTTTGGCAGAGTTAGTATAAGTTGGTGCAGTTGCTGTAATGCCAACATTTCTTGGTCCATCGATTACCAGATTGTTTATCGGATTGAGATTAAATACCAAAGACGACTGGTTAGCCGGAATAATAACAGTAGCCGGAATGGTAACTTGTCCTACCAACGAGGCCGACAATGAAACCAAAAGATCAAATGAGTAATCGCCACTACGTGTAACAATGCACCGAACCGGTGCTGGTGTATTTTCGAGAACCGAGGCCGTTTGGATTTCAAGATATAACAAATCTCCAACAGTTATCCGATTGGCCGAGATTGCTTTATTATTGGCTTTGTTGGCAGGATATTCCTGAAGTTCAGGGAATGGAATCAATTCAACTTCAATATTTGCTTCACCAGAGAATTTTAGCAGTTCAGGAATCTTGATTTTTTTGCTCCGGTTGACTGTACTTCCGGCGGCCAAATCAATTTTATATTCGAAACTTGGACTGATGGAGAGTTTTAATCCTGAAACCGGAATTAAAGAAATCCTTTCAATCCAACCTCCGGTTGCAGCCACAGTTTCAATGTTTTCAACTTTCCAGTTTACCGTCAGTGAATCACCGGGATTGATGCTTGCACTGCCCGCTTGAATATCTTTTACCAGAATATCAGAAAGTGATTTTAAAGCAACCTGGGTTATAGTGACAGTTTTTCCCAGATTGTTATCTTCCAACAATTCAGGAACAACATTTGCCACATCGGTTTTGACCAGAAAATAGTAATTTCCGGTGTACTCAACAGGGAGCGAAACGGTGACCGATTGCGTGTACGAACTGGCGGCGTCAAGTTGTTTAATATTTGCAGTGGTCGACAGCAATTTATCGTCGACACTAAAGGTTTGGTCGGTAGAGACATACACTGCGTCGGACCAGTCTGCTCCGGCGGTATTGCCATTTCCAATGTTGTTTATTTTGAAACTAACTAAAAAATTACTGCCCGATTTAATGCTGGCAGGAGCCAAAACATCGGTTACGGTCAAATCGGGAAGTAGCCTGATTTTGAATGTTTGCTCAGTACTTTCAGCCGAAGAGCAGTCGTTGACCGAAACGATTTTCCAATGATACAACTGGCTGTATTTTAAATTATTGAGCCTGAAAGTTGAGCCGAATATATTGGTATTTGTAGGCGATGCAGGAACGGTAGTGCCATCTTCCCATAAAAACAGGTTATATGAGGTAGTATTCAGCGAAGGTTGCCAGAACAAATCAACTGTTGAGCTTAGGTTTTCCTTGCCATTTTCAGGGATCAGTCCGGTAGCTTTTAAAATGGGTTTGCAAAATGTATTAAGGATGGTCGGGTTGGCGTAATCAGGAACCAAATCCGGGACAAATTCAATTTTCTCTTTGATGTCGTATATTTTCTCGCTGAAAATGTCGTAGTATTTGAAACTGATCGAATCACCGCTTGATTTGTCGTTGAACACCAAAATTTTGTAGACATTGTTTCCGGAAGCAGGATAAAGAACCGAAGCGGTTTGTGCTCCACGGATATCGTTTTTGATATAGGCAATCAAAGCTCCGCTTGGTAAAAAGGTTTCACCGAATTTCACCCTAACAGTCATTTCAGTACTCAGCTCAAAACGCTTTGCCAGCGTGCTGTTGCTCGGAATTGCAGGCAGCGTCAAGGTGGCGCTTACGGCCATCGGCAACCAAACAAGCAGGGCAAATGCTAAATTTCGAAGTACTGATATTCCTTTAAAGTTCCATCTATTTCTCCTGAATTTATTCTGATTTCCGGAGTAATCGGACTGACTATTTTTATGGATTGATTTTTTCATAATCGGACTGTTTTTTCACTTTATTAAATCATTTTTCCAAACACTTCAGGCCAAGTTTAATGGCTCCGCCAAAGTTGTTCTTTTGATGATGTGCCCTTATCTACTTATTGATTTAATCAGTTTCCTGATGGTTGTTCCATTTGAGGTTTCAATTTTCAGCATATACATTCCTGAAACCAAATCTCTGGTATCTATCTGTAACGAATTGGCTGAAACAGAAGAGATGTATTGAATGCAATTGCCTGATAATCCGGTTAAAGTGACAGAATAAATCATACTCTCCGACCGGATTTGCAACTGATCGGTCACCGGATTTGGATAAACGAAAATAGACGCATCGCTTTCAATATTATCCAATCCGGTTGAATTGATCCGATGAAGCTTCAATGGGTTCATGGCTTGTCCATAAACCTCATTGGCTCCAAAGTTCAATTCATTAACAATCAATTCTTCCTGATCATGATCCAGCGATTTTATGCTAAAATTTAATTTTTCCTGATTCGAGTTCGAAAACATGGTCAGCAGAAAAACATAGCGGTCTAAATCGGCAACATAACGGGCTTCGGTAACACCTCTTTGTCCGGTTTTGGTATAGGCAATCAAAAGATCTCCCTTCCTGATTGCATTATCACCATTCTCATTCACCAGTTCTGCAATCAGGTTGGCCGAATGCTCGAATGCAGCCGGGTTAATCTGATAACTGGCGTATAAATCGTTCCGGTTGAAGAATGTTGACTCAGCCGATTTGAGTTTTGCACTGCTGGCTTTGTACTTAATATTGCTATTCGAAACCGTTTTCATCATGTATCCGGTCAGCACTCTGAGTGAGTCGAGATCGCCAACCCAACCCGATGCCGGAAAGTATACTGCCGAAGCTTCTTTACTTTTTAAAAGGATATCGCCGGTTGGAAGACTTGCTGTTTCGAAAGCGCCAATGAGTGCCGCATTGCCTTTCAGGAGATATCCAATCCGATTCCATCCGGTTGAAACCGGGATAGTGGTGAGTGTCGGATTAATTTCTTTCCCGGATAAAGTGAAAACCTGAGAAGTTGCTTTTTTAAGCATCATCATATCGTACTGCGGCAAAACGGTCAAATCGCCAAACCATCCGGCAGGGTTGTAATACACCGCGGAAGCAGTTGCCGATTTAATGTAATCGAGATTTGCCATTGAAAGACCTCCCAAAACAGAACCCACGTTTAAGTTAGTAGGTATCGCGTTTAACGAAATCCAGTTCCATCCGGCGGATAGTGTTCTTTTCAGGCTCACCGTTGGTACAAAAGCCCTGACTGAATATGTTTTTGTAACGTTTCCGTCTTCCGAAGTAACGGTAAAGGCAACCGGTGAAGTGAAATCACGGATTGATCCGCTGGTCGGGTTTATTTTTGCCTTTGGTGAAATCTGGAAAGTTGGAGCCAATGCCTTGGGATCGGTTCCGTAGGCCAGATACAAAATTACCTGGAGCAAGGCCTGATTTACTTTGACGGAATCTGCTCCTGCCAATGCTGCATTTATGATTTGAGCTTCGGAACTGAGGATGTTCAGGTTTTTAATAGTAATCGAAACTTTATCGGTATCCGAATTGATTAAACCGTCGTTGACAACCAGAGAAAGAATCACGGTTGAATCAAGCTGAACCAATGGCGCGGTAAAGGTTGGTTTGCTTATAGTTGACGACGATAAAATTACATTTTTTGGAGCCACCCATTTATACGTGATTGGCTCGCCATCGCCATCCGACGACAACGATCCGTCCAACTGAACTAACAAACCTTCATTTATTGTCTGGTCTCCACCGGCAAATGCTATCGGTTTTTTATTCAGGTTTACAACCTTAATTTTAACCGTATCAGGAAGTGAAGTGACTACGCCATCAGACACTTCCAGTTTAAACCGGTAGGTCTTGTCTAAATTTACCTGAGGTGCAAAAAACGTTGGAGCCACACTAAGCGGATCGAAAAGAATAATTCCGTCGAGCGAAATCCATTTGTACGAAATCACATCCAAATCGGGATCTGCAGATAAACTTCCATTGAGTGAGATAGAAACTCCTTCGTTATAATTTTTATCCGGTCCGGCATTGGCAAGCGGTCGTTTGTTTATTTGCAGCACGGTTACCGTCATTGTTGACGGATCGGAATTGTCAGTACCGTCATTAACCACCAAAGTGAACGTATAAATTGTATTCACTTTAACATCAGGCGCTGTAAACGAAGGTATTTTCAATTTGTTGTCGTTTAAAACAATTCCATTTGGTGCAGTCCATAAATATGTAATCGGATTTCCGTCGTTATCATACGACTCAGATCCGTCAAGCTGAACCAATTCTCCTTCAGGTACAGTTTTGTTTAAGCCTGCTTTTGCGATTGGCCGGTAACTCAATTGCGCTACCCGGGTAATTTTTCCGCCGAGAAGAGTTGAATTTAAGCTTGATTCATTGGCTGACATTGCGTTTAGCGCGATGCTTGTCTGCTGACCAATGGTCAGTGTGTTTTTCAATTGAAATTTCAAATAGCAAATTATTCCTGAAGGGATGCCTGTACTGGTGGCCCCAACGATATGAACTGAATTGCCGGTTCTTACAAATTCAGTCAACATTCCTGAATTACCAGGATCTAAACCTAAAAATTCGAGGTCGTTTCCCTGAAAAGAAATTGTTCCATCGAAATCTAAAATGGCTTTACCGGATGGGAGTTGTGATGTGGAAATCGGTACTCTGCAGACTTTATCCAAAACACCGTCGGAATTGGTTATTGAAAACTGGTTGTCGAGTATCAAAAATTCGCCGCTGGTTTTGGTTGCTCCGTGCGAATCGGTTGTAGTTACCTTAACTTTTCCGCCTGACATACCCTTCAGGTTGCCCTGAATATCGACCGAAGCAAGTAATGGATCAGACACGCCGTAGGTCATCGGAGGAGTTCCGTTGGTTACTGTTATCTTTTCGGTTGCGCCCCACATCAGGGTACCGCTGTTTGGCGAAATATTTAAGGTTGGAAGGTTGTAAACTTCAACATAATCGCGATAGGCAAATGCCTGAAGAGTTTCGTTGAAAAGAATGTTTTGAAGGTCGAAATAGTGATTCCCGCTGTTGATGGCCTTGAACCCAAGGTAGCAGAGAATTCCGCTTCCTGTAATTCCAGTGGTAGAGGCAAACGAAACCCTCATCAGGTTCGGTACTGCGTTGTTTTGAATGGAAAAGTCAAAATCGCCAATTTTTGCACTCGATTTTATTCCCGTAACATTGCCGTTGTGCGATATCTCAAAATAGCCGGAACTGACTTTTGTTCCCGGTGCAATTTCAATTTTTACAGGCAGGTAGAAAGTATCATTTGGCCAGGAATTGCTTCGCATGACACTTAATTTTATTGCCCTAACATCAACATTTCCGGTGATATACGATTTTTCACCATCCTTATCAGTCACAAAAACTTTGGTAAACCCCGGTCCTTTGGCTTTTACTTTCGTCAGGCTGCTGATTACTGCGACTGACGTGTCAACAGTTGTATAGATGTAAGACGCCTTTCCTCCACTGACATTCATTTGAGCTTCTTCTCCCACAAAGAGCTGTACATTGTCAGGATAAATATCAGGATAGGATTTTGAATTTGCCTGAATGTATGTCGCGGGGAGTGTAATTCCCGGCGAACCTTCGTTCAGTAAACTTACTCCTGGAATATTGGAGATGTAGGTTCCGCCAGCTCTCAAGGCTTTGAACTTCAGGTAAAACATATTTCCATTTCCGGAAAGAACTGAAGAACCTGCACCTGCAACAGTTATTGTTCCCCGATTCCGGTTGCTGAAGGTCGGAATTCCCCAGTTTTTTAAAACGGTTCCGACTGAATCAATGCCAAGAAATTCAAGATAGTCAGCATTGTACGACAATCCAAAACGGAAGGCGTAAATGCTTTTTCCCGTAAGCAAATCATCGGCTTTAACTGCTAATGTGAAAATATCCTTTTCAACTACAGTTTTTCCTGAAATGCTAAACCCTAAGTTTGATTGCGCCTGCGCTACTCCTGGGCCAAGTAGTGTAAAACACCACGTCCATAAGCAGGAGGCAATTATATATCTGATCAGTTTGTCCATCTGTATAAATTTTATTTTAGTGTCTGGTGCTTTTTCCAGTAATGCACAAATGCCTGTTTTCAATTTAAATATATGGATTGGCACTAATGCGGTTTCATCTAAAATGCCTGCAGTCCATTGGAAGGAAATTGCCGGTTTGGTAAAATCCCTTCTTTCGGATTGCCTACTTTATCAGAAGCTTTTTGGAATAACTGAAGTCATCAGCACGTAAATTCAGTATATAAATGCCTCTTTGCGGATTTTTGAAATCAGCATAATTCAAGTCGAAATTTTGCACTCCTGAGTTCACATTCTTAACCGACCTTTTGTATACAATCCGTCCGGTTAAATCAACCACCTGAAACGATAAATCCTGTATTGATTTTGAGAGATTGAAGCGGGTATGGATTCCATCCTGATCGGTATAAATTTTCGGTTCTGATAGTGATTGTGCACCAATTCCGGTAGTTCCCGATTTGCTGCTGATGGTCGCCGGAATTGGGATATCAGTCAGATAATCGTCGTTTGCCATGGCGGTGGTCAGGTTAAACTCTGATTCGGTTATACCTGAGTCTACAAATTCAAATTCAAGTACAATCTGCTGACTAACCATTTCAAGATCGTATGCGGAAGCCATAGAAATAGCAATTTCACCTTTCTGAATATTACATCCGGCTTCGGCATTGACACCGGCGGATAATTTTTCTTTGTTAATGCGCAGGAACTTGACGTGATTGGTATTGATTGAAAATTTCAAGTCCAGTGCTTTAATGCCTTGTGCCGTTGAAATGGTCAATGGAATTTCGAAAGTCTTTTTGGCCGGTTCACTGATCCGATCAGGGAATGAAATGGAAGCTAGTTCGTTTATCGAAGCTGACTTTGTGCCCAACTGGTCGAACATGCTGATGAGCCCGACGCTGTATTGCAGAATCAGTGAAGCATCATAGGAAGAAATGACTCCATTCCCACTAACATCGGCTACCGTAACCTGCTTGGGCGTTAATGTGATGATATTGGCTGAGTGCTGCAAAACCAACGAGGCATCGAATGGTTTAACTTCACCGTTCATACTGACATCACCCAATACAGGTTTGGCTAATTGTGTAGCGAACGGAGTAAAAACTACGTTGTCGGATACGCGCTCGCCCAAACCTCCGGGATTTGAAGCGTGTTTTGGCCCGGTATTGCTGTTCCACCAGCAATTGGTTGCAGTCACTGTATTTGTTGAGGTCATGTTGTTTATGCCATAACCATAGTTTGGATCAGTTCCAACGAAATCGCAATTATTGATTTTTGGCAATGAAGTATTTCGGGAAATAATTCCGTAGTAATTACTTTCAAAAAGGCAGTTTTTTAATGTTGGAGAAGCATTGTCCAGGTTTACTGCTGCATACCGGTAAGGATTATATGGAACATATTCCGGAGAATAATAATAATCGGAGGCATTTTTAAAGATGCAGTTTTCGAGTAAACAATTCTCATCGATTGCTTCGTTATAAAAATAGATACCCTTCCAATAATAAGAGTTTGGTTGATTTGAATCACCGTCGGCGTAGGTATCACCACCATAAAAATCATCACGATCGGAAGTAAATACAATGGTACTGTCAGTGGTACTTCCTCCTTTGGCGATTAAACCATTTTGAATACGAAGATATCCATCCAGCATAAACTTGCTCACGATCCCCGGTTTGATGGTTAGTTTAGCACCACTACCAACCGTATAATTATGAAACACATACGGAATATTTGTTATTCCGGCGAAATCACGTTTTAGAAGTGTTACATCCTGCGTCAGTGTTTCATCGGTAACCCTGATTGCTCTTCCTGTAGTTCCGGAAATTGTGTTCCCTGTAGTTTCGGCGGGATAGGTTACCAGTGAAGTCCTGAAAGGGAATGGAATGTTATTGAATGTACATCCGTTAATCGATGGGGCACTTGAACCTGTTAAAGAAATTCCTTCAAATGTTATATTTTCAAAAGTTGTATTCAGGATTTTCGGCGAGGCATTGTTGGTTTGTATTGGGATTGTGGTTGAATACCTGAACAAAGCATGATCGATTTTACTCAAATCATTCGATTCGTCGTAGAAAATAAAATAGTTGCCACCATTGCCCGGAGTCACATTCCCATTTTGTTGTAAATCTTTTGGATTGCCATATTTATCATCTTCCTGTGCAGTGAATACTACAGGCTTCTCAGCAGTTCCCGCTATGTCAAGTTTTCCGCGGATGTGCCACACGCCGTTGCCTTTAAATGTTATTCCCGCAGGAATAGTCAGTTGACTGGAGACAGTCATTGCTTCCTCAATGATGTAGGTAATGGTATCGTAACCTGCAAAACTTCTGATAGGTATTGATCCATTTATAGTCTGACTACGAATAAGAAGTCCAATTCGTGGTAGGTTGGCTACTTTATTTCCGATAAATGTTGGATTCGAAAACATATCCATATAAATTGGGGCATTCCCCAAATTATAAAACTGACTATTGGTAATTACCGGATTGGCATTGCCATAAATGGCTAATGCACTTAAGCCTGTGAAATTTACCATGGTCGAATCCATAATGACCTTGCAATCGGTCATTCGCACTGCGGCTTTATACGCCCAATATGCATAACCACAATACCTGATTTCGCAGTTTTTTAAGATATTATCTGTGTCGCTGGCAGTCCCGTTAAATTCAATACCTGACCAATCCGCGTTTCCGGGAGTTGTGGCAGTTCCGTTATTGTTGGTGTCACCAGAGGCTGAGTCATCTTTAAGTGATGTAAATATGATTTTGTTGTTTTTCTTTCCGATAGCTTTTATAGCTCCGTTAACAACCAGCATCCCATTTTCTGAAAACTTAATTACGACATCAGGTGCAATGGTAAGTACATTTGCGGCAGCAATAGTTAAAGCTGATTCAACGATGTAACCCACATTCGTAATACCGGCAAAATTCATTGAATTGAGGGTAGGAGAATCGTTATCAAAACCAACAATCAGGATACCGATATTGGCCACATTCGATACTGTATTGCCGATCAGAGTTGGTGTTCCCTGATTAACTATCCGGGATAATGGGTAATAGTTAATATTCAGGAATGAATTGTTTAGTAATTGTGCATTATTACTGAATTGTATTCCACGGTAAGAATTTTTAATCTCGCAATTTTCTACGATATTGCCTTTTGTGACGTAAACAGCCCAGTTATTTGAATCGTAGCCTCCATAATGGATCTTCCAGTTTTTAATTTTAGATGTTGTAGTTCCATATAGTGTAATCCTTCCTGAATTGCTGTTGGAAATGGCTGCTTGTCCGTTATTTTCAGAATCAAGCGGATTTCCATAATTATCATCAGCAAGATGTGTGTAGATGATTGGCTCAGCCTCTGTTCCCAATCCTGTCAAAGTACCGTTAGCCACAAGTATGGTCTGGTAATTACGGCATTTTATAACAATGCCTGGGTCAATGACCAAAGAAGCTGCTTCATCGACCGTTGTTTGTCCATACATACAATAACTTGGATTAGTCAGATTTTTAAACGTTAATTTCTTTAATTGGCCGGCACCTGTAACTGTTGATGGCATAATTCTGACTGCCCTGATTTCTTTGTCGTTAAACTTGATCGAATCGGTAGCGAAATTAATATTTGCATTCATATCCATCGCAACATTATAAGCTTCTCCGCTAAGTATGGTCGATGGATAAAAATTACAGTTGGTAAAAGTTGGTTTACTAATTCCGGTAACCATCAGGTTTCTCCCATTGTTTGAAAATTTGCAGTTTTCGAATGTTGGAGATGCCGCATCAATTGCCATTGCAACGTAAGCATCGTTATCGTATAGCGCATTTTTAATGATACAATTCTTGAAGATACAGGCAGAATCAATTGCACTGGCTGTAATATTTATTCCAAGCCAGTAAGAGGATCCTGGATGTAGGTCGAAAACAATCGGCTTCAGGCTGGTTCCCAAAACTTTTATTTTTCCCCGGACAGTAATTTCCGAGTTAAAGGATTTTAAATTGGCTCCGGGAGAAATATTAAGTGTACCTGTTTCTGTCACTCTAAGCGTAGTCACACGATATGGAATGCCCAAATCAGGCATGTTGAATTTATCCGTAATATCACTGAAATTCATGTATATATAATCCTCAGCATTCCCGGTTAATGTATTTCCACCTCCGCTCTTAAGCACTCCCGGACCGCTGAAGTAGATTGGGTGGTTGGTATTTTTTATAATGGTTTCCGAAATATTCAGTGTCCCTTTGGTTTCAATCTGTACACCATATGAGCTAAAATTATCCAGACTTGTTTTCTTTAAGGTAAGTACGCCGTTCCGGGTATAAATATTACTTGCATATTCAACCGTACAGCTATCCAGAGTTACACTCCCCGGATTATAACTGGTGTACGAAACATAGATACCATCCCAGAAGCCTTTGGCGGTGCTGGCATTGGCTGTAAATGTTGCACCCTTGGCATTCATGGTTCCGATTACCTGCAAATACCTTCCGGAATTAAATTTAATAACTACATCTTTTTCAACAGTTAAAATAACTCCCTCGTTGACATTTACCGAATTTACCACGATGTATGGACTATTTACTTTAGTCAGAGTGGTGTTGACTGTGAATGATCCAGTGATGTTGGTCTGTGCAAATGATCCAAACATAATAAGGATTGCACCAAGTAATAAAAGGATACACTTTTTCATATTCGTAAAATTTAATTTATGATTGGGTATTACCCAGTTTTGTTAAGCACCATATTCAGGATCTTAATATCGCATTCAGCATAAAATCAGAATTGCGCTATTAATTATCTAGTGAAATTACGGTGGATTGAAGAAAGAGTCAATCCCAAAATAGTGGTAGAGTGTAATTGAATAAAATTAGAAAAGCTGAAAAATCGTTAACGGCCCATTATTTTATTGATAGCTTCAGTACGGCTTTGCACCTGTAACTTTTCGTAAATATTTCGTGCATGGGAGCGCACGGTTTCAATTCCAATGTTGAATTCTCCGGCTATTTCTTTGTAGCGCGAACCTTTGGACAACGATTTAAGAATCTCCTTTTCACGGTGGGTGAGCAGCAAAGATTCATCAATAGAATCTTTTTGCTGAAAAGAGGCAATCACTTTACGGGCAATCTGACCACTCATTGGCGATCCTCCCTGATAGACTTCAGTAATAGAATCCAGAATTTTAGTCGGGGCAGTTTTCTTGAGCAAATATCCGCTGGCGCCAGCTTTGAGCGATTCAAATATCGATTCATCATCTTCGTATACCGTGCTCATAATAAACTGTGTTAAAGAGCCTTGAGTCTTTAGCTTTCGTACCACTTCAATGCCATTGATGCCAGGAAGGTTAATATCCATCAGGGCTACATCAGGGCAAATAACTGGCAGTTTGTCAAGCGCTTCTTCTCCTGAGGCAAAAGTCTGGGTGCACATGAAGCCGTCACTTCCGTTAATAAGCATTTGCAGCCCTTCCCTTATCTCTTTAATATCTTCAATAATTACTACGTTAATCATCTGGATTTATTAAGCGCTTTTAAAACCTTTAAAATTAAATCATCTTTCAATTTTCTCTGTAACAAAAAAGGGTTATAACGAGAATTTAATTTCTGTCAGCGTTCCCTTTTCTGGTTCGGATATTATGAAATATGTTCCACCAACATTTTCAATTCTATCCTGCATATTTTTTAACCCGTTGGCAAATAAACGTACCGAATTCATGTCAAAGCCCTTCCCGTCATCGGCGATACATATCCTGATTTCTAGTGGTGTTTCATGAATTGAAACTATTATTTTTTTGCAATCGGCATGTTTTGCGATATTATTGAAACTTTCCTTAACCGACAAAAAGGTATTTCGACGTTGTTCATCACTCAAACAGAAGGTCGAAAATTTTTCAGGATAATTAAAATCTACCTGAACAGCAAGTGGTTCAAAATATTTAAGACCATATTCACGAATATACGATGAGAGACTTTCAATGGTATCATTTTGAGGGTTGAGCAACCAAATGATGTCCTGAAGGCTGTCCACCAAATCTCTTGAAGACACCGCAATCTTTTCAAGCATCTCCCTGGCTTTTTCAGGTTCATCCAATTGTTTTTTTACAACTTCGCTTAATATGGCAATCATGGTAAGGCCACTTCCCAAATCATCGTGCATATCGCGGCTTATGCGGTTGCGCTCCTTTTCGACGGCTTGCTTTTTTTCAAGCAGTGCCCGTTGCCTTTCGAGTCTCATTCTGACATAAGTTTTTGATGCTAAATGCGTAAAGCCCAAAAATGAAAATAATACAATTAATTCAAACCACAAACTTTGCCACCAGGGAGGATTTACCCTCAATGGCAAGGAGTATATATTCTCGGCTTCAATTCCGTCGGAGCTGAATGCTCTTACTTTTAATGTATAATATCCGGGTGGAAGATTTGAATAGCGAACCTGTCCTTTACTGCCTTTAGTCAGCCATTTTTTATCAAATCCTTCCAGAATATAACTTAACGAATTTGCAGCTGAATTAGCATAGTGAATTACAGCAAACTGAAATCCTATCGTGTTCTGGTTGTAATCCAACATAAGGTCATTAATCTCTGATGGATTAATTGTTTGACGGAAACTGGTGTCATTTAATTGAAGACCGGTAAGAATTAACTGCGGTGGGTATGAATTATTTTTAAAATTGGATGTATAAAAAGTATTCAATCCATTTACGCCTCCAAACATGATTTCCTGATTCTTGGTTTTATAATAGGAATAGGTATTGTATTCATTGCTCTGCAAGCCATCACCCAACGAAAATGTTTTTATGGTTTTATCTTGTGTGGTAAAACGGTTGATGCCGACATTTGTACTTAACCACAAGTCGTTTCCATCGGGTACAATGCCATAAATATATTGATTGCTTAACCCATCTTTTGTAGTGTAGATTTGCTGGATTTGAATACTTTTTTTATTGAATCGGATCAAGCCGATGGTGCTGCCAATCCACAAAATGCTGTCGGCTGACTCGCTGAAACATTTTATGCTTGCTTCTATTGGAAATTCCTTCATCAAACACAACGAATCACCACGAACAGAAAACACTTTGAACCCTTTAAAAGCTGTTGAAATATAGATATTCTTCTGATTGTCGGTGTAAGAAGTCAGGAATACATCTTTGGCATTCCTGATTCCTTTAACAGGCAGGATTTGGTATTCCTTATTAATCTTTTCCACGATGAAAATTCCTGAATTGGTCGAGGCAAGGATTGATCCATTTTCCAGACAACTGGTATAGGTAAATTGATTGGAAGCAAGTCCAAATCCGGAATTATTAGGCGGAATCCGGATGATTTTTTTTGTTTGCGGATCAATCAGAAATAATCCTTCAAAGGTTGATGCCCAAATTTGATTGTATTTATCCAGACACAAATGCTCTATCGATAAGGGAAGTGCATTTCTGACGGTTTGTTTAATCTTTTTGTTTTTGTCCAGAATCAATATTCCACCGGCCCGAGTACAGCACCAGAATTCATTATTTACCTCGATGATAGACCGTATGAAATTGTCGGACTCTGCTTGAATAGCTTCTTCTTTAGATAGATAGTAATTAAATCTGAACCGGTTTAAACTGGTATAATCAACTCCTTTCCCCCAGACTGAAATCCATAAATCCCCTTTTTCATCCGAATTAATGTATTGAATCTCGTTACCGCTAAGTGCATAAGAGTTATAAACCAAATTCTCGTAGTGGTTGGTTATTTTCCCGGTGATAGTATCAAGGTTGTACAAGCCCTGCAGCAGTGTTCCTATCCAGAGTATTCCATTCTGATCGAGGTGTAGTGTTGAAATGCTTTTCAGTTCCTTATCGGCAAAGCGATTGATGAATTTTACCTCTTTATTGTTTTTATATTTTGAGATACCATTATTTGTTCCAAGCCAAAAGGTATTTTCACCGGTTTGCAACAAGGCAGTGACCTGGCTTGCAGAAATTGACAGTTGTCGAGACTGCCATTTGATTTTCTTGTCGATTAAATTTCCCTCCCATAATTCAGGAAGATTGCTACTGATAGCATAGATTTTCTGCAAGGGTTTATAGAGTTGACGAGGCCAGGGCTTTAAGATCAGATTTCCCTGTGGCAAAAAATGTTCGATAAATGTAAATGTATGATCCTGTGCGCTAAAAATAAAGATATCATTCCCGGACTGAAGCCAGACGTTTTGTTTGTTATCAATATAGAATGGAGAAAGAAATTGTTTGTCGTCGCTGAGACCTTCAACCCTAAAATTGTGAAAGTGATCTTGTCTTCGGTCATAAAAATTCAGGCCGGCATTGCTGCCAATCCACAGGTTCGAATTCTGATCTTCGAGAATATTTAGAAAAAGTGTTCCTTTTAAGCCATCTTTTTCAGAAACTGACGATCGAAAATTAATACAATTTACTCCGTCAAATCGATTGAGCCCATCATACGAACTGATCCAGACAAACCCTTTTGAATCCCTGTAAATACAATTGTTTACACCCTGCGATAATCCGTTATTTACAGAGAGATGGTTGAAATAAAGTTGCTGGCTCCAGACACTGCCGATACAACTTAAGAGAACTAAAAAGAGAAAATATATCTGCTTTTTCATCGAAGTAAATATATGTAACCTTTTGAGAATTACTGAATGCTTATGACCAAGAACAAATCATTCTATTATTAAGTTTCATTCAAACTACAACATTTCCATAAATTGAATCCTGAATATGAGATTCAAAGCTTTTTTGGTTTTACTTTGAATCCCGGCAGGATTGTATCATTTATAAATTTTGAATACATGGAATCTATGCATCGTTTCTTCAATTTCATTGTTCAGGTGGGCACAATTACACTGTATCAGTTTTTATCCGCGTTTGGGTTTATTCTGATATTTGGTCTGCTTTTATATTTTATTTCACGTTCAACCCGGAAGGCATTCAGTAATTCAGGACACAGTAAATTGGATATTTATTTTACCGGATGGATAGGAACGCCGGTACACGAAATCGGACACGCTATTTTTTGTATTCTATTTGGGCATCGGATTACTGATCTGAAACTGTATAGTCCGAATAATCAGGATGGGACTTTGGGGTATGTGAATCATTCGTTTAACCCCCAAAGTATCTATCAGCGAATTGGATGTTTTTTAATCGGAACAGGCCCCATTTTATTTGGGTCTATCGTCATTTATATGCTTATCTGGTTTTGTTTGCCAAATTACAGGCTGGTCGCCGGAATTATTTCAACCACTGATTTGTCAGATTTCGGTATTTTTGAACTTGTTGAAAGTTCGGGTAGTATCCTCGCAATTGGGCTTGGTTTTCTGGTTTATGTATTTTCTCCGGAGAATTTTTTGGAGCCATCTTTCTGGATATTCATCTACCTCTCATTTTGTATCTCATCACATATGCAGTTGAGTCCATCCGATTTGAAAAGCATGTGGTCGGGTATCCTGACAATTCTATTCATAATTTTACTTGTCAATTCGCTGATGATACTTTTAGAATTCAATCTCACTCCTTATGTATTAAAATTCAGTCGATTAACCGAAGGAGCTACAAAAATATTTATTCTGGCAACATTCATCTCGTTTACCAATTTTCTGGTCACGTATCTGATTCTTGCTGCCTTTCATTTCAAAAAACACAAGCGTTTATTATCGATAAGGTAAGCCTGAGAATGTTTTGGAATCTAAAATCAAGATTTTCCGCTTTGCTTTTTAATGATGATTTTTGACTTTGCTTTAGGCTCCGGCTTCTGCTCCGAATCTTGTTCAGTCATCGGACCTCGTTTGTATATAATCAGTCCGTTCAGGAAATTCCGGAGCAACTGGTCGCCGCATTCCTTATAATTTGGATGATCTTCGGTACGGAACAAGGCATTCACTTCGCTTTTCGAAACCGGAAAATCAACTAATTTCAGGATGGTAATAATGTCTTCATCACGAAGTTTCAGGGCAACACGTAGTTTTTTGAGGATATCGTTATTAGTCATTGGGTCAAAATTATAGAAATGAATTTTTATCAGGCAAAGAAACGAAAACTTTAGAATTAGTCAGTGGTTCACATCGAAGTGAACCCCCGACTCTGTATTTCTATTTATTTGACTTCTCTTTTTTCGTCACCCCACAACTGTCCTTTTTCCCCATTTTCAATACGCCAGGCATCGCGCCATTTATGAATTTCGGATGGCCCGATGATTGGCTTGTAAACCCTTTCTTCTTTGGTAAATGTGCGGGGAAGTTTCGTGGCTTTATCCTGATACCAATAAGCTACCGACGACAAATCGAGTGTCAGGTTATTGTTGTGCCCATGTTCGATTGTAAACTTGCACGAACGATCGAAATACACCGGATCGGCAATAAAGAAGCGGTAAACATGGGTGTGACCAAGCCAGCCGGTTTCGTTGTTTACCCGGGGATATCCGTAATACGGATGCTGAAACAATTCTTTGGGGCACCAGGATGTATTGAAAAAATCTTCGGTTCCGGTTCCATTGAGGGTCGGAATCGTATCGCCGTCAATGAAAACCATTTCGTCGCCTTCTCCATACCACATGGTGGTTGGACAATTCACGTAATAATTCACGCCCACAAAATGACCTTTTCCCTGAATATCGGCAAATACATAGTTGTCTTTTCCATTGCGGTTATTTCCGGTATCGCCCAAAGTTCCCCATTCGTTTTCTCCGGATGGAAGAGCCTTTGTAAGTTCGTGATTGTACCAGGCATGGAAACGACCGGTATTCTCTGGCAATTCCTGCATCTCGGTATAATCGATGTTGTAATAAAACGAGTTGATTTTTACACCGGTCTGATTTTCGATCTCGATGCGGGCACCTTTGGAAAATGGCATCGCAAAATAACTGACATACGATTTTCCCCATCCGGGCGAAACCGAAAGTGGCGTAGTCACCACATTATAGGTTTCGTTCCAGCCGTTTCCGAAGAAAGGACCAATCGGCGCTTCAACCGACGGAAAGCTATTTCCATCCCAGTACATGCGCAGAATAATGTCGTTCCGATTCAACTGGTCGGCACCGGGCGCAATGGTAATCCAAATGTGGTTGATGATACCAGCACCTTTTACATCCATAATGGTGAGTTTTTCTCCGTCAGGAACCCCGCTCAGACAATCGCCATTTCCACCGGTTTTATCAGAGCTGCCAATGCGTTTGGTTTTTACATTCTTCTTGATTTGGATTAACGATGACATTTCTCCGCCGGAATTTTGCGAAAATACAAGTCCAAAACTGAAAATCAGGATTAAAAGAATTACGAATTTTTTCATGTTCAAATAGGTTTAAGTTTCATTTTAGTTAAGCAGCTTTAAAATTAGAAAATATTTTGTGTTATCTGAATTACCGGACAGTAGATTTAATGCACAAACTGAATCTCAGAATTGTATAAAAACAAATGAATTTGGGTTCAGTAAAGGAAATCGCCTTTAAAATATATGTTTGGTTTATTCGATAAAATGAAACTGAAAACGACCTCAGAGAGGTCAAATATTGATAGAAATTGCCATACGTCCTGAATGTTCGACCCCGAAAGGGTCGAATAGGCTTGGTTGGTTACCTATTTTCTATAAATATGTTATCCCGCTGGGATAAACAGGTGGTTGATTTGTGAAATTTTAATAACACATTTCTTAAGGCGATTTCCCTGAGTAAAGAATATGCTGATCCATTGTTCAAATTTTTTTGGCTATTTTGCAATCTCTTAAAACAAGTAGTCCATGATAAAGAAAATTCTTTCCTTTTTGCTGACTCCGGTATATCTGATCATTTTTGGATTACTGCTATGCATTTTTCACCCGATTCAAATGATAACCAAATGGATATGGGGATATCCGGTTCGCAAAAGAGTGGTTGATGTTATGAATTTCGGACTACTTTATAGTTTAGAGATACTGGGTACAAAAATCACATATAGAGGATTGGAAAAAATTCCACAAGGCAGGCCTCTGATCATCGTATCCAACCACCAAACCACCTTTGATATTCCGGCAATAATTATCGGTTTCCGAAAAAACCATCCGAAATTTATTTCTAAAATCGAACTGGGCAAATGGATTCCTAGTATTTCCTACAATCTGCGCCACGGTGGATCAGTACTGATTGACCGGAAAAACCCAAGACAGGCAGTCAAAGATATTCTGACTCTCGGCAAACACATCGAAGCCAACAATTATGCAGCCTGTATTTTTCCGGAAGGCACCCGAAGCCGCGATGGAAAACTCAAAACCTTTCAACCCGCCGGAATTGCTTCGCTCATTAAAACGGCTCCCTCAGCACTGGTTGTTCCTTTTGCCATTGATGGTAATTACGAACTGATGAAAAACGGCTATTTCCCAATGACCGTTGGCGTTCATCTGAAATTGACTGTTTTCGATCCCATCGACCCCAAAGGTATGGACACTGCTGAACTGGCTCTAATGATAGAGAATATGATACGGAAAGAACTGGGGCAGTAAACCATTAGAAATCGTCGCATTTGTGAGCATTTATCTAAAAATAAAATGGCGGATAAATTACTATATAAATGAAGAGTCTGGCAGATAAGAATTGAGAAATAACTCTAAAACAGAAATATTTTTGACAGTATATTTGCTGTTTAAATATTTTGACAGTATATTTGCTGCCAAATGCAATTAACAGCAAAAACACTGTCAAAAAAAATGAAAACAAATTGGATTTCACCAAGAACAATCCTCGGATCGCCAGCAACCGGCAAATATTATTATCCCAGAAAAGAAATAGTTGAAGAAATTTGGGATGAGCTTGAAAAGGGGAACTTCATACTTATTGCCGCACCAAGAAGGGTTGGTAAAACCTCTGTCATGCGCGATATTGAAGCTAATCCAAGAGAGAACTACAAAGTTACGTTCGAAAACATTCAAGCAGTCAAATCAGAAATTTATTTTTACAAAACCTTATACAAGCTGATTTTAAATTGCCTGAACACAAGTAAAAAAGCCTCGAAGTGGCTATCTGCCTATATAAAAACTAAAAAGATAACCGAAATATCTACTTCCGGAATAAAGCTTGAAGACAAAGAACTTGACTACCTTCAAGAAATTAATACCATCTTCAAAGAACTAGACAGCAACACTGAAACAATCGTTTTACTACTGGATGAGTTGCCCGAAGTTCTACATCAATTAGATAAAACCGGGAAGAAGGATGAAGCTATTGCAATTCTTCATCAGCTAAGGGCATGGCGACAAAGCAATTTAAAGAAAATGCAATTTGTTTTCGCAGGTTCGGTCGGCATCCACTATGTAGTGAAGAACATTGAGGGAAGGACATCCAGTCTGAACGATTTAATACCAGCCATCTGAAATCCATTAACCAAAGAAGAAGCGCTTAACTATATTGGATGGGCTACCAATAACGGGGCAACCGTACAATATCCGGATGCGCTGAAACACTATCTATTGCATAAGATACAACATTATTATACTCCCTATTTCATCAATCTGATGTTAGAAGCAATAGACCACAATGCGAGAAGAAAAAACAATTCAACCATTGCAGAAATAGATATAGATGAGGCATTTCTGACTGTTGAAAAAAACAATGAGCATTTTGCCGACTGGAAAAATCGTCTCAAAGATTATATGCCAAATAAAGATTTCGATTTTGTAAACGAAGTTTTAACTCATATTGCTCATCTGGGTTCTATCTCTATTCAAAGCATATACAACAAGGCTACAACACATGGAGAAGCCACTGATTATATGGATTTAATAAATGATCTGGAACAAGACGGCTATCTGGTTGAAGACCCTAACGGCAGCCAAAACTATGTCTTCATTTCACCATTTTTAAAGGCATTCTGGAAACGAAACAATCCCATTTATAATGAATAATATTCAAAACACAAGCACCTGGTTTTTAGACCAACTCGCTGTTTTTCAAGCAGCAAACAGCGACTACCAATCGATAAAGAACAATTTTGTCATTCGGCAAAC
>JBBQMW010000005.1:0-60442 GCA_038329265.1 Bacteroidales bacterium | reverse complement strand
GTTTTCCACTTTTGGTTATCACTAACCAACGGCTTTTTACAATTCTAAATCCTTCCGATCCGGCCCTTCATTACTTGCTTTGAACGATCTCGCTTTTAGCGGCTGCAAAGGTAAACATCCTTTTTAAAATTCCTAAAGTTTATTGAAGTTTATTCGCCTTTATTTCCAGTACCCCTCTTCGACCTTTTCAACTGCAAATCCCCGTTTCCGGCGACGTGCTTTCCGTTGAAAGCGGCTGCAAAGAAATACCTTTTATCTGAACTGTCCTAATCTTTTTTAACTTATTTTCTATTTCAATTCAAACTATTGTCTACCAGTCACTTAAAGAACTTTCGCTAACCACAAACACTTACCGTATTTCTCTTTAGCGGCTGCAAATGTAGACACCTTTTTCCCATTTTCTAAGCTTTTTATGCCTTTATTTTTAATCTAATTTCAAACCATCTCCAGCCTTTCTGAATTTCAACCTGTTAGACAACATTAATTCTGATGAACTGCTGCCAGGAAACACACGATTAACAATCTTAAGGGAAAGAAGCTAATTATTCAGAATGAATCAAAACTCATGACTTTGCGCAAACCACAACTTAATTCGTTAATTGAATCCATACAACAGCAACCCGAAACCAGAAAATTGCAATAAAAAACGTTAACTTCCGTTCCTCGTATAAATCCGTTTATACAAATCTGAAGTGAAAAATAACCTGATTATTAATGGTAAGAACATATAAACCAATAAGATGCTAAAAATGATGAGTACTTTACGAAAACATTTACTTGTATTAATTATCACAGCTGTTCCAATATTAACCTTTGCACAAAGTGATTATACAGCTTCTGTTGCAGACTCAACAGGTATAAAAGGGCAGTTCGAGTATTTGTATAAAAAGTCAAACACTTACCAGCAATATAAGGTTATTCCGATTAGTGGGTACAACACGCTCAAGCAAAATGCGACGGACAGTATCCGAATGTATAAAAAAGAAGCGACTAATCATTTGCAAGAGATTAATAATCTGAATAACAAACTGGAAACCAGCAATACTGAAATTAAACAATTAAAGGAAGAATTGTCAACAACTCAAGATGAACAAAACAGCATCAAGCTACTCGGGATAGGAGTAAGCAAGAACGCATATAAACTAATTATGTGGGGAGTTATATTTTGCCTGACAATCCTCAGTGTAATTTTGTTTTTAATGTATAAACGAGGTCATCAGGTTGTAAAGGAAGCCAGAACCAGACTTGTTGAAGTTCAGGAAGATCTTGAAAAACTCAGGAAAAGTGCCATATCGCGCGAGCAAAAACTGGGTCACGAACTAATGAGCTATAAATTAAGAAATAAATTATAAATAGATTAGGCAGGGAATCAGTTATAGCGCCAATCAGGAATAACGTCAGTTCGATGCAAGATTACTGGTGTTTCAATGCCAGCTTTAAAGCAACAGATTACCTGAGTTTTATTAACCCCAATCCGGGACAACTCTTGTGAATTGAAAGTTCTAAACTTTCGCAAAAAAAAAGCGAGGGCTTCACTCAACGTGAAGCCCTCGCTACATTTATGCTAAAAAATACAGTTAAATTTCAATTTTATAGGCAGCCAGGTCTTCAACGACCGAACTGCGAATGAACTCAGCATGCCCTTTAACCAATGATTTGGTCAGTTTAATAAACACTTTGGCTGATTTGGTAAACAATGCTTCGCGGTTACTATCAAGTACCAGCAAATAGCTCATAATAATGAATCCAGCCATTTCGACTAAACGACGAGCATGGAAGTCAATAAACTCATTATCGTTGCTGTCAACTACTTTTTTCACTGCCTGTTCGTAATCATCAGTAAGAATGATCAGAGTCCGACGCATGAATTCCAGTTCAGGAGTAATTTTGTGAGACTCGTATTCACGAATCTGAGCCAGGTAACCACCTGTAGTTACACCACGGATGGCAGCAACAACCTGCAATTGGGTAGTTCCTTCGTAAATAGAAGTAATGCGGGCATCGCGGTAAATTCGCTCAACCGGATAATCTTTCATAAAACCGGAACCTCCGTGAATCTGAACAGCATCGTATGCCAACTGATTACAGAATTCGCTCGAGATACCTTTACCCATTGGAGTAAACAAATCGCTCAGTTTCTGATATTTCTTCATTTCAGCCTTTTCGTCTTTTTCCAGAGGACGTTCCTCTGCAATGTGGGCATAAGTCTTGTACATATCAACAAAACGGGCTGTTTCATACAATAAGGTACGCGAGGCATCCAGTTTTGCCTTCATGGTTGTAATCATTTCGTAAACAGCAGGGAAACGAATAATCGCTTTACCAAACTGTACGCGCTCTTTGGCAAAAGCCAATGCTTCGCGGTAAGCTGATTCTGAAACACCGACAGATTGGGCGGCAATACCTAAACGGGCACCATTCATCAATGCCATTACATATTTAATCAAACCCAATTTACGGTCGCCCACCAGTTCGCCCGGAGCGTCTTTAAATACCAGCTCACAGGTTGGAGAACCAATGATTCCCATTTTGTGTTCGATGCGGCGAACAGTTACTCCACCATTACGCTTGTCGTATATAAACATGGACAAACCTCGACCATCTTTTGTTCCGGCTTCTGAACGGGCCAGTACCAGAGCAATGTCGCCATCACCGTTGGTGATAAAACGTTTCACACCATTCATCAGCCAGATTCCTTTCTTTTCATTCCAGGTAGCTTTAAGCTGAACTGCCTGAAGGTCAGATCCGGCATCCGGCTCTGTTAAATCCATCGCCATGGTTTCTCCTGAACAAACACGAGGCAAATATTTTGCTTTCTGTTCTTCCGAAGCAAATTCATTGATAGTTTCTGCACAATCCTGAAGCCCCCAGATGTTTACAAACCCGGCATCAGCTCGCGAAACAATGTCAGCAGCCATAATATAAGGTACAATCGGGAAGTTCAAACCATCGTATTTGCGGGGAAGTGACATTCCCATCAATCCGGCTTTACGAAGCGCATCAATGTTTTCTTCTGTTCCACGGGCATATACAACATGTCCATCAACAACCGATGGTCCTTCAGCATCAATACTTTCAGCATTTGGAGAAACAATATCCCCACAGATTTCGCCTACCACCTCAAGCACTTTATTGTAACTATCTTGTGCATCTTCATAATCCATAGGAGCAAAATCGTAATTCTTTTTTTCTTCGAAATTCCGTTCCTTCAACCGGACTATTTTTTCCATCAGAGGATGGGTCAAATGGAATTTCAGGTCTTTATTATCGGTATAAAAATTAGCCATTTTATTTATTTTTTAGCCCCACCTAACCTCCCCAAAGGGGAGGGACTTAATTGACAAGGCTTTAGTTAAACTATATTAACACACTTTCAGTCTCCCCTCCCTGGGAGTCGGGGGAGGCTATCACTTGGTGTTTGCTTTATAAAACTTAATCATTTTAGGCAGAATTTCAGAAACGCTGCCTGTGATCACATAATCAGCAATGGAGTTAATCGGAGCTTCAGGATCAGTATTGATGGCAATAATCTGGGCCGATTCTTCCATCCCGGCACGGTGCTGAATCTGACCTGAAATTCCACAGGCTATGTAGAGTTTAGGCCGGACAGTAGTTCCGGTTTGACCAATCTGACGATCGTGACCAACATATCCGGAATCGACAGCGGCACGTGAAGCACCAACTTCGCCACCAAGCACTTCGGCCAGTTCGAAAAGCAGATCAAAATTTTCTTTGGATCCTACGCCATAACCTCCGGCAACAATGATTGGAGCACCTTTAATGTTGACTTTGCTCTTTTCCATGTGACGTTCAATCAATTCAACCACAAAATCAAGTTCGTTCGTGTATTTTGCAACATCAAGCTTATTGATTTTTCCTTTGTAGTCCGGATCGAGAATGGCTTTTTTCATCACTCCTTCCCTTACAGTAGCCATCTGCGGACGGCAATCAGGATTAATAATGGTTGCAATGATGTTCCCGCCAAAAGCCGGGCGTATCTGGTAAAGCAGGTCAGTATAAACTTTATCCATTTTTTTGTCTTCATGGTCACCAATAACCAGTGAAGTACAATCAGCTGTTAATCCGCTGTGCAGTGCAGAGGAAACCCGGGGGCCTAAATCACGTCCGACTGAACTTGCTCCCATAAGGGCAATCTGTGGTTTTTCCTCCTGAAAAAGTTTGACCACAATCGAATTGTGAGGTAAAGTTGTATATGGAGCCAGACGTTTATCATCGGCCATGTGTAAAACATCTACTCCATAAGGAAAGATATTCTTTTCAATACCATCCAGTTTATATCCGATGGCAATTGCTTCGAGATTACAGTTTAATTCAGTGGCCAGAGTCCGGCCTTTGGTCAGCAATTCAAGGCTCACCTCGGCAACCTGTCCGTCCTCTATTTCGCAATAAACAAAAACACTATTCATAGTTGTAAGATGTTTAAACAATTATCCGATTGTATGATTTTCAATTAACTCACGCATCAGTTGATCCATATCTTCATCGGAAGAAGTAATCACCTTTGCTCCTTTTGACTGGAGAACAACATTCTCCACCTTTTTAACTTTCGTTGGAGAACCGGCCAATCCCAGTTCGTTTGCATCCACATCTATATCCTGAACAGTCCATTCCTTAATGTTAAGGTACGGGCGATCGTTATACAAACGCAGATAATCATCGTTTGCAACCTGCATTTCGGAGATTGTTTTGGCATGTTTGTATTTCATGATCAGCTTGGCATTGCGCGCACGGCAATCAGGAGCTGAACTATTTACAGTTATTACCAGCGGCAGAGGGCATCTGACCACTTCAACACCACGTTCAAGGCGACGCTTCACGGTTATCATTCCTTTGTGGATCGACTGGATTTCCTCTACATAAGTAATCTGTGGTAACCCGAGTTTTTCGGCAACCTGTGGCCCAACCTGGGCAGTATCACCATCGATGGCCTGACGACCGGCAATAATGATATCAAACGAACCGATTTTTTTTAATGCCTGGCCCAAGGCATAGGATGTTGCCAGGGTATCAGAACCGGCAAATGCACGATCGGTAAGCAGAATACCGTCGTCGGCACCACGAAATAAACCTTCACGGATAATTTCGGCAGCACGCCCGGGACCCATGGTTAAAATAGTGATGGTTGTACCGGCGAATTTTTCTTTAATTCGCAGTGCCTGCTCCAGGGCATTCAAATCTTCCGGATTAAAAATAGCCGGAAGAGCAGCCCGATTGACCGTTCCATCGGCTTTCATTGCATCTTTACCAACATTCCTCGTATCAGGTACCTGTTTGGCAAGAACGATAATTCTAAAACCTTTCATGTGAATATTATTTGTTTTTTATTCAGTTTACAATTCATTTATCCTGAAATATCACCTTTTAAACAAGGCATATTTTTTAAAAGTGAGCAAATATAGATATTCAACCCAAAGAAATCAAGCACTAAAACCGACCAAATATATTGTGTTAACCAATGATTTTTTATTGTAGATGAATAAAGACACGAATATAGGTCGGATCACACGCTGAAGCGCTGACAGGCAAAGCAAACAAAACAATCAACCTATTTTTTCAAAAAATCCTTTCTCCGGAATTGTATCTTTAATTTAAAATGAATTTAAGTAAAAAACCTTCTGAATTGACATCTGAAGGAAGTTTCAACCACTTTACACCACAACATTTAGTGGCAATTACAGCAAATGTATTGGTATCCCGACAATATGAAATGGCGATTACAACAATTAGGTGGTTTATTTAAGGAAGTCAGCTCCTTGTTAAAAGAACTGCTCGACCGGTTGGCTTTACAGTTTAAACACAAATACGCTGAATTCTATCGAAGTTACAAAGCTGCCCGGAAAGTACAAACCAGAACAGTAGCGAAGAAAGTGAAAGAAACGGGGGCAAATTCTACAGAATAAATAATTTCATCAGTTTTAAATTAAACATCAACAGACTTCCAGAAGCGGTGTTCTCTGGAAGTTTTGTTGTTTTTTGTGGTATGAAAGTGATTTCGACAAGGCCATGAAAAAATTAATGCCACCAGATTCGGATAAAATATAATTGGTATAAAACGAAAAAACGCCCTTCATTTCTGAAGGGCGTTTTTCAATCTCTGGTCTGTATTTTTATTGCAGGAATGAAATCAGCACACCGGCTGCAACAGCCGAACCAATTACTCCTGAAATATTACTCGACATGCAATATTGCAGAATGTGATTCGAGGAATCAAGTTTTAATGCAATTTCATTGGCCACACGTGAAGCCATCGGGACCGCGCTTAGTCCGGTTGCGCCAATCAATGGATTAATCTTCTTTTTACCAAAAAGGTTGGAGATTTTGACAAACATGATTCCACCAAAAATAGAGATTGCAAATGCAAGGAATCCCCCAACAACAATCATGATCGTCTTAAAATCCAGAAAAACTTCGGCAGTCATTGTTGCTCCAACTGTCAGTCCAAGAAAAATAGTGGCCGTATTCAGAATTGATCCGCTGGCTGCTTCACTCAGACGTGCAACGTTAGTTCCGATTTCCTTAATCAGGTTACCAAAAAGTAACATGCCCAGCAGAGGAACCGATGAAGGAACCAAAATTGAAATTACAATTCCCAGGACAATTGGGAAAGCAATTTTTACCGCCTTAATGTTTTTAATTTTCAATTTAGGCGGATATTTTTTATCCATTTCCTTCATGTTAATTAAAAGTTCTTTTTCACTGCAAGTTAAACGCACTACCATTGGTATAATGACCGGAACCAAAGCCATGTATGAATAAGCTGCAATTGCAATTGGGCCTAATAAATGCGGAGCCAGTATGATGGTGGTATAAATGGCTGTAGGACCATCGGCACCACCAATAATGCCAAGCGATGCAGCTTCTTTAACTGTAAACCCAAGCAAAATGGCTGCAATTAATACGGTAAAAATTCCCAACTGGGCTGCAGCACCAAAAAATGCTAATTTTAAATTCCGCAACATCGGACCAAAATCAGTCAATGCTCCAATACCCATAAAAATAATCGGAGGTAAAAACCCGGTTTTAATCAACGAATAATACAGGAAATTCATAATGCCGTAATCATGCGCAATTTCCAGCAGGTTTTTGGTGTGTCCACCTTCCAGATTAATTAAATCGGCCGAAACAACTCCCATCTGCCCACCGGGAAGATTGGCCAGAATGACACCAAATGCTATTGGAACCAGCAATAAAGGCTCGTATTTCTTGTGGATCCCTAAATACAAAAGAAAAGCCCCAATCGCCAACATCAATATATATCCAGGATTGTTAAAAATCTCCTGGAAAGCTGTCATTTTATATAGATTCTCTAATATCCCCATTTTTTGGTTTTAGTTATTTGATTTTAACCAGGACGTCATCTTCCTCGATCTCAGATCCTGTGGTATAGCAAATTTCAACAATAGTTCCTGCAATGTCAGAACGGATAGCATTGTATGTTTTCATTGCTTCCACATAACCAATAAGGTCACCCACCTGGATTGAATTACCAACTTTAATCGGAACTTCAGAGCTTTCCTTAGTGAGATAAAATTTACCTTCGAGTGGTGCGATAATGTTTTTCACAGGACCCTGGGGTGTTGCTGCAGGTACCGCTGTTTTTACTACAGGATTGGTATTAGCCGAAGCGGCAGATGTAACAGGTGCTGCAAAATCAACATATTCGACCGATACTCTGAATTTTTCGCCTTCAACATCAATAACCATTGTTGAAGGTTTAAACCCGGCAACAGCTATTGGGGATTCTGTAACTTTTCCAGCATCAGTTCCGGCATTGATACCGCCACCTTCAAGGCGACGTTTTGCCAGATCCTCTTCAAATGCTTTTTTAGCCGCACCTGACCTATACGCGCGATATTCCTGCGGATGCATGGCCAACTCGAACAATTCTTCATCATCCTGTCCGAAATCCCATCCTTTTTCATTCATTTCCTTACGGAAAACAGGCAAAGCATCAGGGTACAGGTCTTGTGGGCGTCCGGTAAAAAATTCCTTGCCGGCTTCTTTGGCCATTTTAATAATTACAGGATCTAATGGTCCGGGAAGTCTGCCTCCCTTACCCAGCAACATATCCCAAATATTATCAGCAATCATACTCCAGCGATCTTCGCCTTTTACGATCTGCATCACATTCATTAAGGCCAGATTTTTAACATACTGGCTGTATGGAGTTACCAAAGGTGGATAGCCCAGCATTGGCCATATAAATTCAACTTCGTTAAATAATTTAATCAGCAGCTCGTCCTGTGTCAACTGTCTTTTATTGCGTTTTGCCATCCATTTGTTCAGGCTTGCCAGATTATTTTCAAGATCCGACATCAAAGAACCCATCATACCACCGGGTAATCCGGGACCAATCAACATGGAATTCATGTAGCGGTTTTTCGGATCAATGTAAAAACCTAAGAAATCGTCAATAAATTCCTGGGTCAATGAGCGCACTTTCATGTAGGCATCCATATTAATAGCTGGCACATCAAACCCATCGTCTTCAAGCATGGCATGAACGGCTAACAGATCAACATGTCCGGTTCCCCATGAAAGTGGTTCCATGGCTACATCAATATAATCAACGCCCGCCCTGCAAACTTCAAGAATTGTTGCCATCGCAAAACCCGGACCTGAATGAGAATGGTATTCCAATGGAATATCAGGATGCAAAGCTTTAATTCCTTTGACAATTCTTCCCAACCATGCCGGACGCGCAATTCCAGCCATATCCTTCAGACAAATTTCATCTGCACCGCCAACAATAAGTTCATCAGCCAACTGAATAAAGCTTTCAGCAGTATGAACCTTCGAATATGTAAGGCTAAGTGTTGCCTGAGCGATCATTCCGCCTTCTTTGGCGTATTTTACCGAATCCAGAATATTCCGGGGATCATTTAATCCGCAAAAAGAACGGGCAATGTCAGTTCCTTGTTTTTTCTTTACTTTAAACATCAGTTTACGAACATCCGCCGGAACCGGGTTCATTCGGATTCCGTTCAGGGCACGTTCCAGCATATGGGTCTGAATCCCGGCATCGTTAAATGGTTTAGTCCATTCACGAACTGATTTATTAGGGTTCTCGCCAAAAAGCAAGTTAATTTGTTCGAATCCGCCACCATTGGTTTCAACGCGGGCAAAACATCCCATTTCCACAATATGCGGAGCTACTTTAACCAGTTGATCGACACGTGGAACATACTTGCCGGAAGATTGCCACATATCACGATAAACCAATGAAAATTTAATCTTTCTTCCACTCATAATTTAATAGTATTTTATGCAATGATTTTTTTATGTTGATTTTTGCCAGTTGCAGCGCCGATAGGCCTGAAGGCAAAATACTTGAAGTAATTATAATTTTTCAATCCTGTTAATACGACCAGTACCTTTTGTAATCATATTTACTGCGGACACGATGGCAGCCATTTTTTTAGGATGAATCGCTGTCTTGGCTGTGCCCGTCATTGGAGAAGAAACTTTTTGCAGTTCAGGAATAAAACGATTTACAAACCTGATGATTAAGTTTCCCAATATGACTACTAAAGCTAAAATAATAAAAACTGTTACCATCCCGACCCCTAAAAGTTCGAGAGCTATTCCCATATCATTCATGATTATTCATATTTAGTTTGGACAAAAAAACATTTCCCATTTTAAGTATTATCGTTGTAATGTTACCAATTATTCACCCCAATATTATGGAACATTCATGCTATAATTAACAATTATCAATTTTTTAACATTAAATCTCCTATTATAAAACAAAAAAACAAATTGTTTTAATATTGAAAAACAAGAAAGGGATGTCAACCGACATCCCTTTCTTTATAATGATCTAATTATTAAGATTTAAGCTATGGGTGCAGGTCCTCCAAAAGACATAGGCGGCAGAACCGGATCATGACCTCTTACATTCTTAATCGAGCCATTAACACTCTCGTATTTCTGAATGTTTTCCTGAAGCGCCAACAGTAAGCGTTTAGCATGTTCAGGAGTTAATATAACCCGGGCTTTAACATTAGCTTTTGGAATACCAGGCATTACCCTGACAAAATCAACAACAAATTCAGAACTTGAATGTGTAATAACAGCCAGATTGGAATAAATTCCCTGAGCTATCTCCTCGGTTAACTCAATCTGCAATTGATTGGTATTCGTCAAATCTTCCATAATTAATCTCTTGAAAATTTCTCAGACTCTTTAGTTTCAACCATTCTGTCGTATTCATCGCGTGAACCGACAACCAGATTTTTATATTCTTTCAAACCTGTTCCGGCAGGAATTAAATGTCCGCAAATAACATTTTCCTTCAATCCGTCAAGATAATCGACTTTTCCCTGGATAGCAGCTTCGTTCAGAACCTTGGTTGTTTCCTGGAATGAAGCGGCCGATAACCAGCTGCGTGTTTGAAGTGCAGCACGTGTAATACCCTGAAGTATCTGGCTTGAAGTCGCAGGAATAGCATCCCTTCCTTCAACGAGTTGTTTATCGCGTCGGCGAAGATTAGAGTTTTCATCACGCAAACGGCGTGAAGTAATAATCATCCCCGGTTTCAAACTGTCTGAATCACCAGCTTCAATAACAACCTTTTTATTGTAAATCCAGTCGTTTTCATGAAGGAATTCATGTTTGTCGACAATCTGTTTTTCAAGGAATCTGGTATCACCCGGATCGTCAATCTCAACTTTACGCATCATTTGGCGAATAATCACCTCGTAATGTTTATCGTTGATTTTTACCCCCTGCATACGGTATACGTCCTGAACTTCATTTAGAATATATTCCTGAACTGCAGTAGGGCCTTTAATAGCCAGAATATCAGAAGGAGTGGTAGCGCCATCAGAAAGCGGCGTACCGGCACGAATATAATCGTTTTCCTGTACCAGGATCTGACGTGACAATGGAACCAGGTAACGTTTAACTTCCCCGGTTTTAGAGGTAACCACAATTTCACGGTTACCACGTTTAATTTTTCCCAGGGAAATTTCACCGTCGATTTCTGAAACAACAGCCGGATTGGATGGATTTCTGGCTTCAAACAATTCCGTTACACGGGGCAAACCACCGGTGATATCACCAGCTTTACCCGCAGCACGCGGAATTTTTACCAGAACAGCACCTGCTTCGACTATCTGACCATCCTCGACATTCATGTGACCACCTACAGGTAAGTTGTAAGTACGAATTGTGTCGCCTTTTTCATTCAGAACCCGCAAGCCCGGGTTTTTGGTTTTATCCCTGGTTTCGATAATTACTTTTTCCTTGTAACCGGTTTGTTCATCCGATTCTTCACGACAGGTAATACCATCAATAACCTGTTCAAAAGCAATCTTTCCTTTGAATTCGGTAATGATTACACCATTGTACGGATCCCATTCACAAATACGCATTCCTTTCTTTACTTCCTGTCCATTATCGATGAACAGTTTCGAACCGTAAGGAATGTTATGAGTTGAAAGTTGAATTCTGGTATTTTTGTCGATGATCCTCAATTCAGCCAGACGACTAACTACCATGTAGTTTTTTGTGCCTGATTCATTGAACTGATCAACTACACGCAATTCATCAATTTCAGCAATACCATCATATTTCGAATCAATGGCCGATTGAGTGGAAATGTTACCTGCAATACCCCCAACGTGGAAGGTACGAAGAGTAAGCTGAGTTCCAGGCTCACCAATTGACTGTGCGGCAATAACACCAACTGCTTCACCACGCTGAACCATCGTACTGCCTGCAAGATTTAAACCGTAACATTTTGCACAAACACCAACTTTTGATTCACAGGTTAATACTGAACGTATTTCAACTGTTTCGATTGGTGATTCTTCAATTTTATCGGCAATTTCATCGGTAATAATTTCACCTGAAGGTATAATCAGATCACCCGTAAGTGGATTGAATATATCATGTACCGTTGTACGTCCGATGATCCGTTCATAAAGAGAAGCAACTACTTCTTCGTTATTTTTAATGGCAGCGGCAATCAGGCCGCGCAATGTGCCACAATCTTCTTCCTGAATAATAACATCCTGGGCCACATCCACCAACCTACGGGTCAGATAACCCGCATCGGCTGTTTTAAGGGCTGTATCGGCCAAACCTTTACGGGCACCGTGAGTTGAAATAAAGTATTCCAAAACTGACAGGCCTTCCTTAAAGTTTGCAAGAATCGGATTCTCGATAATCTGAGATCCGGTTGATCCTGATTTTTGTGGTTTTGCCATCAGTCCCCTCATTCCGCAAAGCTGACGAATCTGCTCTTTGGAACCACGGGCTCCTGAATCAAGCATCATATATACAGAGTTGAAGCCCTGACGGTCGGTACTCAATGTTTTCATTACCGAATTGGTCAATTTGGCATTGGCATGTGTCCAAATATCAATAACCTGGTTGTAACGTTCGTTGTTGGTGATGAATCCCATATTGTAGTTCATCATGACCTCTTCAACTTCGGCATAACCTGCATCAACAATTTCCTTTTTATCAACCGGCACAACAACATCACTCAGATTGAATGATAATCCGCCGCGATAGGCCATGGTATAACCCAAATCCTTAATCGCATCAAGGAAAAGCACAGTTACTGCATTTCCGGTCTTTTTATAAATATCAGCAATAATGGTACGCAGTGACTTTTTCGTCAGTAACTGATTAATGTATCCAACTGATTTAGGTACTGACTGGTTGAAAATTATCCTTCCCACTGTGGTTTCGATGATATGTTTGAACATGTCACCCTTTTCATCCACATCTTCAACTTTTACCTTAATAATTGCATGTAATTCAATAACACTTTCGTTGTATGCAATGATAACTTCTTCAGTCGAATAGAAAATCATACCTTCACCACGTGCTCCGGGACGGGGTTTGGTCATGTAATAAAGACCCAAAACCATGTCCTGTGAAGGAACCGTGATTGGAGCACCATTCGCCGGGTTCAGCAGGTTATGCGATGCAAGCATCAACATCTGTGCTTCAAGAACTGCAGCATTGCCAAGCGGAACGTGAACAGCCATCTGGTCACCGTCGAAGTCGGCATTAAAACCGGTACAAACAAGCGGATGCAACTGAATAGCTTTTCCTTCGATTAACACAGGCTGAAATGCCTGGATTGATAACCGGTGAAGTGTTGGCGCACGGTTCAGCATGACCGGATGTCCTTTCAAAACGTTTTCAAGAATATCCCAAACAACCGGATCCTTGCGGTCAACGATCTTCTTTGCAGATTTGACTGTCTTTACAATTCCACGCTCAATCAGTTTCCTGATGATAAACGGTTTGAAAAGCTCAGCAGCCATATCTTTTGGAAGACCACATTCGTGCAGTTTCAGTTTAGGTCCGATAACAATTACCGAACGGGCTGAATAATCGACACGTTTACCCAACAGGTTTTGACGGAAACGACCTTGTTTACCTTTCAAACTGTCGGACAACGATTTTAATGCACGGTTGTTCTCTGTTTTAACAGCATTTGATTTCCGTGAATTATCGAACAATGAATCCACCGCTTCCTGGAGCATACGTTTTTCATTACGTAAAATCACTTCCGGAGCTTTGATTTCAATCAGTCGTTTCAGCCGGTTATTACGAATAATAACCCTGCGATACAAATCGTTCAGATCGGAGGTCGCAAAACGACCGCCATCAAGCGGAACCAAAGGACGTAAATCAGGTGGAATTACAGGAACAACCTTTACAATCATCCATTCCGGACGATTGATATTTTTACTGGCCCGGAAAGCTTCAACAACCTGTAACCGTTTCAAAGCTTCGTTTTTACGTTGCTGTGAGGTTTCGGTGTTGGCTTTATGACGAAGGTCGAACGACATTTCATCCAGTTCGAGGCGCTGCAACAAGGTGTACAACGCATCGGCACCCATTCGTGCGATGAATTTATTCGGATCTGAATCATCCAGGTACTGGTTTTCTTTTGGCAGAGAATCCAGAATATCCAGGTATTCTTCTTCAGTAAGGAAGTCAAGATATTTTACACCATCCTGAGCTTTAATCCCGGCATGAATGACAACATATCTTTCGTAATAAATAATTGCATCAAGTTTTTTGGTTGGTAATCCCAAAAGGTACCCAATTTTATTGGGTAACGATTTGAAATACCAGATATGAGCTACCGGAACAACCAGCGAAATGTGGCCCATACGTTCACGACGGACTTTTTTCTCGGTTACTTCAACACCACAACGGTCACAAACAATTCCTTTGTAACGGATACGTTTGTATTTTCCGCAATGACACTCATAATCTTTTACCGGACCGAAGATTCGTTCACAAAACAAGCCATCACGTTCCGGCTTATAAGTCCTGTAATTTATCGTTTCAGGTTTCAAAACTTCTCCGTGTGAACGTTCGAGAACTTCTTCAGGTGAAGCCAGACTGATACCAATTTTGGCAAAGCTACTTTTAACTTTATTGTCTTTTCTGAATGCCATATATTGATCCTTATTTTACTAGTTTATATCAGAAAAATCTGATTGATTTTTCTTTAATTAATCCAGGTTAACACTCAACCCAAGACCGCGTAATTCGTGCAGCAATACGTTCAATGATTCAGGAATACCAGCCGCAGGCATCGGTTCTCCCTTCACAATGGCTTCGTATGCTTTGGCTCTTCCCAATACATCATCCGACTTAACAGTCAGAATTTCCTGGAGAATGTTGGATGCACCGAAAGCTTCGAGTGCCCAAACTTCCATTTCCCCGAAACGCTGTCCACCGAATTGAGCTTTACCACCCAGAGGTTGCTGGGTAATCAGTGAATACGGTCCGATTGAACGGGCATGCATTTTATCTTCAACCATGTGACCCAGTTTCAACATGTAAATGATCCCAACTGTTGCCGGTTGATCAAAAGGTTCACCGGTTCCGCCATCACTCAGGTAGGTTTTACCATAAAGTGGAACGCCAGCCTGTTCAGTATATTCACAAACCTGGTCAAGAGTTGCACCATCAAAAATAGGCGTTGAAAATTTCAGTCCCAGTTCTTTCCCGGCCCAACCTAAAACAGTTTCGTAAATCTGTCCCAGGTTCATACGTGAAGGTACTCCAAGTGGATTAAGAACAATGTCAACCAGAGTTCCGTCATTCAGGAATGGCATATCTTCATCACGCACAATTCGCGATACGATACCTTTGTTTCCGTGACGACCTGCCATCTTATCCCCAATTTGAAGTTTACGTTTTTTGGCAACATAAACCTTTGCAAGCTGAATAATTCCGGCAGGAAGTTCATCACCTATGGTAACATTATAACGTTTCCTTTTTGATGCAGCTTCCAGCTCTTTATGCTTCATGATGTAATTGTAGATAAGAGCGAATATCATGTCATTCTTATCTTTATCTGTCGTCCATTTAGCTGGATTAATTGACAGATAATCAATTTCCTGAAGTTGTTTTAATGTAAATTTTATTCCTTTTCCGATTACATCTCCGCCATAATAATCTTTCACGCCCTGACTGGTTTTACCATTTACCATTGAAAATAGTTTATCTTCCAGTTTGGCCCTTAATGCAGAAGCATTACGGTCGAATTCTTCATCGATTGAATCCAGTAAAGGCTTGGTTGCCAGTTTACCTTTTTTATCTTTGACTACCCGGGAGAATAATTTCTTTTCAATAATTGTTCCGTTGAGTGAAGGAGATGCTTTTAACGATGCATCTTTCACATCACCAGCTTTATCGCCAAAGATTGCACGAAGAAGTTTTTCTTCCGGAGAAGGATCAGATTCACCTTTTGGAGTAATTTTACCAATCAGGATATCACCTGGTTTTACAACAGCTCCAACACGGATCAATCCGTTTTCATCCAGATTTTTGGTAGCTTCTTCACTAACATTGGGAATATCAGAAGTAAATTCTTCAACCCCACGTTTGGTGTCACGAACTTCCAATGCATATTCGTCGACATGAATAGAGGTGAAAATATCTTCCCGAACAACACGTTCCGAAATTACAATTGCATCCTCATAATTATATCCCTGCCATGGCATAAATGCCACTTTCAGGTTACGACCCAAAGCCAGTTCTCCGCCTTGCGTAGCATATCCTTCAGTAAGTACCTGTCCCTTTTCCAGGCGGTCGCCTTTAAACACGATAGGTTTAAGGTCGACAACAGTACCCTGGTTTGTTTTTTGAAATTTGGCAATCCGGTAAGTCACGATCTCAGGATCGAAACTTACAAATCGTTCCTCATCACTCTTATCGTAACGAATCTGGATTTCATCGGCATCAACATATTCAACAACACCATCATCTTCAGCAACAATCAAAACACGTGAGTCAATGGCTGCACGGGCTTCAAGTCCGGTTCCAACAATAGGAGCTTCCGGACGAAGCAGCGGCACGGCCTGACGCATCATGTTTGATCCCATCAAAGCACGGTTGGCATCATCGTGTTCAAGAAAAGTAATTAACGAAGCAGCCACTGAAGCAATCTGGTTTGGACCAACGTCCATCATATGAACATCAGACTTATCCACAATCGGATAATCACCGTCAAGACGTGATTTAACCTTTGAATTGGTAAAAGAACCATCCTCATCAATCGGAGCATTGGCCTGTGCAATGATTCTACCCTCTTCTTCTTCAGCCGTCAGGTAGACTACTCCACCTGCGGTCAAATCGACCTTTCCGTTCTCAACTTTACGGTATGGTGTGGATATAAAACCTAAATCAGTCACTTTTGCAAAAACACAAAGTGACGAAATCAAACCGATGTTTGGTCCTTCAGGAGTTTCAATCGGACATAAACGTCCATAATGGGTATAATGAACGTCACGAACCTCGAATCCGGCTCTTTCACGGGAAAGACCACCAGGCCCCAAAGCTGACATACGGCGTTTATGGGTCATTTCAGCCAAAGGATTGGTTTGATCCATAAACTGAGACAAGGCATTGGTTCCGAAGAAAGAATTGATGACCGAGGATAATGTTTTTGAATTAATCAGGTCGATAGGGGTAAATACTTCGTTGTCGCGCACATTCATACGTTCACGAATGGTACGGGCCATACGGGCCAGACCTACTCCAAACTGATTATACATTTGTTCACCGACAGTACGAACACGACGGTTACTTAAGTGGTCAATATCATCAACATCAGTTTTTGAATTAACCAGCTTGATCAGATATTTAATAATCTCAATAATATCTTCCTTGGTTAAAACCTGAACACCTTTTTCAATATTCAGATTCAGTTTTTTGTTGATCCTGTAACGGCCAACTTCACCAAGATCATATCTTTTTTCAGAGAAGAAAAGTTTATCGATTACATCGCGTGCTGTAGCATCATCAGGCGGTTCTGCATTTCGCAGCTGCCGGTAAATATGAAGCACAGCTTCCTTCTCGGAGTTACACGGATCTTTTTGAAGGGTATTGTATATAATGGCGAAATCCTGGAGATTCTGATCTTCCTTGTGCAGCAAAATAGTTTTTGCTCCGGAATCCATGATTTCATCAATATGGTCATTTTCGATAATTGTTTCGCGGTCGATCACAACTTCGTTACGTTCGATCGATACCACTTCACCGGTATCTTCATCGACGAAATCTTCCACCCAGGTTTTAAGAACACGGGCAGCCAGTTTACGACCAACGATTTTCTTTAAACCAGATTTGGATACCTTAATTTCATCAGCGAGGTCAAAAATTTCAAGGATATCCTTGTCACTTTCAAATCCGATTGCACGAAGTAATGTCGTTACCGGTAATTTTTTCTTCCGGTCGATGTAAGCAAACATCACACTGTTGATGTCGGTAGCAAATTCGATCCATGATCCTTTGAAAGGGATAACCCTTGCTGAATAAAGTTTTGTACCATTAGCATGCATACTCTGTCCGAAGAAAACTCCGGGAGAACGGTGCAACTGAGAAACAACAACACGTTCAGCTCCATTAATTACAAAAGTACCTTTAGGGGTCATGTATGGAACAGTTCCCAGATACACATCCTGAACGACTGTATCAAAATCCTCATGTTCAGGATCGGTACAATACAATTTCAGTTTTGCTTTTAACGGAACACTATACGTCAAGCCACGTTCGATACATTCATCCAGGGAATATCTGGGTGGGTCAACCGAATAGTCGACATACTCAAGAACGAAGTTATTTCTGGTATCGGTAATTGGGAAATTCTCTTCAAACACCTTGTATAAACCTTCTTCTTTGCGCTGATCCGGTGTTGTTCCAAGTTGGAAAAATTCGATGAAGGACTTAATCTGTACCTCAAGGAAATCGGGATAGTCAAAGACGGTTTTTGTTGAAGAAAAGCTAATCCTCTGGTTTTCAATTTTTACTGACATCTATCTAGACTATTTATTTGAACTTAAAAGATAAATATACAAAAAGGGATAGAACCCCACATATGTGAGGTTCTAAACCATATCAACCTATAAATAAGGTCGTAAGACTTTTATTTAAGTTCAACTTCAGCTCCAGCTTCTTCCAATTGAGATTTTAAAGCCTCAGCTTCATCTTTAGAAACTTTTTCTTTGATTGCTTTTGGAGCAGCGTCAACTACTTCTTTAGCCTCTTTTAACCCAAGACCTGTTAACTCTTTAACTAATTTAACAACAGCTAATTTTGATTGACCAGCTGCTTTCAGAATAACATCGAATTCAGTTTGAACAGCAGCTTCCACTTCTTCAGCAGGGCCGGCAGCAGCAGACACAGACGCAGCTGCAGCAGCAGGTTCAATACCATATTCCGACTTTAAAATTCCGGCTAATTCATTTACTTCTTTTACAGTTAAGTTTACTAACTCTTCCGCAAGTGCCTTTAAATCTGCCATTTCGATAATTTTTTTTTATAATATAATTTGATAACTAAACCTATTTCTTTTCACTCAATGTCTTCAAAACTCCATGGATGATCGTTCCACCAGACTGTAAGCCACCTATTACATTTTTAATCGGCGACTGCAACAATCCAATAAGTTCTCCAAGAAGTTCATTTTTAGACTTAATAGTAAGTAATACATCCAAATGATCTTCACCGATGTAAACAGATTCCTGAACATATGCACCTTTTAAAATTGGTTTTTTATGCTTCTTTTTGAAATCTTTTATCAGTTTTGCAGGAACATTTGCATTCTCACAAAACATTACGGATGTATTTCCTATAAGTACACCATAAAGTTCTTCAGCATCTTTGTTTGATGCCTCCATCGCTTTACGTAAAAGTGTATTCTTCACTACAACCAGTTTTACTTTCTGCTTGTGGCATAAACGCCGCAACTTACTCGTGTCATCAGCATTTAAACTCTCAATATCAGTCAAATAAAAATGAGTTGATGAATTGATCTGCTCTGTAAGACTACCGATAATTTCGTATTTTTCTGATCTTTTCATATCAATTCTTTTACTTTTCAGAGACAGACTTTGGTTCAACTTGTATTCCCGGACTCATAGTACTTGACACGTAAATACTTTTCACATATGTACCTTTAGCTGCAGAAGGTTTCAGCTTGTTAAGCATATTTACAAATTCAACAGCATTCGCAATAATCTTCTCAGGTTCGAAAGAAACCTTACCAATCGAAGTGTGAACGATACCAAACTTGTCAACTTTAAAGTCGATCTTACCTGCTTTTACTTCAGCAACTGCTTTTCCTATTTCCATTGTTACCGTACCGCTTTTTGGATTTGGCATTAATCCACGGGGACCTAAAATACGTCCGAGTGCACCAACTTTACCCATAACCGGTGGCATAGTGATAATCACATCTACATCAGTCCAACCACCTTTGATTTTATCCACAAAGTCGTCGAGACCAACATAATCAGCTCCAGCATCTCTGGCTTCCTGTTCTTTATCAGGAGTAACCAAGGCCAACACACGCACTTCTTTACCAGTTCCATGAGGTAAAGTAACCACGCCTCTAACCATCTGATTAGCTTTTCTCGGATCTACTCCAAGGCGAACATCGATATCCACAGATGAATCGAACTTAGTTAAAGTAATTTCCTTTACAAGTTCAGAAGCTTCTTTCAGGCTATAAATTTTCCCCTTTTCAAGTTTTTCCAGAGCAAGCTTTGTATTCTTTGTAATTCTGCCCATTTTAATAAATTTAATTAGTTTGTAGATGGGCGTTCGCCTTCAACAGTGATTCCCATACTTCTGGCAGTACCAGCGACCATGCTAATTGCAGCATCGAGTGTAAAACAGTTAAGGTCTTCCAATTTAATTTCAGCGATCGCCTTTACTTGTTCCCAGCTAACAGAACCAACTTTGTTAACATGTGGTTCAGAGGAACCTTTTTTCACCTTCGCAGCTTCAATAAGTTGCACGGCTACTGGGGGTTGTTTAATTACAAAATCAAACGATTTATCTGCATAAACAGTTATAACAACCGGAAGAACTTTACCAGGAAGATCCTGAGTTCTGGCGTTGAACTGTTTGCAAAACTGCATGATATTTACCCCTTTAGAACCTAATGCTGGGCCTATCGGAGGTGAAGGGTTAGCAGCACCCCCCTTTACTTGCAATTTAATTAATCCAGCAATTTCTTTAGCCATAATAAAATCGATAAAAGATTTATTACTCCTTTTCTACTTGCATAAAGCTAAGCTCCAAAGGAGTTTTCCGTCCAAAAATTTTGACCATTACTTCAAGCTTCTTCTTCTCCTCATTGATTTTTTCAATGATTCCGTTGAAGCCGTTGAATGGCCCGTCAATAACTTTCACAGTTTCTCCAACTACAAATGGAATGTTCATTTCTTCACCTGACTCAGCCATTTCGTCTACCCGACCTAAAATCCGGTATACTTCTGACTGACGCATTGGAACCGGTTCTCCACTTTTTGTATCCCCAAGGAAGCCAATGACGTTGGGAATATTTTTCAACATGTGGGGAATTTCTCCAACCAGACAAGCTTCAACCAAAACATAACCAGGAAAGAAATTTCTGTCTTTACTGATTTTTTTTCCGTTGCGAATCTGATAAACTTTCTCCGTAGGAATTAAAACTTGTGAAACAAAATCCTGGAGACCAGCATTTGCAATCTCGTTTTCAATATATTCTTTGACTTTCTTCTCTTTTCCTCCAATTGCCCGAAGAACATACCATTTTTTTACGTTTTCGCTCATGTTGTGCTCCTAAAAGGTATTAATAAAATAAACTGTACACAAAGCTCATAATGTTTTCAAAAGAGAAATCCATTACGAAAACTATTAGTGCTATAATAAAGGAAGCAACCATTACGATCAAAGCACTACTCTGTAATTCTTTCCATGTAGGCCAGGAAACTTTATGAACAAGCTCATTATAAGCTTCTTCGAAATAGATTTTAAGTTTCATTTCTTTGTAATATTGTTTGTACGGATGGTAAGACTCGAACTTACGTCAATAAAAAAACTCCCAATCGAGTAACATCCGTAAAAAGTCCCGGACCTAAAATCCAGGACTTTTTATCAGAATATTTTATTTGGAAATTACGATACAATTTCAGTAACCTGACCTGCACCAACTGTACGACCACCTTCGCGGATTGCAAAGCGAAGACCTGGACTTAAAGCTACAGGATAGATCAATTTCACTACAACTGAAACGTTATCGCCTGGCATAATCATTTCGCGTCCTTCTGGCAAGTGAATTTCACCTGTTACATCAAGGGTACGGATATAGAATTGCGGACGATATTTGTTGTGGAATGGAGTGTGACGTCCACCTTCTTCTTTCTTCAGGATGTAAACCTCAGCTTTGAAAGTAGTATGAGGAGTTACTGAACCTGGTTTTGCAAGAATCTGTCCACGTTTGATTTCTTTTTTGTCAACACCACGTAACAACAAACCTACGTTGTCACCGGCCTGACCATCATCCAAAATCTTGCGGAACATTTCAACACCGGTACATACCGTCTTACGACCTTCTGCGCCTAAACCAATCAACTGAAGCTCGTCACCTGTGTGAACAACACCAGTTTCGATACGGCCTGTTGCAACAGTACCGCGACCTGTGATCGAGAATACGTCTTCAACTGGCATCAAGAAAGGTTTATCAATATCACGTGGAGGAAGTGGAATCCATGTATCACAAGCTTCCATTAATTCCAATACTTTTTCTTCCCATTTTGCTTCACCATTCATTGCACCAAGTGCTGAACCCTGAATAACAGGTGAATTATCTCCATCGAAACCGTAGAAACTTAACAGTTCACGGATTTCCATTTCAACAAGCTCCAGAATTTCCGGATCATCAACCATGTCAACTTTATTCATGAAAACAACCAACTTTGGTACGTTTACCTGACGAGCCAAAAGGATGTGTTCGCGGGTTTGAGGCATAGGACCATCAGTAGCAGCAACTACGATAATGGCACCGTCCATCTGAGCAGCACCAGTAACCATGTTTTTCACATAATCGGCGTGTCCCGGACAGTCAACGTGCGCATAGTGACGTGTAGCTGTTTCGTACTCAACGTGTGCGGTGTTAATCGTAATACCACGCTCTTTTTCTTCCGGTGCACTGTCGATTGATTCGAACGATTTTACTTCGCAATAACCTTTTCTAGCTAATACCATAGTAATAGCAGCAGTCAAGGTAGTCTTGCCATGATCAACGTGGCCAATTGTGCCAATATTGACATGTTCTTTGTCCCTGTTAAATTTTGCTTTAGCCATAACTTGTAATAATTTTAAATTATCTTTTAAACTTCTTCAGAGCTGGTGGCGAGAATTGAACTCGCGACCTCTTCCTTACCAAGGAAGCGCTCTACCCCTGAGCTACATCAGCAACTTTCTTTTTTTGAGCGGGAGACGAGATTCAAACTCGCGACCCTTAGCTTGGAAGGCTAATGCTCTATCGACTGAGCTACTCCCGCATTTTAGTTCCAGGTTTCAAGTTGAGCTTTGAACTTGAAACTTTGAACTTGAAACTTTTTTTTGTGGGGAGAGCAGGATTCGAACCTACGAAGACGTACGTCATCTGAGTTACAGTCAGACCCAGTTGGCCACTTTGGTATCTCCCCCAAACAATACTTTCAGAACGTTTATTCAATGAGCCGAATCTCAGATTCGAACTGAGGACCCCGAGATTACAAATCACGTGCTCTGGCCAACTGAGCTAATTCGGCATTTATACACCATGTCAAAACCCCTATAAACGACATAAACACCTGTTTACAGGGGACTTCCCTTACAAATTCTGGTCAACCAGAATATTGTCCGAAAAAGGTTTGCAAATGTATAATTAATTTATTGCATTACACACAAAAAACAATTTATTTCGAAGATTATTTATCCTTTACCTTTTCTTTAACTTTAGTCAGTTGACGGCGAATTGCCTCAACAGCCGTGTCAATAGCTTCTTCAAAAGTGTCGGCTTGCTTTTCAGAAAAAAGGTAATCGTAACCTGGAATGGAAAGTTTAATTTCTGCGACTTTGTTATTTGCAGTTTCTGGTTTTACAACCTTCAAGATTACTTCAGCACCGATAATACCTTCAAAGTAAGTATCAAGCTTAGATACTTTCTTATTTACAAAATCACTTAATTTCTGGTCGGCAGTAAAGTGTACCGTGTTTACCTGAATATTCATAATTAATCCTCCTAAAATTTATGATCGTGGATGTGCTTGTCTGTAAACTTTTTGAATCTTATCCATCGAGGTATGTGTGTAGATCTGGGTAGCTGAAAGATTTGAATGGCCAAGCATTTCTTTCACTGCATTTAAATCGGCTCCCCGATTGAGCAAGTGAGTTGCAAATGTATGCCGGAGCACATGCGGACTTTTTTGATCTATTGTAGTAACAAAAGTTAAATATTTATTGACAACCCTGTATATTAATTTTTCGTAAACTGGCTCTCCGGACAATGTCAAAAATAAACATTGTACCGGGGTTCCAAACAACAGGGTTCTTTCTGTCTTATACTGCTCAATGAGCACATTTAAACTTCGTGGGTATGGAACGATGCGTTCCTTGTTACGTTTACCCAAAACTTTTAACAGAAATTCGGACTGGTAAATATCGGCATCTTTCAAATGCATTAACTCAGCCAGACGAATGCCTGTTCCATACAACAGACTTATAATTAACTTGTCGCGAAGTGCCTCAAAATCGTTTCCAAAAAAACCATCATCAAGCAAATGATTCAGATTTTTTTCTTCTACAAACTGAGGTAGCTTTTTCCGAATCTTGGGGACAACCACATGGACAAGCCTGTTTTCGGAAACTACCTCTAACCTCAATATGTATTTATAGAACGACTTTAATGCTGAGATCTTCTTATTTACCGTTCTGGCTGAAAGCCCACTGTCCATCAATTCAATAACCCACTCCCGGACTACCTTATCATTTATTCCTTCAACATTAAAATCCCCGATCATTTTGACAAAAAACTCTTCAAACTGATCGAGGTCTTTCTTATAAGCAATTGCAGTTAATTGCGAATACCTTTTTTCGTATTTCAGGTAATTAATAAATGATTCCTGATGGGACATGTGTAAATAATTACATCTTAAGCAGGAACCTACCAGATATCTCTAGTCGTCCTGACGCAGTAAATTCTCAATATAAATTGCTTTTTTTACTTCAGCCCTTCTCTCAATTGAAGGTTTTGTAAAAGCTTGTCTTTCGCGTAACTCTTTTACAACTCCTGTTTTTTCAAACTTTCTTTTAAATCTCTTAAGCGCTCTTTCGATATTTTCGCCTTCTTTTACTGGAATAACGATCATGGAATTATTTTTTTTCTTGTTAAAATTCGAGCCGCAAATTTATGAATTAAACATTACCAATCAAATATAAACCAAATATTTTATTTCTAAAAAGATTTCAGTCTTAAACTGAATACGATCAAAACATCAGATAGCTGTTTTTGTTCTAAAAATATGGCCTTAATCGGTTATACTCATCTATGTTTAAAATCATATTTTCGCGCAGAATCGACAATTTGGGTATACTCCCATAGGAAGTTCTAAATTTTATGATTTTATCTGCAAGATTCTTTTGGATGTAGGGATGTTTTGAAAGTTCTCTCATACCATCAAAATTAAGATCCAGTTTTTTGATCTTTGTAGTATCGATGGTCACCATATTTTCAATTTTCTGAATGGTTTGTATGTTTAAACCATAAACTTCCTGTAATTGCGCCATAGAATAATAGCCACCCAGAATATCTCTATACTTCACAATTCTTTTCGATAGTATACCTCCAATTCCCGGCAATTCCTTTAATGCTATGGAATCTGTAGTATTCAATTCGATCTGGACAATCACTTTTGGAACTTTCTTTTCAGGAGCAATTATCGTTTTCTCTTCAATAAAAATATAATCAGCTAAAATTGTTTTCTGACGTTCACTTAAACCCCAAATTTTAAAAAAGTCATCTTTCGTCCGAAAACTTCCGCCTTTATCCATATATTTCCTGACAGTAGCAATTTGTTTTTCAGATAACCCTAACCGCTGAAAATCTTCATCAGAGGTCATGTTCGGATCAAATTGAAACAATTCATGCTTCATTGAAACGGGAACAGAAACGCTCACATTCGATTCAACGACAAGATATGGTTCAACTTTTAAATATATGGAATCGGTAACGCCATAAATCTTTTTGAAATCAGACGAAGAATAGATCCGTCCATTCTTATTTCTGAATTTCAACAAATTCGATTTTACTGTAAAAGGAAGGTCTAAACTATCTAATCCTGCATTATCAATTGTGTTTGGATTAAACGAGAAAAGTTTCTTTGGCGATACGACTTGATTTAAAGAATCACTAAACTCCCCAAGTTTATGACTGGCAGAATCGAGTAGATTTACATCAATACGTGCGGGTTTTTCGAAATAGAAAATGACTTTATTTGCAATCCCCATAAGGAAAATAAGGATTAGAAGAACGGTAATTCCTTTGCGCTCGTTACGGCTGAAGGTAAAATAGTCTTGAATAAATCGTTTAAAGTTCATGAGGCTAATAGATCTATACTAATTTACTTCATTTTTTTCATATAAAAAAACCCGGTTGATTTAACCGGGTTTTTTTATGTGATTTTGAATTAGCTTCTGTCGATATTATTCAAATCGTTGCAGGCTACTTTCAATCTTTCAATCATAGATTCCTGACCTTTACGCAACCATACGCGAGGATCGTAATACTTTTTGTTAGGCTTATCTTCACCATCAGGGTTTCCGATCTGTCCTTGCAAATAAGCTCTGTTCTGAGCTTCATATTTGCGAATTCCATCCCAAGTTGCCCATTGTGTATCGGTGTCAATATTCATCTTCACAACACCATAAGAAATTGCTTCACGAATTTCTTCCAAAGTAGAACCTGAACCGCCATGGAAAACAAAATCAATTGGTTTTTCACCCAATCCATGTTTCTCAGAAATGAATTTCTGAGAATTGTCAAGAATTTTAGGAGTAAGTTTTACATTACCTGGTTTATAAACTCCATGTACATTACCAAATGAAGCAGCAATGGTGAAATTCGGGCTGATTTTGCTCAACTCTTCGTAGGCATAATTTACATCTGAAGGCTGAGTGTAAAGCAATGAGTTATCCATTCCTGTATTGTCAACACCATCTTCTTCACCACCAGTACAACCTAACTCAATTTCGAGAGTCATACCAATTTTGCTCATGCGAGCAAGATATTTTTTGCAGATGTCAATATTTTCCAGAAGTGGTTCTTCTGATAAATCGAGCATATGCGAACTAAATAAAGGCTTTCCGTAGGTTTCAAAATGTTTTTCACCTGCATCGAGCAATCCATCAATCCATGGTAATAATTTTTTAGCAGCATGGTCGGTATGCAATACAACATGTACACCATAAAGTTCGGCAAGAATGTGCACCGCTTTGGCTCCAACAATAGCTCCCGCAATTGGAGCAGCCTGACCTTCAAGTTTCAATCCTTTTCCGGCATAAAACTGAGCGCCACCGTTCGAAAATTGAATAATCACAGGTGAATTTACCAGTTTAGCAACTTCCAATACAGCATCCACCGAATCGGAACCTACAACATTCACGGCAGGAAGAGCAAAATGATTTTCTTTTGCAATCTTGAAAACTTTCTGCAAGTCTTCACCGCATACTACTCCGGGTTTTACAACTTCTGAAATTTTTGTCATTGTACTAATTTTTAATAGATTATATTCAGTTTATATTAAAATTCGCAGTTCAATCGAAATAAAACTGACCAAAGATAGCATTGTTCAGTCTGAAAATAAAAATATCCGGCTACTATCTGAATTTCGGTTTTCTAAAATTAATATTGAGATGTGCATATCCTGATTGAAAACAAATCCAACTTTCCAATTTCTTTAAAATGGATATCCAATGGCAAACGATAAATTCATCTGTTCTTTGTTAATCACATAATTTCCGGGAATAAATCGTTGGCCTTCAGGCAATGATGGATTACGCAATTTTAAACCCAGATCGAGCCTGAAAATGAAATACGTAAAATCAAAACGCAAACCTGTACCGGTCCCAATAGCGATTTGCTTATAAAACTCATCAAATTTAAACAATGCCCCTTCCCTGTTATCTAAACTATTAATTGCCCAGATATTTCCGGCATCCAAAAACAATGCACCTTCCATTAACCAGAATAATTTAAAGCGGTATTCCAGGTTCGCTTCCAGTTTGATATCAGCAGATTGATTTGGATAAACTTTGGGAGGCGTCTGGTACGAACCTGGCCCCAGAGACCGAACCTGCCATGCACGAATCCCGTTTGCTCCGCCTGTGAAATATTTCTTTTCGAAAGGCAAAACATTGAAATTACCATAAGGGAAACCAATACCGATGAATGTCCGGCCAACCAGCGAACTGATCTTGTTGATCATGTGGCCGTAACGATATTCAAAATCGCCTTTCAAATACTGGGCAAAACGGATATTTAAAACTTCGTAATACGAAGTCATCACATTTGTAATTGAGTCGACTGAAGTTGCCTTCTGTTTATTTACAAGATTGGAATAAAGCCATAATAAATTACCCGCAGACTCAAAATTAACCTTGTAGAATTTATAGTCTTCACGTTTATTGATATTCTGAGTATTGTACACCCAAGTATAGTTGGTTGCCATGATAAGGTGATCGGTAAAACTGCTCTTAATATAAAGGTCCTCAATCGAATTTATAAATGCGGAATTAAGATTATAGAGGATAACGTAGTTAATATCAAGCAAATTTAAAGTGTGAGACTGGCTATCGGTAGTCTTCCAGTTGTATCCAAACTTGAGATTCGTGATATTCCGGGTATAATCAGGTCGTTTTTGATAATTAAACCCTGCGGAAAACTTAGTTTCAGGAACCTGAAAAGTAAATAGTTTTTTGGCCTTAATAAAGCTTAGAAACTTTGGGATAGTCACACTGGTTTCAAAACCATATTCCTGTGTATTAAAAACAAGGCTTTCCAACTGTTGACGTTCACGGGCAATTCGCACCTGAAAATCAAAAACTTCAGCCCCTTTGAAAACATTCCGGTGCTGATAGTTGAAATTTCCGGCAACACCCAGATTCCCTGACGAATTGGTTCCTTCAACATCAACCGAAGTATTTTGTCGTGGCATAGGCGACAATTGCATCCTGCAATCGAGAAGTGGTATTGAATCGTTGGTAAACGAACCAGTTTCATCAAACCCAATATTTATCAGTTTGAATTGCTTCAGCCGGTTGAGAGCACGGTAAGTCTTCTCCGCATTGGTCAAACTATAATAAATGCTATCCTTCAGTCTGTTAATATAAGAAAACAGTTCCGGCTTATATTTTAACTTCCCTGAGTAAATATAAACATAGTCATGATTGATTAATGTATCCAAATGTTGACTCTGTTGATCTCCAGTCAGATCAACAGCTTTAAAAGTTGGATAAATCAAGTAATTTCTGATTTTATACTTTTGGTGAGGAACTACTTCTGCAACGCTGTTATTCAGTAAGGCATCATCTACATTTAGAACAATGTCAACTTTGTGATTATAGAAGGCAGTATCTGCCTGAAATCGAATAAATTGTTCAGTAAATTTATAATACCCACGTGAGTTCAGTAATTTACTTATTCGCTGTCGTTCGGCATTCAATACATCCAAATCGAAAACATCTCCGGTTCGCAATAAGCAGTTGCTTGAATCTTTCAGCAAAATTTCATGCAGCTGTTGGTCTTTTATGGCATATGCAAAATTACGAATTCGATAAGGCTGCTTCGCCTTAATGTCAAAAATCAGATTTAGTTTTCTTTCGTTGGAGTGAATCTCCAGACTATCTCGAATTACGGCATTGTAGTATCCTTTGTTTTTTAAGAAAATCTGTAATTGCTCTTTACTTCGATTGGTTTGAAATTCATCGTACAAAACAGGAGCCTCCCCTATCTTCTTTAACAAGGCATCGGGTTTGTTTGATTTCGATCTGTTGTAAACCCACAAATGAAATTTCACAAATCCCAAAATCCTCAGATTTTCCTTTTGCTTGATGTGCGTTTTAAGTTCTTCTTTTTTAAAATTCTTATCATCAATATTTACCACTATTTTGTTGAGCAAATATTTATCCTTCGGCACAAATCGGGTAGAATGACATGATCCAAACAGCAAAATGCAGATCATTAAAATCAGAATATTTGTTGATAATTTTTCGCCCGAAAGAAATAATGACATCATTTTGAATTTTTACAAAAATAAACAGCTTTTGGTTCGCAAATCATTCAGACCTTTTTATTTTTACAATTTAGAACGAAGATCAATGAAATATGTTGAGTAAAAACAAAATTAAGCAAATCCAATCGCTAAACCGAAAAAAAATCAGGAATGAATCCGGTCTTTTTTTGGTTGAAGGCAATAAAATGGTTGAAGAGTCTCTTCGTTCTGGTTTTATCGTTGAGACGTTGATCTGTACATCCGAATTTATTCAGGCTCATCCTGAAATTCGAATGCGGGCGCAGGAAATCATTGAAACCGACAGCGAATTGATCCACAAAGCAAGCTTGCTTCAAAATCCACAGGACTCGCTGGCCATTGTTCGAATGCCAGACACAACCAATCCAACTGAAAATTTTGAGAATGAACTGATACTTGCCCTTGATTTTATTCAGGATCCCGGAAACCTTGGAACTATCCTCCGTATAGCCGATTGGTTTGGAATCCATAACGTGATTTGTTCCGAAAACACAGTTGATGTATATAATCCGAAAGTGGTTCAGGCCAGTATGGGCGCCATTTTCAGGGTAAAAACAAAATATACGCAGCTTGATGATTTTCTGAATAGAGCAAAGGATTCAGGAATACCTGTTTACGGGACTTTTCTGGAAGGAGAAAATATTTATTCTGAAAAATTAACCCGTAACGGAATTTTGATTTTAGGAAATGAAGGAAATGGAATCTCAGAATCAGCAGCCAAATTTGTAACTCAAAAATTGTTTATCCCAAGCTTTTCTTCGGAACCAAACCAGCCTGAATCGCTGAATGTAGCCATCGCAGCAGCAATTTGTTGCTCTGAATTCAGAAGAAGATAAATTCAAGTTTAAATTCAAAAGTTGTTCCGAAATCTTGATCGTTCTCTGAGTTTTCTTTACTTTTTCCCTTTTCCTTTTTCCTTGAAATTTTCAGCAAAAGCTTCGGCGCAGCGTTCACCATCCATTGCCGATGAAACAATGCCACCCGCATATCCGGCACCTTCGCCACACGGATAGAGTCCGTTAATTTTAACATGTTCGTAGGTATCTTCACGCCTCGGAATCCTAATTGGAGATGACGTCCGCGATTCAACCCCAACAATAATGGCCTCATTGGTCAAATATCCAAATGCTTTTTTGTCAATCAGTTTAAATGCTTCCTGAAGACGGGTCCTGATTCTTTTTGGAAGTTTATCATGCAAGGGAACAGAAATCAAACCCGGATGATAAGATGTCTCAGGCAAATCCTGAGAAAAGCGGTTACCGACAAAATCAGCCATTCGCTGAGCAGGTGCAAACTGAGTCTTTCCGTTGAGTGAAAAACATAATTGCTCGATTTGGCGCTGAAAAGCAAGTCCGGCAAAAACTCCAAGATGTCTGAATTCGTTCAAATCTTCAGGCCTGATCTCGACAACCATTCCTGAATTTGCAAATCTGGTATTTCTTTTTGTTGGCGACATCCCGTTAATCACCATCTCTCCCGGGGCTGTTGCTGCCGGTACCATGATCCCACCCGGGCACATACAAAATGAATACACTCCGCGCTGCTCAACCTGTTCGACAAACGAATAACTGGCTGGTGGCAAATAAGGACCGCGTTCGGGCTGATTGTACTGAATCGAATCGATTAATGTCTGCGGATGCTCAGCCCTGACGCCAACCGCAAAAGTTTTAGCCTCAATGGATATTCCCTTTTCATATAAAAGCTCATAGATTTCGCGGGCAGAATGTCCTGTTGCAAGAATCACTGCCTCGGCTTCAACGATTGTAGTATCCGAAAGCATAATTCCGGTGCAGCGATCATCTTCAACAAGCAAGTCGGCCACCCTACTGTTAAAGTGAATTTCGCCACCTGCCTCCATGATTTGAGTACGAATATTAGTAATGATTCCGGGGAGCATATTCGTTCCGATATGCGGATGCGAATCGACAAGAATTTCGGGCAAAGCTCCATTGGCATACAAAACTTCCAATATCTTCCGGATGTTCCCGCGTTTTTTCGAACGGGTGTAAAGCTTGCCGTCAGAAAAAGTTCCTGCCCCACCCTCTCCAAATCCGTAATTCGAATCCGGATCGACAATGTGCTGCTGATGTATTTTAGCAATATCCCGTTTCCGGTCGCTCACATTTTTGCCACGTTCAAATAGGATGGGTTTAAAACCAAGTTCGATCAGTCGTAAAGCAGCAAAAAGCCCGGCAGGACCAGCACCTACAATTATAACTGCAGGTTTGTGATCAACGAGGTCGTATTTAAATTCGATTTTCTCTTCCTGCGGAAGTTCATCCAGAAATACTTCAACACCCAAATTCACACGGATAGCACGCTGCCGTGCATCAATTGATTTACGTCTGACGTTAATCAGTTTGATCCGATCTTCATCAACATGAAGTTTTTCAGCTAAAGTTGATTTGTAGAATTGCTCGTCAGATGCCTGTTTGGGCGTAAGTGACAAATTAATTTCTTGTTTCAATGCTATTCGAAATGAAAACTAAGTATAAACATGTTAGATGTTACTCGCGAGAAAGAATTAGTATATACCTGAAGTTGAGTATTTTTAGGGCCTACATCCAAAACATTTCGTAATCCAAAGCTGAATTTAAATTCAGTAGACAGCCTAAAAAACTGCAAATATGAATCCCAACCAAATCCTGCCTCAATCGAAGGGTTTCTTGATTTTAACCTCACCAAATCTTCCTGCCCTGTTTTTGATATATCGATCCTTGTTGCAATACCTCCAATAATATAAGGTTTCAGATTATTCATCCTTTTGGCCTTATATTTTACCAACAACGGAAAATCGAGGAAGGTTGATTTAATGGAATAGGACCCTGTATTTGATGGATCATTTGTATCCTGAATTGGAATATTATAAGTCAGTTTTCGTTCGCCAAATGACATTCCCGGTAAAAAACGCAGGTCGAAATCTTCAGAAAGTCGCAGATTAGTCACCATGCCTACTGTAAATCCCGGATTAATTCTTGTAATATCAGCTCTAATCTTCCGATATGCTGTTATTACATCACCATCAATTGATTCGAGATTAACCGGATCAAATTTGGGATTATCACCAATCACATCGTAATGATCAATTCCAAAATCAACAGTATTCAGGCCTATGGTAAAACCAAAGTGAAGACGTTTATCATCAAATGTAGTCAGATTTTTCAAGGCCACCTTTTGTGCCATCGAAGTAAAACAGGCCAGAAATAAAATAAGAATTAAGAAAAATCTCTTCACAATAAAACAATTAATAACTATTCAATGAAACCAAAATATTACAAAATTATTGTATCAAGCACTTATTTTTGAGCAATGTAAATGGTTGCAATTCCAAAAGTAAGTCGTTTTTGCGTTGTACGCGAGAAACCAACTTTTTGCAACACGTCCAGAAATTTCTGATCGTCAGGAAAAGCCATTACTGATTCGGGTAAATAGGAATATGCAGAACTGTCTTTTGAAATCCTCCGACCAATGAAAGGTAATATCTTGAAAAAATAGAAAAGATAAAACTGCTTCATTGGGAAATACCTTGGTTTCGAAAACTCAAGAATAATGACCACACCATCAGGCTTTAAGACCCTAAAAAATTCTTGAAGTCCTCCTTCCAGATTCTCAAAATTCCGAACTCCAAAAGCTACTGTAATCGCATCAAACTGTTCGGTTTGAAAAGGCATCGCTTCCGAATCACCTTTTCGAAATTCTATAATCTGATCCAGCCCCAGCCGTTTCACTTTCGTCCTACCCACAGCAAGCATCTGTTCCGAAATGTCGAACCCAATAATCTTCTTCGGATTCAGTTTAGCGGCTGCTACTGCAAAATCACCGGTTCCGGTAGCCACATCGAGCAAAATCTCTGATCGGAAGTCAGAAAGAATACTAACTGCTTTCTTTCTCCAAAGCTTATCGATCCCAAGCGAAAGAAAATGATTTAAGAAATCATATTTCGGAGCAATATTGTCGAACATTTGTTCAACCTGCTGTTTTTTTTGCTGATCGGAATCTTTATAAGGGGTAACTTGCATCTGAATTAGCTTGAAGAAGTCATTTTGTCAACATAACCGAATGATTCATCGTCAATCCGTATTTCACCTTTGGTCACATGACCTAAAGCAAAGAATGGAACTTTCAGGCTACTCATTAAGTCAACAAATTCATCCACTTTCTTCGGGTCAACGCCTACGACTATCCTTCCCATTGCTTCCCCAAAAAGGAATGCGTCTTTCCTGATCTCTGCATCCGAAGTAATGTCAAATCCAAATCCTGAAGGCATACCTGCACGCAACAACGAGAAAAACAGACCGCCTTTACTTACAGGACTTGCAGAACTCAATAATCCGGATTGAACAAGGTGATACATGACCATATCCAGTTTCACTTCCAGATTAATATCGAAAACAGGTAAGGCCGAGTCTGAAATTTCATGATAGAACTCCAGGTATTCGGATGAATTTATATCATCGTATGTTTTCCCGATCATAAATATACTATGACCCTTATTCTTGAAACTATGAGTAACCAATTTATCTTTATCAGGTATTGAAGCCATCATACTAACAATAATGGTTGGATAAACCGGGCCATGTGCCGAAAAATAATCAAACCTGATTTTACGGTCGGTGAGTTTAATATTAAATATTTTACATGCGTTTTCGAGCCCTTGTTTGGCTCCGGCTGCAATAAACTGCCCATTTGGATCAGCAATATTAATATGGTATAAAAATGAACTTATGGCCTCAGGAACAGCTCCAAAACAAATCATCTTCCGAACTGCCCGAGAGACCAATATTTCAGTTGCTTTTTGAGGATCAATCTCTAGATGATGATGAAGTGCATGGGTCGAAATAGCCATCATTTGACCATTTTCTGAACAAAACATACCAGTTTCATCATTTTCATCGTTTGAAATAGCTGAAAGATCAACTGAATCTTCACTGAAATCGTTAAAATAATTTATTGCTGCCAAATTTGGGTCAGCCATTAGATTAAACACGATGTCGTGAATATCTTGTTCCTCTGGGATTTGATCCAACGAAAATTCTATAATTTCATCCTTTTGCTCTATCATGACTTATTTTATTAGCTTATATTCAGAAACAAAAATAATTAAGTAGTTTGTTATTCCATAAGTTTTAAGGAATTTTTAATTTTAGCTTTTACTAAATCCTGCAGATATTATGAATCGAAAAACAGCTCTAATCACCGGTGCCACAGCAGGTATCGGCTTCGAAACAGCAACCTTACTCGCCCAAAACAATTACAACTTAATACTCACTGGTCGAAGAAAAGAGCGTTTAGAATCTCTTAAAACTCAACTTGAGTTAACATTCGGATGCAAAATCCTCCTTTTGACCTTTGATATCCGATCGAGAAAAGCTACCGAAGCAGCATTAAACAGCATTCCTGAAGATTGGAGAGCGGTAGATGTACTAATTAACAATGCTGGGTTGGCCGCAGGATGGGGTCCAATAAACTCCGCTGACGTAGATGATTGGGACAATATGATTGATACCAACATAAAGGGACTGCTCTATACTACAAGAATCGTGACTCCATGGATGGTCGAAAGGCAATCAGGTCATGTGATCAATATTTCTTCCATCGCCGGAAAAGAATCATATCCAAATGGATCGGTATATTGTGGAACAAAACATGCAGTTGCAGCTATTTCAAGAGCAATGAGAATTGAACTTATGCCGTTTGGAATAAAAGTCTCGACGATTGCGCCGGGAGCTGTTGATACTGAATTCTCTCTGGTGAGGTTTCGTGGCGATCGGGAAAGAGCGGATCAGGTATACAAAGGATTTAGTCCTCTGCAAGCCAAAGATATTGCAGAAACAATACTGTTTGTCATATCCCGGCCGGCACACGTGAATATCGACGATTTGCTGATTATGCCAACGGCTCAGGCATCGGCAAGAGATTTTAACCGAAAATAAATTTATACATGATTATCTATAATTCAGAATACTTAAAAGATTTTACCGCTCAAATATTTAAAGCTATGGGCTGTCCTGAAGAACAGGCTCGAATTGCTGCGGACTGTTTAAACCAGGCTGATTTGCGTGGCGTAGATTCGCATGGAGTTGCCCGCCTCAGTGGATATATTCGTTTATGGGAACTAAAACGGCTCAACGCCACTCCAGAAATGAAAATAATTCATGAAACTCCAAGTACTGCAGTGTTGGATGGAGATTTGGGACTTGGTTTAGTGACTGCTCCTTATGCGATGCAAATTGCCATTGAAAAGGCTAAAATTGCGGGAACCGGATGGGTGGCTGTCCAAAATTCAAATCATTACGGAATTGCCGGTTACCATGCTATGATGGCGCTTGAACACGATATGATAGGAATTTCGATGACCAACGCCAGTCCGCTGGTTGCACCGACGTTTTCGAAAAGCAGGTTTCTTGGAACCAATCCAATAGCAGTAGCCATTCCGGCATTAACTCAACCACCATTTGTGATCGATATGGCTACTACTACAGTAGCAAATGGCAAACTGGAAGTATTGCAACGTAAAGGAATGGATGCACCTTTGGGATGGACACAGGATAAAGAAGGAAATCCTACCACCGATGCTTATTCCCTAAAAAAAGGAGGTTCAATGCTTCCATTAGGCGGCGATCGCGAACATGGAGGCCATAAAGGTTATTGTCTGGGTGCCATGGTTGATATTTTTTCTGCTGTGCTTTCAGGAGCCAATTACGGTCCCTGGGTGCCTCCATTTGTGAGCTTTCTGGAACCTCCTGCCAATCAGGTAGGAAAAGGTATTGGCCATTTCCTTGGAGCAATGCGCATAGATGCATTTCGACCGGCCCAAGGTTTTAAAGAGGATATGGATAATTGGATAAAAACATTCAGAAACGCTGAAACCTCAGAAGGTCAGGAACGTGTATTAATTCCTGGTGACCCGGAACGTGAATTAACATTTGAACGTCAGAAAAATGGAATACCTTTACACGAACAAGTCGTTTCAGATTTGATTGAACTAGGCCAAAAGTTTGATTTAAAATTTAATGATAATCCTGAAATAGAATACAAATAAGAATATTATAAATGTACGAAGCACTAATAATAACACCAGTAAAAGATTCGTTGAAAACAACGACAGAGACCATCCGCTCTGTTAAGAATTCCAACGGGCTCTTTTACTACTGCATTTTCAATGATTTCAGCACTGACGAAACGACCTTCGCATTGAAATCAATGAGCATAGAATATGATTTCGAGTTAATAAATTTAGCAGAGGTAACAAAAACTCCATCTCCAAATTATAGACTGGTTCTGCAAATGGCGCAAAAAAAAGCCCTGGAAATGAAGGTGCCACTTATAATTATTGAATCAGACGTAGAAGTACAGCCAAATACAATTTCAGAACTGATAAGACAATTCAAAAACCTTCCGAAATGTGGGATGGTGGGAGCAATAACCAGAGATAATGAAGGGAAAATTAATTTTCCGTATTTGAATTTTAAATCAACTACGAAAGAGATTATAAAAACCAGGCACAGCCTAAGCTTTTGCTGCACTTTGTTGGCCTTAGAACTACTGGAACAATACGATTTTAAAACCTTGTCGTCAGAAAAACATTGGTATGATGTTTCAATCTCCCGGAAATCACTTCAAATAGGAATGAATAATTACTTATTGGTTAACGAAAGCGTATTGCATAAACCTCACAGCAGCAGACCCTGGAAGCATTTGAAATATAAGAATCCGTTGAAGTATTACTACCAAAAATTAGTTAAACGACTTGATCGAATCTAATGAAACTATTCGAAATTGAATCCCTGCTCAATCAACATCTTAAGCAGTTTTGAAGAGAAATAAGAATTGTCGGAAGCTTTATAACGAACTTCAGAGTAAACCTGAGCAAGATTTTCCTTGCCATTTTCTTTTACAAATGAAATAGACGATTCTAATCGCTCTTTACTGCTATAAATTTCAGAAATTTCCGCGTCAGAATAATCACAATATTCTTCGTAATGAACAACTGCGCTTAATTGAAGACGATCAGTCTGGTCAGGGACAATTTCAGGATACCCAATTGTTATGGCAGTAATCGGAATAACCCCATTGGGTAAACAGAGAATTTTAGAAATTTCAGAAGCATTGTACAAGGTTGTTCCAAGATAGCATATTCCAAGACCCATATTCTCCGCAGCAATGCATATATTCTGAGTCAGAATAGACGAATCAATTGCACCATTCAAAAGCCATAATAAACTCTTAAAATCAGTTTTTGTATCATTAATTCTACACCATTTCATGAATCGGTTGATGTCAAAACAAATGGTCAGAATTACCGGTGCTTCATGAACCATCTGTTGATTAAAATGCAAAGGGGCAATTAACTCCTTTCGTTTCTGATCCCGGGTCACAATGATGCTGTAAAGCTGCATATTTCCAGTGTTCGAAGACCTGATACCACATTCCAGCAATTCATGCAATAGTTCATCAGAAATACTTTTTGACTGATATTTCCTGATGCTTCTGTGTGCTAATAATACTTTCATCTTATTTAAACAATAGATTCATAATTGCTATAAACAAAAAAAGGGAAGCCCGCAAGCTTCCCCTTTTTAATCAATCAATTCGGTATTACCTTTTAACAATCTTAGCAGTTCCTTTTACTACATTATCCATGTCGTACATAGACATAAAGTAAACTCCACTGCGCAGTTCGTTTAACTGAATACGCTCGGTTGGGTTAACAACTTGTTTTACAGTCTGACCAGCGATGTTTGTTACAACGATTTTAGAAAGTAAAGAAGCATTTGCAACGTTTACGTAATCAACAAATGGGTTTGGATAAACCTTAAACTCGAGAGAAACATTTGGTCCAATACCAACTTTAAAGTCGCCTGTAGTAAATGTCCAGGCAAGTGGGTCAATAATACCAGTAGCGGCATTACCAGCTATATCTTTAACGATACCTGCATCAACTAATACATAGTAAGCAGTAAACTTGTTAAGACCCGTAGTTGCATTAGCCACATAATTTACAGTAACTTTAGATCCGCTAACCATAGCAGCAGTAACTGGAATAGTAAGAGTTGGAGTCAAAGAACCAACAGGAATTACTTTTAAGTTACCAGCTGTTCCGAATTGAACATCACTAGAATATGTAATTACAAAAGTAGGATGATTGTCAGTCTGTTGACCCATTGGAGTCCAGCTCAAAGGAGTTGGAGCAGTAAAGTCACCAGTTCCAAATGTCCAGTCAGTTTTATTAGATACACCTGCAAAATTATTGCCTGCAAGGTCTTTCACTGAACCAGCATCTACCATTACGTAGTATGACATACTTTCAGCCAATTTGGTTGGAGTTACAGTCACAACTTGTCCGGCTAACATGGCCTGAGTAAGTACAACTGTTTCAACAACTGCATCATCAGCAGCATTGTATATTACCAAATTACCAAGACCGGCAACAACAGGTTCGTTGAAAGTCATTGTTAATTTGATATCTGCAGGTTTCAAACCAACAGCCATAGGAGCATAAATCGCAGTAGGAGCAACAGCATCATTCAATGTTGTGAACTGCCATTCGAAAGGTACTGTAACACCACCCCAGAACTCAGGAGATGAAGAAGTATTCTTTACAGCTGTTCCAGGAATGATTACATAGTAGTCACTGTTATTTTGAAGATTCAGAACATCACCGGCAATAGTCAAAGTATTACCAACGAAGGTAACTTTGGTAGCATCAGCAACATTAAAATTAGTAATAATTGGTCCACCAACATTTTGCTTGCGGTGTAATTGAATATTACCAGTTCCGGCAATAACATCCTGATCGAATGTAATAGAAAGACCAGAAGTTAAAGCAACGCCAGGCGTCTCATCAACAGGAGAATAAGTTATAGCAACAGGAACAGAATTAACTTCGGTAGTGAAATACCATCCACCAATATGTTGTTGTTCTTGTTTGAAACTGTTATCAGCAGCCAAATCAAATGTACCTTCACCTAATTCAACCCAGAATTTAGTGTTAGGTGCCAATTCCTGACTCAATGTAAAGTCATAACTGCTCATTGCAATAGAACCAGCAACTGTTCGTACAAGATCAACAGCCTTACCGTTATCATAATATACAGCTAACCAACCTTTACCCAATTCAACCGGACGGTCGAATGTCAGTTTGATTTTAGTATTTACAGCCATACCATCTTTCGTGTCGTCAACAAAAACAACCTGTGGAGTAGTATCGTCTTTCAGACTAACTTTCCATTCATTTACAGCAGTGATGCCAGCAAATGCATTTGGAGTAGCAGCTACGTCAGTAATTGCACCGGCAGGAACTACAATGTAGTAATCAACATTGGTTACAAACAATGGATTTGTTGCCATAATTTCAGCAGGTGTTCCAATCTTAATAATCCAAGGAGCTACATTAGTACTAACAACGCCTGTAATATCCACAGTAGCCATCAGTACACCATCCCAACGGTGAATCAACACCTGACCAGCACCAATAACCTTCTCGTCGAATACAAGAGCTAAAGTTTGATCTTTACCAACTACACCAACTTTTACAGGTTGATAAGCAGCAGCTAAAGTATTACCATCACCATCAGCAATAAGCTTTGGAGCTTTAACATCAGCAGTAGTAAAACCTTCATGATAAGTACCCATTGAAGCAAAGCCCTGACCAATTTGAATAGTATGATTAACATTCAAATGCAGGACATAATTAGTTTCGCTAGTCAATGCTTTAGAAACCTTTAATGTTACAACAGATTTTCCACCAACAACGGAATAATCAGTAATATCTAAAGTTGCATCAGCAGGAATCGGAGTCATAGAAATTGTTCCAAGACTTGTCAATAGCGCCTTCGTCATAATAAGATTATTCAACGATTCAGTGGCATTGTAAGAATAAATGATTCCGCTGAACTCAATCTTGAAAGTTTGATCAACTGTTATATTAACTTTAGTACCAGAATCGTTATCATTATCTCCAGGAGTAAATGTTACAACCTGATTAACAACAGCATCAGTAGCAACAGAGAATGAAGTCTCAGCGCCTGTAGTCATGTTACCTTGTGCATCGTATAAATTAACGAAGCCAAATGTGTAACTTTTACCTTTAGCACCAGTTCCCAATCCAGAACCGTTCAAGTTGCTAAGAACGATTGTAGTTCCAAACTGCATAGCAGTGAAACTTACAGGTGTTCCTGCCTGATTCAGATATACATGTGATTGAAGATCAAATGTATTTACATTAGGATCTAAAGCTGAAGTCAGGAAGAAAGCTTCACCTAAATCAATTGTTAAAGTAGATGGAACAGATGCTAAAGCAGAAGAAGAAGGTAAGGTAGTAGCATCAGCTTTAAAGCTGGCAGCCAAACCTACAACGTCTTTTGCAATATAAGTTGCAGTTCTTGTAGCGAGCATTGCACTGTTCATTACATTACCACTTAAATCAGAGAATACTAAGTCAGTAATAACTAAAGTGTAAGTTTTACCACTTACTAATGCACGTTTTGGACTAACAACAATAGCATTAGTTCCTTGTCCGCTTATTTCGCTTGCATTCACTACATCATAAGGAGTAGTTCCGTCGAAAACCAGAAACTGAGTGAAAGTATTATTCAGGTTAACTGGCTCCGAGAAGCTCAATGTAAATGCCTGATTCAGATTAACTAATCCGGAAGGAGCAATTCCTGCCATAGTTGGTTTTACCTGATCTTTCGAAACAACCTGGAACGAAGTACCAACGATACCATCCCATGCATTAACAGCATTTACATCAACAGCTGCTACCTGACGTGGAACGTCTACAATCATACCCGGATTAATTTCAATGGTATAATTTGCAACATCGTTTGACATTTGAGCAAATGGTCCACCAACAATCGTAATTGTTTTCAAAGCAGCATCAGTTCCGGTAGCAAGGTTAGCTAAAGGCATTGTATATACAATACCGGTAGCATTGTCAATAACTCTGGCAGTTGCACCAGCAGAAGGTTTAACAGCTTCGTTAAATACCAGTGAAATATTACCGGCAGCATCAAATGAAGTTGGAAGTGCACCAGCCAAAGTAGGTTTTACACGATCATCAGTTTTTGTTTCTAGTTTCGAAACACCAGATAGATTTCCAGCAACATCTTCAGCAACAGCATAGATGAAATAACTGGTTTTAGATTCCATGCCACCTTTCCAGGTTTTATCAAAATCATCGTCACCAGTAGCTTCTGACAAACCTTTAACGTCATTAGCAGTCAATGTACCATCGTAGGTAGATTTCAGATAATAAACTTTAATGGCAGTATGATCAGCTAAACCAGAGTTTACGTCAGTAGATTTAATATTTACATCAATAACATCACCGTCAGTTGTGTTATAAGAAATTGAGTTTACTTCATCAACTTTGTAAGTAATTACAGGAGCTGTTGGTGCAGTAACATCAGTTGTCCAGAATTCACCGGCGTAAGCAGCTAAGTCAGTATGACTGTCTTTGCCTTCCAATACAGGAGTACCATAAGAAACTCTGTATTTGGTTCCGGTTTTCATTTCATTGAGGATAACCAGCGATGAATTATCAATAGTGATTACATTTTCATTGGTAATAGTACCAGTAAATTTAATATTAACCCAAGCAGATGTAGGTACGTTCCATTTTTCCAGTACAATCAATGGAGTTGGTAATGCTGATAAATCACTGTTGGAAATCGCAGCTCCACCGTTTTTAGCGATTTTTTTACTGAAAGTCAGTTTAATGTCGCTATCGGCAGCAGCCAATCCGTCAGACCCAACTTTGGTGAAAGAAAGAGCTACTTCAGGAGCATAAACATCACTGGTAGTGAAATTCCAAGGATCAACAGCAGTTGCACCATATGAAGTGATTCCGGCAAAAGGTTGAGCAGCAGGAAGACCTAAAGAAACATCTTTAAATGCACCTGGAGTAATTAATACATAATATTCTTTTGCAACTTCAAGGGTCACGCCTTTTATAGTTACAGTTGCTCCGTCAACGGCGATTTTTGTAATATCGTCGACATAAGCATAATATTTCTGTACATCATCACCTCCAAGAACGAGATCGCCAGCACCATTAATAGTTGCATCAGCAGCACCTTTTTTCTCGATGACATAAACCAATTTGCGGCTACCAGTAATACTAGCTTGAACAACAGGCTCATTAAATACAATAGTCATTTGAGGAGTTAAAGCAACCATGTCAGCCTCATCTTTCGGACTAAATGCACTTACCATAGGAGCAGGATTTGGCATTGTAGTGAAAAGGAAAGTAACATCGGCAGCGCCTAAATTATTAGCAGCTGCATCAACGAATGCATCTTTACCAACAACAACATCATATAATGAACCATATTTTACGAAAGCAGCATGTTTTACTTCCCAAATGGTACCATCAGTAACAGTACCATCTTTCACAACATTAGCTGAAGTAATACTTACAGTTTCTTCAACATTTGTTGTTCCGGTTTTGAAAGTAATTGTTTTTCCGGCAACAGGAGTAACAGGTTCGCTGAATGTTAATTTAACAACAGCATCCATTGCTACACCAGCTCCGGTTGGAACTGCAGTAAATGTTGGAAGTTGAGTATCTTTTGTTTTTAATTTAATAACAACATTACCAGGCATCTGAGCAAATGTAGTACCAGTATAGGCTTCATTTGCTTCTATTAAATTCTGGGGAATAGTGATTGTATATTCAGTTCCAGGCTCAGAAGCCGCAATGGTAGGATTAGGAATCGTAATAGTCAATACTTTTCCGCTAACATTATCACTAACAATTGTAACACCAATATTGGCAGGTGCAAAATTAGTTGCAACAGTATTAATTGCAGTTAAATCCTTGTCATCCACATTTACATTGAAAGTAACTTTTACAACAATATTACCATCAACATTTTTAGCAGCTCCCTGATAAGTATCGGCAATTGGAGTAACAGCGCCACCATTAACGGTATAAGTTAAAGCATCAACAGCCGGAGGAATAACAACACCAACAATTTTCACTGATTTATATGCAGCTAAATTAACATTACCAGTAGCGTCAGCCATTGAAGCGCCAACACCATAATAATAGGTTTTACCAAGCTCCACTGCAACAGTAGGAATGATTGTAACAACATTCCCAACCTGTGTAAAAGTAAATGGAAGGTTATTTCCCTGTGCATCATTGCTTTTCAGCATGAAATAAGTATCTGGTGAAGATGCAGTAATAGGAGTAATAGCTTCGTCGAAAGTAATGGTCAAAGGAACGGATGCTAAAACTTCATTGGCAACCAAAGTAGCAACAGGTTTTTTGAAATCGACGACCAGATATGTATTAGTTACTGTAGCCAAATCGGCTCCACTATTGTCTTCAATTTTAGAGCCAAGAATGGTTAATGTATAAGTAACAGGAACAAGAGCACTAGCAGATTCCCAAGATTTTCCTGCGGAAGGAACCACTGTAATCATCATGCTTGCAGCATCATAAGTGGTAGTATAATCTAGAGGATCAACTGTAGTGCCATTTTTCTTTAGCTCTAATGTAGATTCTACATTAGCATTGGTTAATGGTGCGTAGAAAGGAGTTGTACCCGTAATGGTACGAACTGCTTTATTGAACTTGATCGTCAATGCTGTATTAGCAGCATCAATACCGGCAGGACCAAAAGTTGCAGCCAATACATCTAAATCACCCGAAGTTACGGTAATTGTTTTTCCATCAGCCAAAACGTTTCCATTAGGACTATGATCTTTAACAATACCTGCACGCATAATAAGAGTATAGGTCGTATTGCTTGGGAAGTCAGAAGTAGGATTAATTGTTATTGTATTTGCTGCATAGCTATATGCTGCAGGAACATTTATTCCATCTTTCTGAAGTGCAAGATATTTACTCCAGCTGGCAAAATCCCCTATAGCTGGCCATCCAATAGTACCATCAGCTAAGACTACATCTTCATTGAATACAATTTTAACATCATCAGTCAAAGCAGCGCCGGTAATATTACCAGAACCAGCAGCAACAGTAGTTGTAGCAAAAGTTACAACAGGAGCAACAAAGTCAGACGAATTAATTGTCCAATCTAAATAATTTTCAGGAACAAGAATTCCAGGTACATCATCACCATAGGCATTACCTGACATATCTTTCATGTATCCTTTAGGGAATACAACAAAATAATCTCCGGTACTTGCCAAAGCACCACCAAATTTAATGACAGCTTTCCATTTCCCAGCGTTTGCATCAGGAGCAACAAGCTTAGTACTTGTTACAGCAGAAGCAGGTACTGAATATACTAATGAATTATCCGATACTTTACGAACAGAAAGTAAACCAGTACCACCGGTAACTTCTTCGTCAAATAACAAGTAAACTCCAGTAGTTTTTTTGTCTTCAACAATCTGGTCACGAGCTGAAGCCATAGGACCCTGATCATCTTTTGTAGTAAAAGTGATCACTGTTGGAGCAGATACATTAGGTGGAGTTTCATTATTAGAAGCTACAACAGAAACTGTATGAGTAGCACTGCTCGTCAAACCAGTTATTGTATATACCTTATTGGTATTTGCAGCAACAGCATCGGGAGCAGTATAAGCACCACCATCAACACTATAAGTAACCTTACCAGCTTCACTTAACATTACATTTAACTTCGCAGAAGTAGCAGCAATATCAGCAGCAGGAACTGAAGCTGTAATTACTGGAGCTGAATTATCACGGGTTGAAAAATTCCAGACTGTAGTATTTGTAATACCAGCATATTTATTGTTATTACCAGTAATATCTACAAATGTACCTGCATCAACTTTTACAAAGTAATCGTTTTGAGCAGCAAAGAAAGAAGCAGGATCCACATTAATAGTTGCAGTAACAGTTGAGCCTGAAATTGTAATACGTGGATTTGTTGGAGTCACACGAATAAGGTCAATCACTGTACCATTTACATTGTAAACAGCGATGTCACCAGTTCCAGCTTTAACACCTTCGTTGAAGGTCATCATCAAATCGAAAGATGCCCCAAACAGGTTAGCTTCAACATTTGTAGCACCATCAACAGGAACTAAAGGATTTGTTGTAGCCAAAACCGGTGGAGTAAAATCTCCAATAGTAAAGGTGTATTCTGCTGGTAAAATACTGACATCATCAGCACCGACCTTTACAGCACCTAAAGAAAGAGTAATGGAATAACCAGTACCTTCAGCAAAAGAAGGAGCACCGTGTTTTACCACCAGAGTTTTCCCTACCACACTAACGTCGGCAGAGGATTGGGTAATAGGTACCAACTTCACGATGGTAGAACCCTTGTAAACGACCAAAGTACCACCAGTTGCCGTTACGGCAGGAGCAGCATCAAAGGCCAGCACAAACTGTGTCGAAATGTCTCCAGGTATTACGTTTAAGTTTTCATCTTTAGGAATAGATTTAGTACCATCCCAATGAGATGCAACGGCAAACGCTGCCTGCAAGCCAAACGCACAGAATAGCATGAATACACTTAGAAACCGTGTAAATGATTTTCTCATAGCATTTGTTTTTAAATTGAACTTAATTGATTGATTGATTGAATTTTATAACTCATTTTTATCTTTATAACAGATTTATCTGTGTAAAATTAGCCACTTAATCATGCAAACGTATAAAAATTATCAGCAATGTACAACAATAACAACCGATAAAATAAATATTTATCAGCCGGATACACTTATTTTACTACGTCTTGCAAAGCTTTAACTCAACCTGAGTCAAAACAGAATAGTCTCATAATTTCTAATTTTTATATTTAACAGTTTGAAAACATCTATCGGTCGAAGTCATAAAACATGGCTAAAATTACACTAATTATTGACATTAGCACAGAAATTACAATAATTTTTACTTTGATTTCTCTTTTTTCAGCTTTTAGATAGTTTGTAAATATATTTGCAACTAACTTAATGACGCAGGAACGTCTAAAAGTAACATCAAAATAAATATTAAAACTGTTGACAAAAGCCATGCAAAATACAACATAACCTAGATGTTAAAATAGGTTAACAAAGATTAAGCCAAAATTAACTAAGTTAGAGTAGTCTGCATTCATTTCCTTTCAATTAGCCAGTAAACACACTATGTCCAGAGATATACAAACAAATAAACATTCACTCAGGTAATAATACAATAAACAAAATCACAATCGGTCATCGTAATCGCACAGAATAATCGCATCTATGAATCTTTAAAACCTCCATAACCTGCTATTTTTAAGTAAAATACTCAAGATATAAGCCCCTGAGATTTGAATATTTTTTTAGATACTGCCTGATGCAAGCATTTAAACGAATCTGAACAAAGGAAAACTGCTAAAAAAACGTTTTTGAAGTTCGAAGTTCTTTCGATTCCAAAATGAAAAGTCACATTTATAATGTAGCAGAAATTAGAAACAAGAATCTACCTTCACAATTCCATAAATAATGCATCAATCAACATTAACTAAAAATTAAAAAGAGCAAAACTTCCAAAATAAATTTGATGTTTCTGATTTTAAGTATTTATTTTGTATGGCCTTAAATAAAAAAGGTCTGCAAAAAATAATCATTATTAATTTATACACACCTAAAATTTATAAACAATGTCAAAAATTAAAATCGGTATCAACGGTTTCGGTCGTATCGGACGCTTTGTTTTCCGCGTTGCAGTAGCTAAAGAAAATGTAGAAGTAGTTGCAATCAACGACCTTATCGATGTAGATTATATGGCATACATGCTAAAATATGATTCTACACACGGACAATTCAAAGGTACAGTTGAAGTAAAAGACGGTAACCTGATCGTAAACGGAAAAACTATCCGTGTAACAGCCCAGCGTAATCCTGCTGATATCAACTGGGGTGCTGTTGGTGCTGACTATGTTGTTGAGTCAACAGGTTTATTCCTTGAAAAAGCTAAAGCTCAGGGTCATATCGATGGTGGTGCTAAAAAAGTAATCCTTTCAGCTCCTTCAAAAGACGATACCCCGATGTTTGTTATGGGTGTTAACCACAAATCGTACACCAACGACATGACGTTTGTATCTAATGCTTCATGTACAACAAACTGTTTAGCTCCTATCGCTAAAGTATTGAATGACAATTTTGGAATTGTTGAAGGTTTGATGACTACAGTTCATGCAACTACAGCAACTCAGAAAACTGTTGACGGTCCTTCTGCTAAAGACTGGAGAGGTGGACGCGGTGCCGGACAAAATATCATCCCATCATCTACCGGAGCTGCTAAAGCTGTTGGTAAAGTAATTCCTGAATTGAATGGCAAATTAACAGGTATGGCTTTCCGTGTACCGACTCCTGATGTATCTGTTGTTGACTTAACAGTTCGTTTGGCTAAAGGCACTACCTATGCTGAAATCTGTGCTGCAATGAAAGCTGCTTCAGAAGGCGAATTGAAAGGTGTTCTTGGTTATACTGAAGATGAAGTGGTATCAAACGATTTCGTTGGTGATGCCCGCACTTCAATCTTCGATGCAAAAGCTGGTATTCAATTGTCTCCTACTTTCGTTAAAGTGGTATCATGGTACGATAACGAAATGGGTTACTCAACCAAAGTTGTTGAATTGATCGAATATATGGATTCTGTAAAATAAGGAAAAGTATTTCTAAATAAGGAAAGGCAGTTCGAAAGAGCTGCCTTTTTTATTTTTTATATTGAAGAAAAAACCCTTCAGAATTACTCCTGAAGGGTTCGTATTTTATTTAAATTCTGATTAATCAACAGTTTCTAACGAATCCAGAATATCTTTATCAACCAGGATACGACCACAATATTCGCAAACAATAACTTTTTTGCGTGAAGCGATATCCATTTGGCGCTGAGGCGGTATTTTATTGAAGCAACCACCGCAGGCATCACGCTGAACAGTAACAACTGCCAAGCCATTACGTGCATTCTTCCGAATACGTTTAAACGCCGTTACTAAACGAGCTTCGATATTGGCTTCAATTTTTTCAGATTTTGATTTCAGTCGCTCTTCTTCAATCTGTGTTTCGGCAGTAATCTCTTCCAGTTCTCGCTGTTTTCTGTCCAGATCTTCCAATCTCTCTTTCAACAATGATGATGATGAACCAATGGCTTCTTTCTTGATAGAAAGTTCTGCGGTATATTCACGGATCCGTTTTTCCGACAACTCCATCTCGAGTTTTTGAAACTCAATTTCCTTACTCAAAGAATCGAATTCGCGGTTGTTGCGAACATTATTCTGTTGTTCGGTATATTTTGCGATCAGGCCTTCTGATTCCTTGATAGCGATCTTTTTATTATGGATGGCTGTTTCCAGATCTTTAATGTCGTCTTCATAATTACTGAAACGTGTTTTTAATCCAGTAATTTCATCTTCCAAGTCCTGAACTTCCAATGGCAATTCACCTCGAAGAGTCTTGAATTTGTCAATTTCAGAAACAACATTTTGCAGTTCGAATAAGGCTCTGAGCTTTGAACTGATTGGCACACTTTTATTTTCGTCTCTAACGTACTGTGTATTCATACTTATACTTGTTAAACTGAGTTCAAATGAGGTAACTTACCGGATTTGTATTTTTTTCCGATAAATGGACTGCAAATTTAGGGAATTTTTTTGTAAGTAATTCATAAAAAACTTCTTTAGTGAATTGTTCGCTCTCATAATGCCCGATATCAGCAATTATGATCCGATTTTCGGCATCGAAAAATTGATGATACTTAAAATCTCCTGAAATGAAAATGTCGGCTTTTTGAGCGATGGCCTTGTTTAGGTATGTACTTCCGGAACCACCGCAAACGGCAACTCGGTTGACTGGTTTACCAAGCAATTGAGTGTGCTTAACAACCATGCAGTTAAAAATTCTCTTTAGGTGGTAAAGAAACTCCAATTCGCCCATCGGCATTTCGAGTTCTCCGATCATTCCGATGCCTGCTTGTGCATAGTTATTATCAAGAGGATAAATATCGTAGGCTACTTCTTCGTATGGATGTGATTTTAAAAGTGCCTGAATAACTCCGGGTTGAAGGTGTTTCGGGAAAATCGTTTCGATACGAATTTCTTCTTCCAGATGAAGCTGATTTTTCTCGCCCACAAAAGGATTGCTCTGATCATTTCCTCTAAAACTGCTGGTTCCGTTCAGGTTAAAACTACACGAATCGTAATTTCCAATATTTCCGGCACCTGCATCAAACAAAGCATTTCGAACTTTTTCAGCATAGGCAGTTGGAACAAAAGTGACCATCTTTTTCAGGAAGTTAGACATAGGATCTAAAATCTGACAATTCCGTAGATTAAGTTTATCGCAGATTTTGCTGTTCACCCCACCGAAAACACTATCCAGATTGGTATGAGCCGCATAAATGGCAATGTCGTTTTTAATTGCTTTTGCAATACAGCGCTCCACGTAATTTCTTCCATTCAACTTTTTAATGCCGCTAAAAATGACCGGATGATGAGCCACTATCAGGTTCAGTTTTTTGCTGATGGCTTCGTCCAGAATTTCTTCGGTAATATCCAGTGTGATCAGTATTCCTGAAACCTCATCCTCCGAATGGCCAATAATCAGTCCGGCATTGTCGTACGATTCCTGAAAAGCCAATGGCGCAACGGATTCGATGTATTGGGTGATTTTTTTTAGTTGCATTTGAATAGCGATAAGCTTTGTTTAAAGGTTAATTGAAACCTGGAACTTTAAACTTGGAACTTTTCTATAGTTCTTCTTTAATATCGATCAGCATTTTTCTGATTTCCTGAAGTTTGTTAACCACTTCGAAATTCTGAAGTGTATCTTCCTTGTTATCTTTTAGTTTTTTCTGTGCTCCTTTTATGGTCATCCCTTTTTCTTTCAAAAGGTGATAGATGATTTTCAGGTTTTCAATGTCTTCTTTGGTAAACATCCGGTTACCTTTTGCATTTTTGTTTGGTTTCAGAATATCGAACTCGTTTTCCCAAAAACGAATGTTCGAAGTATTGACTCCAAACATGTCAGCCACTTCGCTGATCGAAAAAAAGACTTTTTCTATTTTAGGTTTTTTGTAAGGCACAGTATATAGTTTTAATCGAAAGTTTGTCCGATGTTCGACGAAATGTTGACCATTTTTTCGTATTCTGCGGCATTCAAATCTTTGAAATAATAATATTGAGGATTTACAGGTTCTCCGTTCTTGTGAACTTCGTAATGCACGTGTGGCCCGGTTGATGTACCCGAATTTCCAATATACCCGATGACTTGTCCGCGTTTGACCTGGTCACCGACTTTAACATTGAATCCACTCAAATGAGCATACAAGGTCTGGTAATCAAATCCATGATCGATCATAATCCATTTTCCATAACCACCACCAATTGATTGAACATCTTTTATCACACCATCACCGGTAGCATAAACCTTAGTCCCAATTGATGCAGTAAAGTCCATTCCGTAGTGAAACTGCTTGATTTTATAAATCGGATGAATCCGGTATCCCCATCCGGAGGCCGTACTTTTCAGCGATTTGTTTGAAATGGGCATAATCGCAGGCATACTCGAAACCAGTTTTTCTTTATTCAGTGCCATATTCATCACCTCATCGTACGATTTAGCCTGAATATAGGCTTGCTTCGAAATAATGTCCAACTTTTCTGCAGTTCGGATAACCAGTTCTGAATTATCAAACGATTCGAGTTGCGAATATCGATTAACTCCGCCAAACCCAGCTTTGCGAATGGTGGATGGAATCGGATCACTTTCGAAAACAACACGGTACAAATTGTTGTCGCGATTTTCAATTTCGTCCAACACTTTTTCAACTGTCAAAAGATCCTTGTAGAGCAATTTGTATTGAGTCTCAAGTCGTTCATTTTCCTTATGAAGGCTGCGCATTCGGGGAGATTCGTAAAACTGCAAAATCCCGACTGCAATGAGTACCGACGACACCAATGTAGTTGAAAATAAGGCTAAAAATCGCTTGAATTTAGTTTTAAAGCTAATAACGATCTTATCGTAGCTAAGTGTATGAGCATTAAATCTGTACTTGACTTTCGCCATATTACATTGCTAATGGAATTTATTTTTCGACTTGAAACAAAATTAAGGATTTAATCTAACTTTGCAACGGTTCGAAAATTCCGGGTTAAACAGTCTGCAAAGCTAGACTTTTAAGCGAAATTATTTATTGAGCTTTGGCCAGTTACGGAATTTTAACATTTATTAAGTGACGGTTTGTGTTACAGAATTTTAATAGAAAATAAAGTATAGCGATGAATTCGAAGGAAATCAGGAAAGCGTTTTTGGATTTTTTTGCCGGAAAAGGACATCAGATTGTGAGTTCGGCACCCATGGTAGTTAAAAACGATCCCACATTAATGTTTACCAATGCGGGAATGAATCAGTTTAAAGATATTTTTCTGGGCAATCAGCCTGCAAAATATTTGCGTATTGCAGATACCCAGAAATGTTTGAGGGTTTCAGGAAAACACAACGATTTGGAAGAAGTGGGTCATGATACATACCATCACACCATGTTCGAAATGTTGGGAAACTGGTCGTTTGGCGATTATTTCAAGGAAGACGCTATCAACTGGGCCTGGGAACTGCTTCACGACGTTTTGAAAATACCTGCCGACCGAATGTATGCTTCCATTTTTGAAGGAAGCACTGATGATAAGCTGGAACGCGATGTTGAAGCATTCGATCTTTGGCGCAAATTCCTTCCGGCGGAACAGATCATCAACGGAAGCAAAAAAGATAATTTCTGGGAAATGGGTGATTCCGGACCTTGTGGTCCATGTTCCGAAATTCATGTCGATTTGCGTGATGATGCCGAACGGGCTAAAAGTCCGGGGAGAGACCATGTCAATAAAGACAATCCTCTGGTGATTGAAATATGGAACCTCGTATTCATTCAGTTCAATCGCAAAGCTGACGGCAAGTTGGAAGAACTTCCGGACAAACATGTGGACACCGGAATGGGCTTCGAACGTTTGTGCATGGTTTTACAGGGCAAAAAATCGAACTACGACACTGACGTGTTCCAGAATACAATCCTTAAAATTGCTGAGCTCAGTAATAAAAAATACGGAACCGATCAAAAGGCCGACATTGCCATGCGGGTAATTGCCGACCATTTGCGTGCCATTTCGTTCTCGATTGCCGACGGACAATTGCCTTCGAATAATAAGGCAGGTTATGTCATCCGTAGGATCCTACGTCGTGCCGTTCGATACGGATATACTTTCCTGGATTTCAAGGAACCATTTATTTGGAAACTGGTTGAGGTGCTGAAAAACAACATGGGCGACGCGTTTCCTGAACTGGTTTCGCAACAGGGACTAATTGAGAATGTGATTCGCGAAGAAGAAGAATCTTTCCTCCGGACTCTTGAAACCGGAATTCGTCTGCTTGAAAAAAGCCTCCCCACAACACCCTCCGAAGGAGGGGGAGTTTTAAGCGGAAAGCTTGCATTTACGCTTTATGATACCTACGGATTTCCTATAGATTTAACGGAGTTAATTCTTCGTGAAAATGGAATGAGCGTAAATATGGATGAGTTCAACGTCGAAATGGAAATTCAAAAAGAACGCTCACGCAATGCTGCCGTTCAGGAAACTGACGATTGGGTGGAGCTGAAGAAAATTGAGCAGGTTGAATTTGTTGGATACGATCATTTGGAAGCCAAAGTCAATATTTCGCGTTACCGCAAAGTGACTCAGAACAATAAGGTATTTTATCACCTGGTTTTTGATCAGACACCATTCTATGGCGAATCGGGCGGACAGTCTGGCGACTCCGGCTATATTGAATCCGACGGACAACGGACACCAATTCTGGATACACAAAAAGAAAATAACCTTACCGTTCATATTGCTTCGAAACTGCCGGCAAATCCATCAGCTTCGTTTAAAGCAGTTATTGAAGGCACCAAGCGCAAACTTACCATGAACAACCATACAGCAACGCATTTGCTCGATCATGCTTTGCGTGAAGTTTTAGGTACACATGTGGAACAAAAAGGTTCGCTGGTGAATAGCGAATACCTGCGTTTCGACTTTGCCCATTTCCAGAAAGTGAGCCGTGAAGAACTCGACAAGATTCAGGCTCGCGTCAACGAACTGATTCGCGAAAATCTGGTGAAAGAAGAAAATCGTGCGGTTTCGTTCGACGAAGCCAAAGGCATGGGAGCCATCGCACTATTCGGTGAAAAATACGGCGACTTTGTACGGGTAATCAAGTTCGGCGATTCGGTTGAATTGTGCGGAGGAACCCACGTTCCGGCTACCGGACAAATTGGCTCGATGATTATTACTTCCGAGAGTGCTATTTCTGCGGGTGTTCGTCGTATTGAGGCAATCACGTCCGATCATGCGGAGGTATTTGTTAAAAAGCATCTGGACGAATTATCGGAAGTGAAATCTATTTTAAACAATACGCAAAACCTGAAAAAATCGGTTGAAGATTTGTTGACTCAAAATAGCCGTCTTCAAAAGCAGATTGAAGAGTTTGAGCGCAAAGCTGCATCAGGAATTAAGCAGGAACTGAAAAACAAAATACAAATCATCAACGGCGTGAATGTAATTGCTGAAGTCATTCAGCTCGATTCGGCCCAGGCGGTTAAGGATTTGGCCTTCCAATTAAAAGGCGAAATTGACAATCTTTTCCTGGCATTAGGTTCTGTGATTGCAGGGAAACCATCCATTTCGGTAATGATTGCCGAAAATTTGGTTGCTGAAAAAGGATTGAATGCGGGTACTATCGTTCGCGAAGCATCCAAAGAAATGCAGGGTGGCGGCGGTGGACAGGCGTTTTATGCGACTGCAGGCGGTAAAGATGTTTCGGGATTAGCTGCAGCTGTTGATAAGGCGAAGTCGTTTGTGAAATAATAGATTGCTTTGGCTTTTTTTGTAATTTTAAGATTGGAAAACAATTCTTCCGATGGGGAAAATTATGAACATCGAAAACAAAAAAGATAGTCATGCTAAACGAATCTTTCGGTTTCTATGGAAATCAGCAGTCTGGTTCTTCGGAGTATCTATTGTATCGGTAGTGATTTTTCGGCTTGTTCCGGTTCCAATAACTCCTTTGATGTTGATTCGCTCTGTGGAACAAGTGTTCTCTGCTGACGAACTTCGTTTGAAACATGATTGGGTTTCGATGGATGAGATTTCCAAATTTCTTCCGCTGGCTGTTGTTTGCAGCGAAGACCAGAATTTCATGAACCATTCAGGATTTGATATGAAGGCTATCGAACGCTCGGTTGACGCTGCAAAACGAGGTACAAAACGAGTTCGGGGTGCGAGCACTATTTCGCAACAAACAGCAAAAAATGTATTTCTCTGGCCCGGTAGAAGCTGGATTCGCAAAGGGTTCGAAGTTTATTTCACGGTGTTGATTGAACTGGTTTGGAGCAAGGAACGAATCATGGAAGTTTACCTGAACAGCATTGAAATGGGAAATGGTATTTATGGCGCTGAAGCTGCAGCGAATTTTTATTGGAATACCACCGCTAAAAATCTTTCCAGAACTCAGGCAGCAACCCTTGCAGCGGTATTGCCAAATCCCAGAAAATATAGTGCAAATCCCCCCGGTCCATACGTTCAGGAGCGAATTGGTTGGATTGTTGGACAAATGGGGCAATGGGGAACATTGAGGTTTGAGTAAAACTTAAATTTCTATTTAAGAAAATTTTAAGAAACCAAAACCATACGAATCTGTTATACTGGTCAGTCCGAATTTTATCGGACATTTTTATGACCTATATATAAAATTGTGCATATTTGCCGTTACTATTTATATCGATTCCAAATAAACAAACAGATGAAAAAAGTTTTGAATTTCCTATTCTCTTTCCCATTTATGGGGTTTTTGTTGCTGATTCTGGCTTTCTCAATGGCTATTGCCACTTTTGTTGAAAGCAGTTATGGGACAGAAGCAGCTCAGGGACTGATTTATAAATCCTGGTGGTTCAGTTTAATATTGTTGCTTCTGGCAATAAATCTGTTGGTCAACTTTTTCAGGCATAAAATGTATACCCGGCAACGCATAGCTGTTGGGCTTTTTCATATTTCGTTCATCATTATTCTAATTGGGGCCGGAATTACGAGATACATCAGTTTCGAAGGTGTTATGCACATCCGCGAAGGGCAATCTTCCGATTTTATACTTTCTTCCGAAGATTTTTTGACCGTAAAAAGTGCCACTGAAACAATAAGTGTTCCTGTACTTTTTTCTGAACTAAGTTATAAAGGTTTCAGCGAAAAAATTGTTGTTGATGGCCGTTCGGTAAAGTTGAAATCGGTCGGATTTATCAAGAATGCCGTCCGCAGTGTTGTTGAAGATCCTTCGGGTTCCGAAATGATTGACTTTGTAATTTCGCAAGGCCAGGGCAGAGAAAATTTTGTCTTTTCGAAAGGAGATCAGATGAATTTAGGGAATATGCTCATTGGCTTTAATCTGCCCCAGGCCAATTTCCAGTTTATCAATCGGGGTGACAATCTTTTTCTGGTTTCGGATAGGCAAGTCGAAATACGATCAATGACTGGTGGCGAAACCGAATTTGTTCAACCCAACGATACCATTGAAGTTCAAACGATGCAATTGTATGCTTTTGACGGATACATGCTTCTGGTGAAAAATTTCTATAAACACGCATCAATGAGTGTTTCTCTTGATGCCAGCGGAAATGCCGCTGAAGATGTTGTAATTCTTGAACTTACCGATGGTTCAAATAAGCAGATTGTTAATGTATTTGGCCGTCACGGATTACAGGGTGAAACGATGAATGCTAGTTTCGGAAATTCGGTTCTTGGATTGTCATATGGAGCGACACCATATTATTTACCATTTGCACTTCAGTTAAACGATTTCCAGATGGATAAATACCCTGGTTCCGATAGCCCATCGTCGTTCGCCAGCGAACTTACCTTAATTGATAAAGAAGACAATGTCAACCGGAATGTGCGGGTTTTTATGAATAATACATTGAATTACAAGGGCTATAAATTTTTCCAATCGTCATACGATCAGGATGAAGCAGGCACTGTTCTTTCGGTGAATGCTGATGAGCTTGGAACCAATGTTACCTATCTGGGATATCTGCTTCTTGGCCTTGGGTTTGTGTTGGCTTTGTTCAACAAAAATTCCCGTTTTCAAAACCTCATTCAACGTTTAAAACAATATTCAAAGCCGGCAGGTCTGGCAGCTTTTGTTTTGTTGTGCCTGAATTTTGGTTCTGCACATGCGAGTAGTTCAGAGTTGACCGCCATTCCAAAGCTCGATCAGGAGCTTGTGAATGATTATTCCAAATTATGGATTCAGGGCCCCGATGGCCGTTTGGAACCTGTTGCGACCCTGGCTTCCGAAATTCTCCGGAAAGTCAGCCGCCAGTCTGATTTCGATGGACGTACACCTGAGGAAGTGATGCTGGGACTGTATTTATATCCTGAACTTTGGCGAAATGTTTCGCTCGTTTATATCACAAATGATCAGCTGAAAGGATTGCTTGGTGTTACCGAACGGCGCATTCCGCTGACTTCGTTTTTCGATGAAAAGGGGAATTATAAATTGTTAGAACCCGTTAAAGCCGCATTCGCTAAAATGCAGGCCTTCCGGAATGTTTTCGAAAAGGAAATTATCAATCTGGATGAACGCGTAAATATCTGTTTTATGGTGATTAACGGCGACATGTTTTCGCTGTTTCCCGGAAGAACCAAAGCCGATAAATGGCTTGCAGTAGGAAGCAGACCAAGTGGCGTTGCTTCAGCCGATTCCTTATTCATCAACCGGGGTTTTGAACTTCTGAAAGAATCGTTAAACGGTCAAGGCACAGTGAATGGCCGCCAAATAATGCTCAGCATTGCTGCTTTTCAGACTAAATATGGAGGATCTTACCTTCAGTCGGAAACGAAAAAGAACCTGGAGATTTTCTACAATTCATTTAATCCGTTTAAACGGGTATTCCCGGTTTATTTGCTGGTGGGACTTACGCTGTTGATCGTATTCTTCATCAATATTTTCCGTCAAAAAACAGTTGGACCAAAAGTGCGCTTGGCCTTTACTTCGATAATTGTTCTTGGTTTTATCGTTCATACTGCCGGATTAGTTTTGCGCTGGTACATTGCCGGCCATGCGCCTTGGTCGAACGGTTACGAATCGATGGTTTATGTTGCATGGGCAGCCATGCTTGCAGGAGTTATTTTTGGTCGCAAATACCCAATGGTTCTGGGTACAGCCGCAATGCTCTCCGGAATCACTTTGTTTGTTGCACACCTCAATTGGATGAATCCGGAAATTACACATCTGGTACCGGTTTTAAATTCATACTGGCTGATGATCCACGTGGCCATCATTACCGCCAGCTACGGATTTCTTGGAATGAGTGCCTTTATTGGTTTGTTGGTTCTTATTTTGTATTGCTTGAGCAATTCTGCCAATAAAAAGAGTGTTAAGGCGATTGTACTTCAGCTCACCACAATCAGCGAAATGTCGGTCACCATTGGGTTATACATGCTTACCATCGGAACTTTTCTGGGCGGCGTTTGGGCAAACGAAAGCTGGGGAAGATACTGGGGCTGGGATGCCAAGGAAACCTGGGCATTGATCACTGTGGTAATCTACTCGTTTATCGCTCATATGCGAATGATTCCTTCATTGAAGGGAATTTACAATTACACGGTAGCCACCGTATTGGGTTTCTCTTCGGTACTGATGACCTATTTTGGCGTGAATTATTACCTCAGCGGATTACATTCCTATGGAAAAGGATCAGTCGATTCGGTACATTGGTCGGTATTCGTCATGATTGGTATTATTGGCGGTATCATGCTTATTTCAAATTTCAAACAAAAGAATCTGGAATTTGAAAACTAATTCGACTATGGCAATCGAGGTGAAAAGAACCTTTGACATTCTGGATCGGATCCTTCATAAATTTCCCCGTAAAGATGCGTTAGGCGGTAAAGACAGCGATGATTGGTACGTTTACAGCACTGCAGAATATGTCGAAAAATCGCATCAGTTTGCAATGGGTTTAATGGCTTTGGGCCTAAAAAAAGGAGACAAAGTTGCCACTGTAACCTCCAATCGTCCGGAATGGAATTTTGCCGATATGGGTTTAGCCATGACTGGTATCGTTCACGTGCCGATTTACCCAACCATTGGCGATGACGAATACAGCTACATTCTTGAACATGCCGAAATTCATCTTCTGCTCGTTGGAGACCGGAAATTGTATGAAAAATTAAGCCCTATTGCCGCCCACCTTCCGGAGATTGCTGGCATTTATTCGTTCGAGAAAATTGAGGGTGTGAAAAACTACGACGAAATCATTCAGTTGGGGAAAAACCATCAGGAACAATTATCAGCGAATCTGGAGCAGATCAAAAATGAAATTGATCCGGAAGATTTAGCCACCATTATCTATACTTCAGGAACAACGGGAGTTCCAAAAGGAGTAATGTTGACCCATACTAATTTGGTGTCGAATTTTGTCGCTCATTCGAAAATGCACAATCTGGGTAAAGACCATCATGTGATAAGCTTTCTTCCGCTTTGCCATGTATACGAACGCAGTGTGAATTACCATTTTCAATACAAAGGAATGGGAATCTATTATGTCGGAAACCTCGGACAAATTGTATCGGCCATTCGGGAAATTAAACCTCACATGTTTAACTCGGTGCCCCGGTTACTCGAGCGGGTTTACGATGGATTTGTGTCGAAAGGAAATGAATTGACCGGTTTGAAAAAAATCATTTATTTCTGGGCGCTCCGGTTGACGCGCCATTTCGAGTACAATAAAAAATATAATTTCTTTCTGAAACTTCGTATCAAACTGGCCGACAAACTCATTTATTCCAAATGGCGGGCGGCACTGGGAAACAATATCGTTTACATCGTTTCGGGCGGCGCTGCTCTTCAACCCCGAATTGCGCGGGTTTTGGGTATGGCCGGAATGCTGAACCTCGAAGGTTACGGTCTGACAGAAACCTCTCCCGTAATTTCGGTAAACAATCCGAATACCAAATCGATGAAGATTGGAACTGTAGGCGAAATTTTACCCGACATTGAACTGAAGTTCGGAGATGATGGCGAAATCCTCATTAAAGGCCCGGGGGTAATGGCTGGATATTATAAAGCTCCTGATTTAACTGCTGAAGTGATTGATGAAGAAGGTTGGTTTCATACCGGAGATATTGGTGTTCTGGAAGACGGCAAATTCCTGAAAATTACCGATCGTAAAAAGGAAATGTTTAAGCTTTCGGCGGGTAAATACATTGCTCCACAAATGATCGAAAATAAACTGAAAGCATCGAATTTTATTGAGCAGGTGATGGTGATCGGGGCTGGCGAGAAATTTGCCAGTGCACTTATTTCTCCAAATTTTGTCTATCTGCACGACTGGTGCAGCCAACGGAAAATACATTTTTTGGATAACCAGGAACTGATCCAAAATACCGAAGTACTTGCGCAGCTTCAACGCGAAGTATCAGCTATAAACAAAACTTTAGGCGAGCATGAGGAAATTAAGCGTTACAGACTGGTGTTAGACGAATGGACCCCACAAAGCGGAGAACTCTCCCCTACCCTGAAACTCCGGCGAAATTACGTGGCTGATCAATACAAGACGATCATCGAAGAGATTTATTCCATACAGAAAAGCCAACCCGGTGGCAGATTACCAAAGATCAAGCTGAATTTCGATATCAACGAATTTATTAAACGGTTGAAGCTTTAGAGGGTGTTCGACAAAATTCACTTCCTTCATTTTCACTCACCCCCGGTGCGCTTCGCTTACCTCGCCCCTCTCTACTCGTAGAGAGGGGAAAAGCCCTGCTTGCGGGGCTTGGGGGTGAGTGGGAAAAATTATAAACCACAAA